>NZ_JAQBOW010000068.1 GCF_028287845.1 Mucilaginibacter sp.
AGGGTATTTTCGTGCACTTTGGGCAGGCACCATTCAAAATATTTCAGGGTAGCTTCTTTTTGATGATTGCCATCAACAAATATAAAGTCCAGTTTGTCTAAATCTTCAATTACATTGGGCAGGGTATTATCAAAGTTCCCGGTAATCAGTTCAATATTATGCAGGTTGGCTTTTTTAAAGCTCTCTTTGGCTATGTTGGCAGTCTCGGGGCAGCCTTCTAAGGTGTATACTTTTGCTTCGGGGGCTGCTTTTTGCAGATAGAGGGTGGTAGTACCTAAGCAGGTACCTAATTCAATAATATTGGTCGGTTGCAAATCGGCAACCAGGCGGTAAAGCAGCTGGGCCAGTTTGGGTGGTTTAAGCGCGTTTTTAGCGATGTCACCTATGCGCTTTTGGCGGTCGTTATTTACGTGCGAGCCTGCGCCTAAGTCGGTTACGGTGATAATTCTATCGTCATTTAATAAGCTTTCGCGTATGCTTTCTATTTCTGTATATACTTTTTTGGCACGAAAATCGTAAATTACATTATCAACTAATTGATATACAAAAGGAGAATGTAAACCATGCCTGTTTTTGGCTTTTAAGCGGTATAACAGATAGTCTTTGGCAAACCTTAAATTAAACATGGTTGTAAAATTATATAAACGTTAGTAATTTAGCGGTACAGAAATGATAAATCTAACAGAAGTTAATTCTTTGATACGCCTGCTGGACGACCCTGACCAGGAAATATACAATCTTGTGCACGCTAAACTATTGTCATACGGCAGCGAGGCTATTGAGCATTTGGAATCGGCATTTGAGCAGGCTTTTGATGCTATACAGCAAGAGCGCATTGCTAACCTGGTACACGAGATACAATTCGGTATAGTGAAAAGTGATTTGAAGCTTTGGTACCAGGGAGGTGCATTTGATTTACTGCAAGGCATCCTGATAATTAACCGCTACCAATACCCTGACCTCGACGAGCAGAAAATAATTAACCAGATAGAGGCCATTAAACGCGATATATGGATACAAATGATAAACGAGGCCAGCCCCGTAGAGCAGGTAAAGCTTATCAATCATGTATTTTATCACATGTATGGGTTTAGCGGCAATACTTCCAATCATCAGGACCCGCAAAACAGCTATTTGAGCCAGGTTATGGAAACCAAGAAGGGTAACCAGATACTTTTAGCCATTATTTATTCCATCGTAGCGCAAAAACTGGATATACCGGTACATGGCGTAAACCTGCCGCAGCATTTTATTTTGGCTTATCTGGACGAAAGCAAGGAAAGCGAATTTGAGAGCGGCATCCTGTTTTACATCAATGCCTTTAACAAGGGTTTTATTTTTGGCCGCAGGGATGTGGATATGTTTTTAAAACAGCTTAACCTGAGCTTTGATAAGCAATTTTATGAGCCCTGCTCAAATACCGACATTATTAAACGCGTACTGCGCAACCTCATCAGTTCGTACGAACAATTGGGATCATCAGATAAAGTGGCCGAGCTGAATGAGCTGCTAAAGATATTGGGTAATTAATGGGTGTTGACACCAACTGATTTTGTTACACGAAAACGTGTAACAAAATGTAACAAGTGAAACAAGATTTTACATTAACATGTTGAAAATAAACAAATTACGAAAAAGTGATGTAACAAAATGTAACAACTTATTCGTCAGTATTTTTAAGTATAATTTTATATTTATGTGTTTATAATCAGATAGTTGCCAACTGCCTGATTTGGGAGTGATGAAACAAGATGAAACAAAATTATTGACCCATTGAATAAACATTTAGCAGATACCACTATCATGATAAACCCGATTGCAGACAGCTTTTGTTTATGTGATGCTGAAATAAGTTCGGCATCACAGCGTTTACTTTTCTTTAACACATCCCCTATCGATAATATCTAAATGAAAAAAATATTTTTCATCCTCTTACTATTTTTAATATACAATTTTACCCAGGCACAAAATCCCATACAAAGCAGAGAATATCCTAAAAGGTTTTTTCGTTATCCGCTTGATTTACCACCCAGTACGGCAGGGGGTTTTGCTGAATTAAGGCCCAATCATTTCCATTCCGGTTTAGATTTCAGAACCAACCAGCGAAGCGGTTACCCCGTGCATGCTGCTGCCGATGGTTATGTATCACGGGTGCGGGTACAATTTGGCGGCGGCGGCAACATAGTTTATATTACCCATCCAAATGGCTTCACTACGGTTTATATGCATAATGAACGTTTTAGTCCGCAGATTGCTAACGCCGTGCGCGACTATCAGTATCAGCATCAATTGTTCGAGGTTGATTTTGCGTTGCCGCCAGAGCAAATTCAGGTATGTAAAGATGATATTATTGCTATTTCCGGCCAATCGGGTGGTGTAGCCGGGCCGCACCTGCACTTTGAAACCAGGGATACCAAAACAGAAGAGACTATCAATCCTCAACTTTTCGGCGTAACTATTCCAGACAGGATACCACCTGCTATAAGCGCCATAGCTATTTACCATTTAAACGGACGGCCCTTTAGCGAAAATACACCACACCAATTTTTACCGGTTACCGGTGCGGCAGGCAATTATCATTTAACAAACCCTAAGGTGATTGAACTAAACGGCTATATTGGTTTTGGCATTTCTGCTAACGATATGAACAGCGTGTCTGGTAATCATAACAATGTTTATTCTATCCAGCTAAAGCTGGACGGGAATAACATTTACACCTTTGCTGCCGAACGTTTCGCCTTTGATCAAACCCATGCTATAAATGGTTATATAGATTACCCTGCCTTTTTAACGCAGCATCGCTTTATACAAAAGTGCTTTATACTGCCGGGTAGTAAAATATCACTTTACCCACAATCTGTTAATCGCGGTATAATTAATTTTGATGATGATAACCTGCACGAAGTGGAATATGTAGTTAAAGATGTTGCGGGTAATACGTCAACCCTAACGCTTAAAGTACGTTCAAAACATTTATCGCCCCCTGCTATAGCTAAACCGGCGGGTATATTATTTCATTACGATCAAAAAAATGAATTTAGTACAGATAAGGTTAAAGTATCTGTTATGCCGGGCAATTTATATGATGATGTGGATTTTACTTATTCGGCTTCGTCACAAAAACCGGTTGGTGCTTATTCTGTTGTTCACCATATCCATAACCGCCTTACTCCCGTACATGACAAATATGATCTTTGGATAAAACCTGATGTTGACCTGGGTAAATTTGCTGATAAAGCTACCATAGTTAACACCAATGGTATTTGTGATAGCAGCATATATGAGAATGGTTATGTAAAAGCACAGCCCCGTGTGTTTGGCGATTATTATATAAAATTAGATACTATGGCACCATATATAACGCCGCTAAATATTCATAACGGTAGTAATATGGCCCAATCTAAGGGCATATTTTTAAAAATAGGCGATAATTTATCGGGGGTAAAGACCTACAATGGCAAAATAGATAGCAAATGGGTTTTAATGGAATGGAATTTTAAAAGCAAGGTTCTAAGTTATACCTTTGATGGTAAGTTGCCTGCCGGTAAACATGTGTTTGAGTTAACCGTTGGCGATAATAAAAATAATGTTTCACAATTCACCGCAGACTTTTACAGATAATGGCAACACTTAAAACAGGCGACAAGGCCCCGGATTTTACCGCAAAAGATCAAAATGGCAAATCTGTTTCTTTATCAGATTTTAAAGGCAAAACTGTTATCCTATATTTTTATCCAAAAGATGATACCCCTGGCTGTACGGCCGAGGCTTGTGATTTCAGGGATAATTACCAGTCGTTGGCAGGTAAAGGGTTTGAGGTGATAGGTGTTAGTACCGATGATGAAAAATCGCACAAAAAATTCGAGACCAAGTATAGTTTGCCTTTCCCGTTAATTGCCGATACAGATCATCATATTGTTGAAGCTTATGGTGTATGGGGCGAAAAGAATATGTACGGCAAAAAGTATATGGGAACCATGCGTACAACGTTTATTATAAATGCTGATGGCAATATCCAAACAGTAATAGATAAGGTGGATACCAAAGCATCATCACAACAAGTGCTTGATCTGCTATAATGCGTTCATGAGGGAGCTTCGCAGTTTAGAGGTTTTTTTTGCTACCAACAAAATAATAAGTACTATAGTTATTTATAATAAAAACAAAAGACCTGAATAACTATTATACTAAAAAATAATTATTATTGTACATGCTTACACAGGTTGAAGATGCAGAGATACTAAGCAAGTTTCAGGACGAAAAGACCAGGAACGAAGCATTTAACCTATTGCTCAATAAATATCAACAAAAAATTTACTGGCACATACGCCGCATGGTTATAGACCATGATGATGCTGATGACCTGGCACAAGATGTGTTTATTAAAGTTTGGAAAAATCTTGGCGGTTTCCGCAGCGACTCGCAGCTATACACCTGGATGTACCGGATAGCCAGTAACGAGTGCATAACTTTTCTGAATAAGAAAAAACAAAAAAACAATATTTCATTAGATGATGTAGCGTATGACCTGGCTGAAACACTGGCCGATTCTACCTACTTTAATGGCGATGCAGCGCAAAAAAAATTACAGAATGCTATAATTACCTTGCCCGAAAAACAACGGCTGGTATTTAATATGAAGTATTATGAAGATATGAAGTATGAAGAAATGTCGCAAGTGCTGGGTACAAGCGTGGGGGCGTTAAAAGCTTCGTTTCATTTAGCGGTGAAAAAAATTGAGGCCATTTTATTGGCAGAAGACTAAATTTAAATTGTGCTTAAACCTTTTCATATAAATTTCATCTAAAAGTAATTATGACAAGCGATATGGAAAATAAAGAATGGCTGGATGATTATTTGTCACTAAAACAAGTTAGCACAACTAATTCGTTTACAGTGCCTGATGGCTATTTTGATGGGCTGAAAGAGCGCATCATATCGGGCATTAAACTGGATGAAATAAAAAATACTACACCTTTAGATGGCTTTACCATTCCTGAAAATTATTTTGAGGACCTGAGCAGTACTATAAAAAGCAAGATTAATATTGAAACTATTTTAAACCCGGAAAACACGGGCTTTACTGTTCCGGCAAACTATTTTGAGGAGTTAAAAGGTAAAATACAAAACCGTTTATTGATTGAAAAGGCAGTGAATAATGCCGAAGATACATTTACAGTTCCGCTGAATTATTTTAGCCAATTAAATAAAAACATATTAAACAAAACCGTTAACCGGGATGTAGTAAAATCCAAAAGCGCGATGATTAGAATGATATCATCAACCGCTTTTAAATATGCTACTGCCGCGTGTGTTATTTTAATGCTAGGTACCGGCATTTTTTTCAGGATGCAATCGCCTACGGCTATTCATGATCGTTCTTTTTTACATAAAGAGTTATCGGTAGTTCCGGTAAATGAAATTCAAAGTTATTTGGATGAAAACGTTGATGCCAATGAAACCCAACACACCGTTACAGATGAAAACCTGCCGGTTAACGCAGCTGATTTAAAAGCAGCTTTACAAGATTATACAGATAACAATCAATAATGAGCTATAACAAATGAATAAGTTTGCCAAACATATCTTTGTTATATTAATATTATTTATTAGCTATACTGCTTTTTCGCAAAATTTACATATGCCGGTGCAGCGGCAAAATTTTAATAACAGGGTTATAAGGCAACCAAATCCCGGTATGCGCCGCATACAGGTTGTTAAAGAAAACTTTATTGGTCAGCAGCTTTCGCTTTCGCGCGAACAGGGTGAAAGATTTTGGCCAACATACAGGCGTTATCAAAATGAACTTTATGAAGTTAGGCGATTAAAACGCCTGAACAATTCGGACGCGCAAGCTAACGGAAGTGAACAGATTAAAAAAGATATGGATTATGATGCGCAACTGGTAAACATACGCAAGCATTATAATGATGAGTTTTTAAAAATATTACCCCCCGAAAAAGTAAGCCAGTTGATAAAAAGCGAACGCGAATTTACTGATGAACTAATAAGGAAGCTGCATGAACAGCCCAAGTAAACAGGGCAAGTACATTAAAATAATTCAGTCTAATTCATATCAGGAGGCTCCGATGGAGCCATAAACGTGTATTTTTTAATTTTTCTATAGACAGGTGGCTCCTAATGGAGCCATAAGGAATTAATTGAATTTTTATGGCTCCATTAGGAGCCTCGTGTTTATAGAAAGCAGTAGCAGATATACATCAGGCTCCATCGGAGCCTCCTGGATATGCATTGATCTTGATTACAAAAAGCTAATGCTTTGCCCTGCCTAAATAACAAATATTCATACAACAATAAAAGGCTTACCGCATAAGTGGTAAGCCTTTTGTATTTTTGGGCAATATGTTAACCCTTCGCCAACTATTTTTAGCTAATAACGCCCAAACTACAGACTTTCCGCTTCTGCTGGAATTTGAACGTGCCGAAGGGGTAAACTTATATGACATAAAGGGAAAAGCTTATATCGACCTTATATCGGGCATAGGCGTGAGCAATTTGGGGCATAGCAATCCGTATGTTATTAATGCCATTAAACAACAGGTTGATAAATATATGCACCTGATGGTATATGGCGAATATGTACAAACACCACAAGTACGCTTTGCAGAGAAGTTAGTTTCGCTGCTTCCTGATAACTTACAATCGGTATACTTTGTAAACTCGGGTACCGAAGCGGTTGAAGGGGCATTAAAATTAGCTAAGCGCTATACCGGCCGGCAGCAAATCGTTGCTTGTCATAACTCTTACCATGGCAGCACGCATGGCGCGTTAAGCGTAATGGGCAATGAAGATTTTAAACAAGCTTATCGCCCGTTATTACCGGGGATCAATTTTATCCGGTTTAATAATATTAATGACCTTAACCTGGTAACCAACCAAACCGCGTGCGTTATTATTGAAACCATACAGGGCGAAGCAGGTATACGTGTTCCGGATGTTGCTTACATGCAGGCGCTGCGCAAACGTTGTGACGAAACCGGAACGTTATTAATATTAGATGAGATACAGGCGGCCTTTGGCCGTACCGGAAAACTGTTTGCCTTTGAACATTTTGGTATAGTGCCTGATATATTGTTGCTGGCCAAAGCACTGGGCGGCGGCATGCCTATAGGCGCGTTTATAGCATCAAACCAAATAATGTCGGCATTAAAGGAAAATCCAATCTTAGGCCATATAACTACTTTTGGCGGGCACCCGGTATGCTGTGCTGCAGGGCTGGCAGCTCTTGAAGTATTAATTAATGAGAATTTAACGGCAGCAGTACCAGAAAAGGAAATCCTGATGCGCAGCTTATTGATTCACCCGGCAATAAAAGCAGTGCGCGGTAAAGGCCTGATGTTGGCTATTGAGTTGGAAAATTTCGACCTCAACAAAAAAATAATTGACCGTTGTATTAAGAACGGCGTAATTACCGATTGGTTTTTACATTGCGATAATTCTATGCGCATAGCTCCCCCGCTAATTATAGTTTCTGATGAAATTAAAAAATCTTGTCAAACAATCATAGAAGCAATAAGTTATTATTATTAACTGGCTGCTATATCTCTTTGCTTTCTCGTATCCTTCAACATTATTAATATAATGTTGGTATGGTTTATGCAAAACATCAGGTATGCTGTTAAAAGTGCATTTAAAGTGTAAAAACAACGGTTTTTTGGTCACAATTGCACGTTTTTAAAGTCAGTTTATTGTACAATTATTTAAAAACATTCTACCAATACAAAAATGACCCGAATTAACGTACTGCCAAAAAATATGAAATTAGCCTACATCTCAACCTATCCGCCCCGTGAATGCGGTATCGCGACGTTTAATCAAAATTTAATGCGCGCTATCGGCGCTAATTTTCCTGAAAGGGGAAATTTATTACGTGGCGATTTTATTATAGCGTTAACAGATTCTGAAAACGTTCATGAATATGAATATCCCGAAGAGGTAAAATATATTATACGCCAAAACCACCAAAAGGATTATATAAGGGCTGCTAACTATATAAATACCAGCAATGCCGATACTTGTATACTGGAGCACGAATTTGGTATTTATGGTGGCGAGAGCGGGATATATATACTTCCGCTATTAAACCGGTTAGAAAAACCTTTAATATCTATACTACATACAGTATTAAAAGATCCCAGCTATGTACAACGTGTTATTATACGCGAGATAGCCGAGCAGTCGGCAAAAATAATTGTAATGAGCAAACGGGCATTGGAATTTCTAACAAGCGTTTATGACATCCCTGTTGAAAAAATACAAATAATTGAACATGGTGTTCCGGATTTGGAAGCTCCGGAAGATAACCCGATTCTTAATTTAACACCATTTAAAAATCGCAGGGTATTACTAACATTTGGTTTAATAAGCCGTAACAAAGGTTTGGAAACGGTAGTAAGAGCATTACCGCGTATAGTTAAAAAACATCCCGACGTTATGTACGTGGTTTTAGGAAATACGCACCCGGGTGTAATAAAAAACTCGGGCGAAGAATACAGGGATCACTTAAAGACGTTAGCAAACCAACTGGGCGTATTCCAAAACTTGTGTTTTATTAACAAGTTTGTAACCGAAGAAGAGTTGATACAATACCTGTCAGCAGCCGAAATTTATGTTACGCCTTATTTAAATGAGGCTCAAATAACCAGCGGAACATTATCTTATGCCGTTGGTGCCGGTTCGGCAGTAGTATCTACCCCCTATTGGCATGCAACCGAATTGCTGGCTAATAATAGAGGAAGATTATTCGACTTTAAAAATGCCGACGCGCTTGCCGATATAACAATTGAATTGCTTGACCAGGAAAGAGTGCTAAACGAATTAAAAGAAAATGCATACGAGTATGGTTTGCATTTACGTTGGCCCGTTGTAGGTGCCGAATTTATTAAAGTGGCACAAGAGGCTTGTTTTGAGCATGACTTTAGGGATAAGATATTAAAAAACAGTATTGTTGACCCCGAAATAATGCCTAAGTTTAGTTTGACCCACGTTTTGCGTTTAACTGACGATACCGGGATTGTACAACATGCTAAATATGGCATCCCTAATTTAAAGGAAGGCTATTGCTTAGACGATAACTCAAGGGCATTAATTATGGCGCTGATGGCTTATAAACGTAGCAATAGTAAAGAAGCCTTTGAGTTGTTACCTATCTATTTAAGCTATATCCACTACATGCAAACGGATGATGGCAACTTTCGCAATTTCCTGAGTTTTAACAGAGAGTATTTGGATGAAGTTGGCTCGGAAGATTCATTTGGCCGCACCATCTGGAGTCTGGGCTATTTAATTGGCTATGCTTCAAGTAATTCATACCGTGAATTTGCTACAGAGATATTTCAAAGATCTTTCCCTCACTTTAGTAATTTAAAATATTTAAGAGGGATGGCCAATACCATCATTGGCATAAGCATGTATTTACAACTTCACCCTACTGACGAAGGTATGATAAATGAGTTAATGCGCCTTACCGATCCTTTAATTGATGCATACGAGAAAACCCACTCGGATGATTGGGAATGGTTTGAAGAAAGCATGACCTATGACAATGCCATATTACCATTGGCGCTATTACATTCATGCCATGTAACTGGAAATGAAAGAGTAAGAGAAATCGCTTTAAAAACAATGAACTTTTTAGACAATTTAACGCTATCAAACGGGTATTTAAGTCCGGTTGGTAATGATGGGTGGTATTATCGCGGTGGTAAATTTCCAACGTTTGACCAGCAGGCCATCGAGACCATGGCTATGGTATTGATGCATTTCCAGGCTTACCAGTTATTCCGCAAGCCAGAACATATTGAGAAAATGTTTTTATGCTATAAATGGTTCCTTGGTGAAAACACCTTAAGAGCACCATTATATGACCATGAAACCAAAGGCTGTTGTGACGGGTTATTACCAACAGGCATAAATCGTAATCAAGGTGCAGAAAGCACTTTAGCTTATTTAATATCGCACCTAACAGTATTGCAGGCATTTGAACTGGAATACGAGTATAACAAAGTTTCGAAGAAATTGGTAGGTATTAGATGAAAGCAGCCATATTAGCCCCTGTTGCCTGGCGCACGCCGCCCAGGCATTATGGGCCGTGGGAGCAGGTAACATCAAACATAGCAGAAGGTTTAATAAAGTTGGGGGTAGATATTACCCTGTTTGCAACCGGCGATTCTATTACAGCCGGAAAGCTTGATTTTATTTGTGATAAAGGTTATGAAGAAGACCGTACGCAGCATGCCAAGGTTTTAGAGTGCTTACACATTAGTAACCTGATGGAAAAGGCTAACCAGTTTGACATCATCCATAACAATTTTGATTTTTTGCCACTTACTTATTCCAGATTGATAAAGACACCTATTATTACAACTATACATGGGTTTTCGTCGCAACATATTATACCGGTATATAAAAAGTATAATTCTATAGGTAATTATGTTTCTATAAGTAATTCAGACAGAAGCCCTGAGCTTAATTATTTAGCCACCGTTTACAACGGTTTGGACACTAAGGATTTTGAGTTTAATGAACACCCCGGCGATTACCTGCTATACTTTGGTCGTATACACCCTGATAAAGGAACAGCCGAAGCTATTGAAATTGCTAAAAAAAGTAAGCGTAAATTATTAATAGCAGGCATTGTTCAGGATGAGAGGTATTTTAAAGAAAAAATAGAGCCGCAACTTAATGAGCAAATTGAATACATAGGCAGCTCCGGACCCAAAAAGAGAAACGCTTTATTAGGAAACGCAATGGCTTTATTACATCCCATTAACTTTAATGAACCCTTTGGTTTAAGCGTGGCAGAAGCAATGCTTTGCGGCACACCGGTAATTGCCTTCAATAAAGGCTCAATGCCCGAGTTAATTAAGAACAAAGAGACAGGCTTTTTAGTAAATACAATTAATGAAGCTGCAGATGCAGTTGAGGATTTAAAAAATATCAAAAGAATTGATTGTTATAACTGGGCCACATCACAATTTTCATGCGATAAAATGGCTGCTGATTATTTTAAGCTTTACCATAAAATTTTAGAGGCTTAAACTCTTTTAAGCAATCAATTCTATATCCTGTTGTGTACGGTCCTGGCTTGCCAGAGATTCTTTATTTTCTGTTGGGTTTTCATTCAATTGATGGTTATAATTAATCAATGGCCTAAGTTTAGTCTCAGATTGATACTCATCTTGAATCTCCTCTTCGCGCGCATAACTATAACCTAATCTTTTGTTTTCTTCTTCAATAAAAGTAAACAGATCGCCAAGACAGGCGTGAACTGCCTGCAAGTATTTATAATTAACTGATGTAAGGCATTTGCCCGTGTCATCAGGGCCCTTTCCTGGTTCGCAAAAATTAAGTCTTGTTATTATCCCATTAGTTAACTCGACCTCAAACTTGCCCTCACTATGCCAGGTAAGGCAGTTTTTTATCTCCCTAAAATGATCCATAGTCTTAATAATTTTTTTTCATACAACATTATAACATCCACATTATTAATTAAATAGTTCTAATATTTATTAAACAATGGCTATGCCAAATTCTTATATTCTTATAAAACTGTAAACTATGTTATTAACTTAATGTGGGTTCGATATACGAAATTGATGCCAGGTTGATATGCCCATCAAGACTACCTGTTTGTAGCACAATACATAAATGCTAAAATTTTGCCCCATTAGGGGCTACACATCCCCAATTTGGGTAAATCCAGTGAGGGCGAAAATGGTACTATGGTTTATTGTACAAACAGGTAGCCCGATGGGCATCGCGCTTTTCTTATCTCGAACTTCCGTTAAATAGTGGTTATCTATTAGCGGCTAATGGAGGAATGTGTATTTACGCATTTATAGCGTATATTATTTACTACATATGATTGAAAAATGAAACTGTATTTAATTCAATCCGTCTTCTTTAAACTTCGCCATTAGCTCATCCAGGTCAACCTCAGCAAATGAGGTTGAATAATCTGATAAGCCGTAAGGTATAATAAGTTTGTTGTTATTGATTATTGATCCGCAGGAATAAATAACGTTAGGCACATAACCTTCGCGCTCATCATTATTAGGAATAAGCAAGGGCTCTTTAAGCCTTCCAATCTCAACAGCCGGATCATCAAGCTTCAGTAAGCTTGCACCCAGCACATAGCGGCGCATGGGGCCCACACCATGAGTTATCACTATCCAGCCATGTTTTGTCTCAATAGGCGAACCACAGTTGCCTATTTGTACAAATTCCCAGCTAAATTTGGGTTTTTGCAATAAGATGGGGTTTTTCCATATATTAATCTTATCCGAATACATGATATAATTATTGCATCCATCAATACGCGATATCATAACAAACTTGTCGTTTACTTTGCGCGGAAAAAGAGCCAGGTTTTTATTTTGGGCACCTGCACCGTACAAAGGCATTATTTTAAAATTATAAAAATCGGTTGTCTGTAATAGTTTTGGCATTATCAACGCGCCGTCGTAAGCAGTGTAAGTAGCATAGTAAACACTACTGCCATCATCGTTTACAAATTCTACAAAGCGGGCATCTTCAATACCTTTACGCTCATACTCAGATATAGGGAATATTACCCGGTCTGATATATCTGTATCAAGCGAGAAAACTATTTCATAATAAGAATCAGCAAGCCATAGTATTTTATCATACTCCAGTTTTTTCATATCGCTTTCCTGTAGCTTTTGCGAGTCGACTATGATACGGCGCAGGTTTGAGTATTCAAAATGATGATCAAGTTTTGATTCCAGTTCATTCAACACATCAATATTTATCTGGGTAATGGCGGCTTTATCAAAAAACAGCTTTTTATTATAAACCGCATTCCTAACAATTTCGGCCTCATCAATATAATTACCGGCTGGTAAAACTGTTATGTTATTATTTTTATCAATCAGCGCCCTGCGGAAAGTAATAGATGAAATATGCCCCTCGCCTACTGCCCTGAAACTCATGATAACACGCCTTTCGCCTTCTGATAATTCGGTTTGATCGGGGTCTTGTACTATTGAAGGATTAAAAAACGCAGCAGACTCAATGGAATATTCATGCGTAAAGTATGAACCAATAAGCAATTTACGATACACAGTAAGAGTATCATAATCAATATTAAGTTCTGTAAAAAGCGGCTTTAATTTACTGCAATGACGGTTTAAAACACGAGTAATGTTTCTGTGGCGCTTAGAGTATTCTTGTAATAATGGAGAAATGATACTGAAAGCAACTTCTTCGCTTATACCAATTACACGTTCTAACACTTCTTTAGCGCGATCATTTCCATTAAAGAAGAATCTTGCAATAACGCGCTTAGGATCTGGATTAACTCTTACGGGCTTACGTTCAACAGCTAACTTCATATATGTTATAAAATACGTTTTATAATTAACACAAACATGTATAAATTGATTTGGCTAATTAGTTAATTAGATAATTTTTTAATAATACAACTATTACTGACAATAATTAAACCACTTATACCATGCTATTACGTTTAATAAGGTATGACTTTAATATATTATAATAGCCATCCTGTATAGCTGCCTCAACTATATCAATATGGTATTGGGCACACTTTAGTTCTAACTCGCGCTTGTAATGTTGTAATGAGGTTTGGTACGCCTGGCGTATTTTACCCGGATGCACCTTTACTTCCTGGCCGCTTTCTATATCAATAAAATGATGCGGGCGGTTATCAAAATCAAAATTTTGCTCTTTTTCCTTATCGTTCACATTAAATATTACTACCTCATGCTTATTAAATTTTAAATGCCGGATTGCAGCAAATAATGCCTGCATTTTTTCGGAGTCGAGATTGTTTTCCAGCATATCGCTAAATATAATAACCAATGAGCGCTGGTGTATTTGCTCGGCAACATGGTGCAATACATTGGTAATATTTGTCTGTGTATTTGCCTTAGGGTTGCTATATAACTTTTCTAACTCGGCATATAAATAAAACAAATGTGTCGAGGCTGATTTTACCGGGCTCATCCAATCTATTTTATCCGAAAACAAGCACAACCCAAATGCATCACGCTGTTTTTTGAACAGGTACATGAGCGAGGCTATAGCGTAGATGGAAAATTGCAATTTGTCAATTCCCTTATCAGGGAAATTCATAGACGATGATGTATCCAGCAATAGGTAACAGCGCAGGTTGGTCTCTTCCTCAAATTGTTTAACAAACAACTTATCGGTACGGGCAAGCAGTTTCCAGTCGATATTTTTTACCGACTCGCCGTTGTTGTATAACCTGTGCTCGGCAAACTCTACCGAAAAACCATGAAACGGACTTTGGTGCAAACCGGTTATAAAGCCCTCAACCACCTGGCGAGCTAAAAGCTCGAGGTTGGCTAAATGCCGTATTTGCTGATCATCGTTTAGTTGCGACATACAATATAAAGGAACAAAACCACCATGTGCATCAAAATAAAACTTAACAAAGTACATGGTAGCTTCATTACCACTAAAAGTACAATTATATAAACAAAAAAAGCGTTACAAAATTGTAACGCTTTTTAAATACTTTATGATATAATGATTAAGCCAATTGCTTATCTAATTTACCTGCTAATACTGATTTTGGTACTGCACCAATTTGTTTGTCTACAATTTCGCCGTTTTTAAAGTATAATAAAGCAGGGATATTGCGGATACCATATTTTACAGATATACCCGGGTTGTTATCAACATTTACCTTGCCTACAACAGCTGTGTCGGCATATTCTTTTGATATTTCTTCAACCACCGGACCAACCATTCTACAAGGGCCACACCATTCTGCCCAAAAGTCTACCAATACCGGTTTATCTGATTTAAGCACAAGCTCCTCAAAGTTTGCGTCAGTTATTTCTAAAGCCATGATTTTT
>NZ_JAQBOW010000090.1 GCF_028287845.1 Mucilaginibacter sp.
CCCGATAAAGCCGGCGATCCGAAGGCAGGGGTAAGGTCGGGTGCGCCATTGCCATACATCCTTGTTAGCTTAAAATCAGTTGCTAATGTTAGAATGGTGTTATTATTGACCGAATTAGTCTCAAAGACCGTCAATTCAGGATCGGGGACAGATGTGGTCAAGCCTTGGTCATAACAAAATGTCCGTGCGAGCGTGTCAGTCTGCACCAAATTACTCCTGAACTCGGCATTGTCATCGGCTAATATTACCGGCCGTGTTCTTGGACAAACCATAAAAGCGCCTTCGGGATAATCGGAAATTATCGAATTCCTTATAACAAGCCTGGTCCCTTTGCGCATATATACGCCCTGGTTCAAGTTAGTTTTAGTTACCGGCGCCCCATTCGGACCTATAATGGTCATGTTGGAAACCACCGGCCGGGTTAAAGGTGTATTGGTAGTGGGTATAGAATCATTATAGCTTTCGAATCCATTTGCACGAAGTGCTTGTGAAGACGCCTGGGTACGGTAACCAATTAAAAACTGAAGATTTCCTTCATAGCCCAAATCAAAATCAAAATCATCATCTCCGCAATTATAACTAATCAGGTGGGTTGCATTTACTGTGCCCCCTACAAATTGGAAACTGTCATCATTTGAGTATTTTATCATTACATTATCTATCTTGGTACCAGAGCCAACCCCCGCCATAACCAGGCCGCTTGCTTTATCAACCGCCCACTCATCTTCCGCCGGAGGATTGATGCCCCCGGTGTATTCTAACCTTAAATAATTGATCGCGCCGGAATTATCGGCTGTAACATTCCCGCCATATTGGGTATCTGTGGTTATAGGTAAACCTGCTACATTACCCGTACCAACATTGGTAGGGGCCTTGCCCAATAAAATAAGCGCCCCCCAATCGCCCGGTGTTTTTGTGCTAGCTGATGAGGTAAATACAACAGGCTTATCAGCTGTGCCATTAATATACAATTTAGCACCCTGTGTTATTACCATCGCGCTTTTACCTGAACGCTGGCTATTTACCTGGGCATACACTGTAATTCCGGCGGGAATGGTGAGCGTAGCATTATTCTTTACATACACCTGCCCTTTAAGGACATAATTTTTATTACCGTCAAGGGTACGGTCTGCAGTAATGGCCCCCTGCAGCGTATCGGTTTTCCGGGAATCGCCTGTGGTAGACCCCGATAGATGGTCTTTTTTACATGCCGCAAAAAAGAGAAATGGCATCAATAATAAGGATATCTTTTTCATTGTATAGTTATTTATATATTAAAAACCAATTATTTGAAATAATGTTTCTTTGAAAGTAATTTTTTTTATAATCTACAGAATAAATCGTAATATTATGCTCAAACATAATAACATTACCGCTGTTTATTAACCATGAATTATTAAAAATTAATGAATAATTTAAGTTGAAATGGAAAAAAAAGACAAAATATACATAGCGGGCCATAACGGTATGGTAGGTTCGGCTATACACAGCAAACTGGTTAAAGAAGGGTTTGATAATTTGATAACCTATAGTTCATATCAGCTCGATTTACGGGATCAGAAACAGGTTTCTGATTTTTTTGTAAGTGAAAAACCCGATTATGTTTTTTTAGCGGCTGCCAAAGTGGGGGGTATTATTGCAAATAATACCTACCGTGCCGAATTTTTGTATGATAATCTTCAAATTCAAAACAATATAATACATAACTCCTATCTCAACGGAGTTAAAAAATTGTTGTTTTTAGGTTCAAGTTGTATTTACCCCAAGCTTGCCCCGCAACCCATGAAAGAAGAATATTTGCTTACAGGTTCGTTGGAATCCACAAACGAGCCCTATGCGATAGCAAAAATAGCAGGCATAAAAATGTGCGATGCATATCGTGACCAATATGGATGTAATTATATATCAGTAATGCCAACCAACCTGTATGGCTATAATGATAACTATCATCCCCAAAATTCGCACGTGCTTCCGGCTTTAATACGCCGTATTCACGAGGCAAAAGAGGGTAATACTTCTGCTGTAACTATTTGGGGAACAGGTTCGCCATTTCGTGAGTTTTTGTTCGCAGGTGATTTGGCTGAAGCCTGCTTTTATTTAATGCAAACCTATAATGAACCTGGCATAATTAACATTGGTTCTGGCGTGGAAATATCTATAAAGGACCTGGCGCAACTAATCAAGAAAATTATCGGCTATACTGGTGAAATACAATTTGATACATCGAAACCTGATGGCACTCCGCGAAAATTAGTGAATGTTACCAAACTTGCCAACGCAGGTTGGCAACATCATACCAAACTTGAGGATGGTATTAAATTAGTTTACAAAGATTTTTTGAATAAAAGTTTGGATAAAAGTCAATTAGTTGCTTAAGAGCAAATATTGATAAACTCCGTTTCTTTAGCTCGTTGTTAACAATAAAAACCCATCAACCGTAATAGTTAATGGGTTTTTTATTTGCTGGGTTACTTCTTTAAAGCTCGGCAGGAATTAACAAATCCTAAGAGCTGGGTATAATATAGCACATTTAATTTGAGGTAAATACCTTAACATAGCTAACGTGCATTGTACCAACCTGGATGTTTGCAGGTACAAAATTGTCGTAATAAAGGCCGCCAATAGGCAAACTTAAACTAAGAACCTGTTGCTTATTAAAAAGTTGGGCAACATCAGCACCGCTTTTTGTTTCAATCAATTTGCCGTCCAGATAATATTTGATCGTACTTTGGCTCCATTCTGTCATATAAACATGATAGCAGCTTGAAAGGTCCGCGTCAGTAGGGTTATACTGGAAGCCTCCTACTACAGTATTTACCGTTGGTTGAGAACCATAGTAATAATTGGTGGCGATTACTTTAGGAAAATTTCCTTCCACCTGGAAAAAGTTGATCTGGCCATTTGTGGGCCAGTTTTGCCCATAGCTGTTAAATAAAGATGTAAGGCCATAACCAGCAGCTATTTGAACCTTGGCAACTATCATTACTTTTGGCGTTGAGGTGTTTGCAGAAAATTGCTGATTGCTTACTATCGCGGCCGATGTATAGCTGAAATTTTGCTGAGTTGAACCTCCTATTGTTGCGGGGCCGGTTACATTTTCTTTTATTGCCGCTATCTGCAGCTCGCTATTTACTATTTTGGCATTTGCCGGTTCGTAACACATTACTTCATTAGCTTCACCGCCGGTATAGGCATGCCATTTAGACAGGTCTCCGGTAAAACTATCGTCAAATGCTTTGGTCCAGGCATGGTTCGTAAGCGTGGTGTCGTTAAAAGTATAATTGCATATGGTAGTAGCGGTTACAGGATTAACAGCTGCCGCGTTGCTCCCATTATTATTTCCATTATTGTTTCCATTATTTGTTCCATTTGATGCCCCGCCGGGGGCGGCGGATTGAAGTTTTTTACAGCTGTTAAGAGACAAGTTTAATAGGCACCCTAAAACAAGGGCAGAAAGGATAGATGTTTTCATGGTCATTTTTGATTAAAGATTAATTAATTAAACAATTAAATTCACAATAGATAAACATGCGTGATTTAGAAAAGTTTCTAATCTATTAATTAAATATTTATTTTTTTATTACCATCTAGCCTTATATGTGTTATTTTATTTCGGTAATTGATTAAAAACATAATATATAAGAGAAAAAATTAAAGTAGTATTTAATTTTTTCTCTTAATGCGCGTAATTTAGTTTAAAATTGATTTATTCATGTTTTAACATGAAATTATGAATAAATATAAGTTTGTACGAAAGCTTCTTTTCTTAATAAAGTGAACATGTTAAAGATCACCTATGTTCCGCTGTTGGTTATTACTATATGGACAAAGTGGCATCATTATTCCTATCGATATTTATAACGTTTGCGTACAATTAAAAATGTGGGGGCTATTTACTTTCGGGCAACCAAAACAAAAATTGATGTAGCACAAGCGCTCCTGCCGAAGAACTGACAGCGACTTTAAAAACAAGTATAATTAATTGACATTACGACCGGTAGTTTCGGGATAGATGCCTTATAATTTAAGGACGTATCAAAGCATTTGGTAAAATGTCGGAACTTATTTTTGAGTTCCATATATTATTATCCCATCCTTCAACCACCCCGCAGTTGCCGCCGTTCCATGCCGGGTTTGATGCGCCGTTTGAATTTGTCCAGTTCACCTCATTTC
>NZ_JAQBOW010000061.1 GCF_028287845.1 Mucilaginibacter sp.
TTTTCCTTTTATCACAGTTGTATCTATTTCAATATCGTCGTTAAATATTACCACATCTCCATCTTTTCCGGCAACCAGCGAACCTTTTTTATCGGCTACTCCTATAATTCTTGCCGGCGTCATGGAAATCATTCGTATGGCTTCTATTAAAGGGATATCAGCCATTTTAACCATAGTTCGCACAAGCCTGTCGGCGGTTGCAACGCTTCCTGCAAATGCAGAACGATCATGTAATTTAGCAACACCATCTTCTACAATTACACCCATACCGTTTTTTTTGCTGCCTAAAATACTATTGCCGGGCGGCATACCTGCAGCACGCATAGCATCCGTGATCAACGCTATACGGTCAGGTCCTTTTATTTTATAAATTAATTTTAATAATGGCGGCGGAAGATGAATGCCATCGGCTATAATTTCAACGTCCATGGCATCAATAATAAACGCGCTTTCTATTACACCCGCGTAACGGAAAGCATTTCTGCGCGTTACACCAGACATGCCAGAATAAAGATGCGTTGCCAATGTATATCCATTTTCAAAAGCATCAACTACTTCTTCATAAATTGCATCGGTATGTGCTATAGCCGGCAATACACCTTTTGATAATAGATATCTGCCAAACTCAATTGCGCCTTTTAATTCCGGAGCCGCGCTCCAGCGTTTAATAACCGTAGTATTGGATAGTATTTCCCGGTATTCTTCCGGATCAGGATCGCGGATAAAGCGTGGGTCCTGAGCACCGCGCTGGTTCATGGCGAAATACGGTCCTTCTAAATGCAAACCTAAAAATTGAGATCCGGCGGTATTTTTTTCATCTGCCCGCTTATACGTTTCTATGGTTTGCAGCAAATCTTCCTTTCCGCTTGATAAAGTTGTTGGCAACATGGCTGTGGTGCCATATTTAGCATGGGTTTTTGCAATTTCTAAAAAACCGGCCTCAGAGCAATCCATAAAATCATGCCCGCCACCGCCATGTATATGCAGGTCTATAAAACCCGGAGCAACAAATTTACCTTTTGCATCTATTTCTGTTGCTCCTTCAATTTCAATATCTCCGGCAGCAACTTCCACAATTATTCCATCTTTAATTAAGATTGTTCCATTAGGAATTATACGGTAGGGAGTAATAATTTTACCATTAAATATCTTTATCATCTATTAAATGTTTCGATTGAATATTATAAAAAACAATTTTCGTGTACGTACACGAAATTACAAATTTTTATCATTTATCCAATTGATAAAATATTTTTTTAATAAAAAACTAAATGAACCTATAGACCGATATGGGAACGCTTTATTTTTATAGCAATTCTTCAGGTAGGCGCAGGACAGGGCAAACAATTATACACATCGTAGGGGGCTCCCATGGAGCCTGTCTAACTTTATAGCTTATATCTATAAACAGGTGACTCCTCTGGAGTCAAATGTCCACTTTGTTTTCAGCAAATTTGGCTCCGGAGGAGCTCCCTGTTTATAGAAAGAACAGACAAACCCTATTTTGGCTCCATCGGAGCCTCCTTATATATGCGATACGCTTTGAGTTATTTTAATGCGTTTGCTCTGAAAACATTGATGAGCATTTTCTTTTTGTTGGCCATATAAGTTACATTTACATTGGTCAATTAACATATTGACTGCCAGACAAATGATCGTCACAAAAAAGAAGTTAACACTTTGCTATGGTTTGGCATTACTGTGCATGACACTAATGTTGCTTTCTATGACTAACTTGTTTTCTGAGAGACCTTTTCATAAAAGCCATCCGGAATTCTGGTTGATGCTTATGGTTTGTATGTTTTCAATGTTCAGCTTGCATGGCAATTATTAAAAAAACAGGAACGGCCAGGGTAGCTGAAATTGTATTTTCTATTCCCGCCCCGCGTCATAGCGAACGAGGTACGAGTGTGGCGATCCCTACACGACAGGTAAACGATTGACCTGGCGTGCAGAGATCGCCACGCTATGCTCGCGATTGACGTGGAAGCGGGTGTTTTATGTATTCACCATCTTGTTTCATCACTTCCAAATCAGGCAATTTGCAATTATTTGATTATCAAACATATAAACATAAATTATACTTATAATTACTGACGAATAAGTTGTTACATTTTGTTACATCACTTTTTCACAATTATCTTATAAACAATATTTTAGCTCAAAATCTTGTTTCACTTGTTACATTTTGTTACATAAATTTGTGTAACAAGATATAAGTTGGGCGGGCTATCCACATTTCTCTAAATTTTCAACAATCCTGCTAAACACCGTTCAATGCATTAACTTTACCATTTACTTAAAAAGGAATAACCGTTTGGCAAAAGACGCTACCAAAGAAACACCCTTAATGCAGCAGTACAATACCATTAAGACGAAGTACCCCGGTGCTTTGCTGCTGTTTCGCGTAGGCGATTTTTACGAAACCTTTGGTGAAGATGCTATCAAAGCCTCGGGCATTTTAGGCATTACGCTTACCCGCCGCGGTAACGGCGCGGCTACGTTTATTGAGCTGGCCGGGTTCCCGCACCATTCGCTGGATACCTATTTACCCAAGCTGGTGCGTGCCGGTCAGCGTGTTGCCATTTGCGATCAACTGGAAGATCCAAAAACCACCAAAACCATTGTAAAACGCGGCGTGACCGAATTGGTGACTCCCGGCGTTGCAGTTAATGACGGCATACTTAATCAAAAAAGCAACAACTACCTGGCATCGTTATACTTTGAGAAGAATAGCATTGGCATTGCCCTGATAGATATATCAACCGGCGAGTTCCTGACCGCGCAAGGCAACAGCGATTATATTGATAAGCTGCTGCAAGGCTTTACCCCCAGCGAAATTATCTACCCAAAAAGCCGCCAAAGCGAGTTTAAAGAATATTACGGCGACCGCTACTATACCTATACCCTTGATGAATGGCCCTATAGCGGCGATTATGCGCATGAAACCTTACTGAAGCACTTCGGTGTTAAATCTGTAAAAGGCTTCGGTATAGATAAGCTAAACCTGGGTATTGTGGCTGCCGGCGTTGCGCTGCATTATTTGAATGAAACAGAGCATCGCAACCTGCAGCATATATCCGCCATCAGCCGGATTGAAGAAGACAGATATTTGTGGCTTGACCGTTTCAGCGTACGTAATTTAGAACTGATTGGATCGGCCAACGAAAACGCAATGACTTTGGTTGATGTGCTTGACCATACCTGCTCCCCAATGGGTGCCCGCCTGTTACGTAGGTGGATTGTAATGCCCCTAAAAGAGATCAAACCGATTAACGACCGCCTGGGCGTGGTTGAATACCTGATAGGCGAAGAAGAGCTGCGCGAAGAGCTGCAACAATACATCCGCCAAATTGGTGACCTGGAGAGGCTCGTATCAAAGGTCGGTCTTCAAAAAGCCAATCCACGCGAGGTTTGCCAGCTTAAAAAGGCGTTGATAGCTATAGAGTCCATTAAAAAACTGTGCGAGCAATCTATAAGTCTGCCACTAAAAGCTATTGGCGAACAATTGAACCCCTGCACACTCATTTGCGAAAAGATAGCCCGCGAACTGCACCCCGAGCCACCGGTTATGCTGGTTAAAGGTTCGGTAATGAATGATGGCATTAACGAGGAACTGGACCGCCTGCGCAAGATCGCATTCGGCGGAAAAGGTTACTTGCTGGAAATTCAAAAACGCGAGGCAGAAAGTACCGGCATACCATCGTTGAAAGTATCGTTTAATAATGTGTTTGGGTATTACCTGGAGGTTACGCATAGTCACCGCGAGAAGGTGCCGACCGAATGGATACGCAAGCAAACCCTTGTAAATGCCGAACGCTATATCACACCAGAGCTAAAGGAGTACGAAGAACAAATACTTGGTGCCGAAGAAAAGATATTAGCGCTGGAAACCAAATTATACAACGATTTGCTATATGCATTGGCCGAATTTATTAAACCCATCCAGCTAAACGCTCAGTTGATAGCCAGATTGGATGTGCTGTTAAATTTTGCCACAATATCTATAAAAAACTATTACGTCAAACCCGAAATGAATGACAGTAAGGTAATTGATATTAAAGGCGGCCGTCATCCCGTAATAGAAAAGAACCTGCCGCAGGGCGACGAATATATTACCAATGATGTTTTTCTGGATTCGGAAACGCAACAGATCATTATCATTACCGGGCCAAACATGGCGGGTAAATCGGCGCTTTTAAGACAAACCGGGCTAATTGTGCTGATGGCGCAGATGGGTTGTTTTGTGCCCGCAAAAGCGGCGTCACTGGGTTTGGTGGATAAGATATTTACACGTGTTGGCGCATCTGATAACTTATCATCAGGCGAATCAACCTTTATGGTGGAGATGAACGAGACAGCGAGTATCCTCAATAATTTATCAGACAGGAGTTTGATATTGTTAGATGAAATTGGTCGCGGTACATCCACTTATGATGGCATTTCCATCGCCTGGTCTATAGCCGAGTATCTGCATAATCATCCGTCAACAAAAGCCAAAACACTGTTTGCAACCCACTATCATGAACTCAATGAACTAAGCAACAGCTTTAACCGTATTAAAAATTACAATGTAACTGTTAAAGAAATTGGTCATCAGATCATATTCCTGCGCAAACTGGTGCCGGGTGGTAGTGAGCATAGTTTTGGTATACACGTAGCAAAACTGGCAGGTATGCCGCAAAAAGTTTTATCACGCGCTAATGAAATTTTGAAAAAGCTGGAAAATGAACGCACCGGCGGCGAACATATAAAAGATAGCATCCGCAAAGTGCAAAAACAGGCGGTGCAAATGCAAATGTTTAGCATTGATGACCCGGTGTTGGTAAAGATTCGTGATACACTAAATAACCTCGATGTAAATACCCTTACTCCGGTTGAGGCCCTGATGAAACTTGACGAGATACAGCGTGTAATTAAAGGGTAATTTTATTTTAGATGACTTACTTGTAACGAACAATATACCATAATACCTGTTACTTTACCATAAATTAAGTAACTAATTACATTATGGCATCTACAATTAAAACATACCAAAAGACTTTTAGTATAGGGGGTAATTTGGAAATTAACCGCATGGGCTACGGCGCTATGCGCATTACCGGTAAAGGTATTTGGGGACCACCAAATGATAAAGATGAAGCTATCCGCGTATTAAAACGCGCTGTTGAGCTGGGCGTAAACTTTATTGATACGGCTGATAGCTATGGCCCTTACGTTTCGGAAGAATTAATAGCCGAAGCACTTTATCCCTACCCGGCCGGCTTGGTTATTGGCACCAAAGGCGGGCTAACCCGAACCGGCCCTGACCAATGGCCCATCGATGCAAGTCCGGAGCATTTAAAAGAAGCTTTGGAAGGCAGCTTAAAACGTTTAAAACTTGCCTGGATAGACTTGTATCAGCTACATCGTATAGACCCAAATGTACCCGCAGAAAAAACATTTGAGTTTTTACAAAAGGCACAACAGGATGGAAAGATAAAACACATCGGTTTATCAGAGGTTAGTGTTGATGACATTAAAAACGCGCAACAATATTTTGAAGTGGTATCGGTACAAAATATGTATAGCGTTGATAACCGTAAATGGGAACCGGTGTTAGATTATTGCAAAGAGCACAACATTGCCTTTATTCCGTGGTTCCCGCTTAATGCAGGTAATGTAGCAGCACAGGAAAAACTAAAAACAATTGCTGATAAACACAATGCTACTGTTCACCAGGTTGCGTTAAGCTGGTTATTAAATCATGCTGATAATATTCTGTTAATACCCGGCACTTCAAGTGTTAAGCATTTGGAAGAGAATATGAAAACCACTTCGGTTGAATTGACTGAAGAAGACATGGAAGTACTTAATAGTATATCCCCCGCTTAAATTAAAACGGGCATAAATAAAAAAGGATGCTGCAATAAAACACAGCATCCTTTTTTATTTATTGATCAATCCTTTTAATTCATGAAAGGATTGGATAGTGTAATGCGCTTTGCCAGATTCCAAAATGCCGGGGCGAAGTATTTGTACTGTATTCATCCCTAACTCATTACCTGCCGCTATTTCCGATTCAGGGTTATCGCCAACAATCCAGACCTGATTCATATTAAGTTTGTAACGTTGAGCTATCATGGCAAATATTTTCTTTTTTCCTAAACGATTCTCATAGTATGGGTCATCAATTAGTATCTCATCAAAATCACCATCTTTAAATAATGCATTTATTTTAGCCTGTTTTTGGTTATACCAGTTGTAACCAACATTCGCATCCCTCTAATTTCTTTAATTACAGTAAAGTCATCAAACGGAGAAATTGTCAACTCATAATTGGTGTTAATTAAAGCTGTTCTACAGGCATCAACCATTTGCTCGTTAAAACCATAGGCCAAGGCAACCTTATCCATAGGTTGCCGCCATAGCGCAGTGAAGGCAATTTCGAGTATATCATTAGACAGCCTGCCATTATTAGCTAAACGAATTGCATCAAATACCGGCTCAAATGTCGACTCAGGAATGCTCCGTGTAGATAAAATTGTATCATCCAAATCGTATATAACCGCAATCTGCTCCATTATTGTTAAAAAATTTCAATTATTGTTCAAAAATTGTTCAAAAATTGCAATGTCATATTAATGTAATGACAAATAAATATTTTAATTTTAGACTTTAACTATTGTTACCCCTAATATTAAAAGATTATGAAAAAGCCCCTACTGCTTCTAATCCCATTTATTTTTTTAGCATTTGCTTCCTGTAAAAAGCTAGGTGTCTCATCAACAGCAGATGTTTCTGTTGAAGATGCCGCCAACATTATTGGTAGTTCATTAGCATCAAATTCAAGTGGCCTTACTACAACTCAATCAGATGTAGCGTTGAGTTCGCAAGCGTTATTTTCCAACTCCTCTGGTTGTGGTATTACTAAAATAGATTCCGCATCACGTCAAAGCGCGTCTGCTGCAGAAACCACCTATGCCTATAAAGAAAAATTTACCAATAAGCTTAATTGCAATACCAACAACCAGCCTGATAATGTAACCAGCAGCCTTACTTATGCCGGCTATTTTAATGGCCCGAAAGTGTTTATAACTAATAGCGGCAGCTCTAATTTTACAATTGCCGGCTTAACGCCAACTGCAACCGTTTATGCAATTAACGGAACTTACAAAAGCACCGGCAATTTTAAACTTAAGGCTGATACAACGAAAAATGGCACCGTAAATATTGATATCGTTATTAAAAATTTAATTATTACAAAAGCTACAGCCACCACTCCCGCAGGTATAACCGGTGGTACAGCAACTGCTGCTATAAGCGGAAGCACGCCAAAAAAAGGTGCTTTTAGCTTTGCCGGCGCATTAACTTTCAACGGCAGCAGTTTAGCTATTTTAACACTTAACAGTACTGTTTATTTTGTTAATCTTATAACGGGTGCAGTAGTCAAGCAACAATAAAAACAACTATACATTACTTATAGCTGTTTTTTATTAAACATCGGCAACTTTAAATGGCTTTATATCTACAGATTCCCAAATTTTTTGAGTGATATAAAACTCGTTACGTTTCCACGCTTCTAATTCTTCTTCATTTTCAAACTGCAGTATCATTGTAGAGCCTATCATTTTACCTTGTTCATTTAGCATAGCGCCGCCTATAATATAATTGCCCTTTTTCTTAAGTTCTCTTACGCCATCTAAATGGTGGGGCCTTACATTCATTCTTCGTTCAAATGCTCCATCGTCGGTATAGTCGTATCCGGTAATCAGGTATTGATCCATGGGTTTAATATTAAATTTTATACTAATATAGCTTAACAAGTCAGTAACTTTTCTGTTTATTTGTTTATCAATAAAAATAGCCTGAAATGAAATACGGTTTATCGCAAAAATTTAGTGATATATATAATAAAGAAGCCGAAAGCGCCTACTTTTCGCCCGGACGTATAAACCTGATAGGCGAACATATTGATTATAATGGCGGGCTGGTTATGCCCTGCGCTATAACATTTGGCACTTACCTGCTTATAGCCGTTAACCAGGATGGTGTTTTTCGTTTCAGAAGTTCTAATTTTAATGAAGCACCAGATATTCCATTACAAAGTAACTATCAAAAAATTGGCGATGGATGGTTTAACTTTCCGCTTGGTGTAATTGATCATTTTTTAAAAGACGGCCATGAATTACATGGATTGGATATGTTGTATTTTGGTGATATCCCTATTGGTGCAGGCTTGTCATCGTCGGCATCTATTGAGGTAGTTACTGCTTTTGCCTTAAATGAGTTATTCAATACCGGCTATTCTAAACTTGATTTGGTAAAAATTGCTAAATCAGTAGAAAATAATTTCATCGGGATGAATTGCGGCATTATGGACCAGTTCGCGGTAGCCTTTGGCGAGAAGGATAAAGCCATTGTATTAAATTGCGATACCTTAGATTATGAGCTGGTTAATAGCAACATCAAAAATTACGTGCTTGCAGTTATCAACACCAATAAATCGCGCAAGCTGGTCGAGTCAAAATACAATGAGCGTGTTGAGGAGTGTCAAACAGCATTAACTGCACTTAAACAGGAACTTGATATTAATTATTTATGCGATATTGATACCGCTACTTTTAAACAATACAAACATTTAATAACCAATGAGGTAGTGCGTAAACGGGCCAAACATGTTATTGAAGAGAATGACCGGGTTAAATTAGCTGCCAATGCATTAGCAAATAATAACCTGGCCGAATTTGGCAAACTAATGTATGCCTCGCACGACTCTTTACGCGACCTCTACGAAGTAAGTGGTAAAGAATTGGATACCGTAGTAGCCTATGCCAAAACCAACTCTGTAGTAGTGGGCGCGCGAATGACAGGTGCCGGTTTCGGCGGTTGCGCAATAGCATTAGTAAAACAGGAAGAGTTTGAAAATTTCAGCTTGGAGTTAAGTACTTACTACACTAATAAAATTGGCTACGCTCCATCCATCTACAGTTCATTAATAGGTAATGGTGTAGGTATTTATAATGAATATTCTGTTGTAGGGGGCCGGTTATGAGCAACGGTTTTACCAAATTAAAACTAGACGAACTTAACCGCGCATCGGTAACCGAATTTAAAGCGCAGGTGAAACTGCCGGTTGCAGTGGTATTGGATAGTGTGCGCAGCATGCATAATATTGGCTCAATTTTTCGCACATCTGATGGTTTTGCTGTTGAACAGATATATTTATGTGGCATTACAGCGCAGCCTCCGCACCGCGAAATTGAAAAAACCGCGTTGGGTGCTACACAATCTGTTAACTGGACCTATCATGCAGATGCAGTTGAAGCGGTTAAACAATTACGTGCAGACGGCTACCGTATAATTGCCATTGAACAAGCTGCAAACAGCGTGATGCTTAATGAGTTTACCCCTGATAAAAATGAAAAATATGCCTTGATATTTGGCAACGAGGTAAATGGTGTGAGTGATGAGGTAATGCAGCTTATTGATACTTGTATAGAAATACCACAGTTTGGTACTAAGCATTCTTTTAATATAGTAGTATCCGCAGGTATTGTTTTATGGGATTTCTTTGCTAAATTGGCTATTGGTTGATAGTTGTAATGTCAAGACTATAAAAGACTTACGAAGTTTCTAAAATTTCGTAAGGCTCACAAAACTGATAAAATGAGTGCCCTCGCAAAAAAACTACAGATAAAGCCCGGCAAACGCTGGTTGTTATTTAACACGCCTGATAATTACCTTGCCACACTTGGGCCATTATCTGATATTGAAATATTTTTTGAACCTAAAGGACAATTTGATGGCGTACAACTATTCGTAAGAGATACTACCGAGTTGACGTTATCACTAACCATCATAGCACCTGTATTAAAGCACGATGCAGTATTCTGGATCACTTATCCTAAGAAAAACTCTGGTATTGACAGTGATCTTGAAATGATGGGCAGTTGGGATATATGTAAAGAATACAATCTAAGGCCGGTTTCGTCGGCTGCTATTAATGAAATATGGACGGCCTTACGTTTTAGACCTGAAGGACAATCAAAACTTTCAGGTGGCAGTAAGAAAAGTATCCGAAAAAACGAATACAGCGAATTTATAGACGTTGATAACAAACAAATAAAACTCTCGGCCGAAATCTTTGAAGCGTTGCAGCACTCGCCACAGGCCATGGCTTTTTATCAGCAGCTATCTTACTCCAACAAAAAGGAATATGTGCTGTGGATATTAACCGCTAAGCAGGAAAAAACACGTCACGAAAGGCTGGTTAAAATGGTAGAGAAATTGAATGCAGGGAAGAAAAATCCTGGCGAGAAGTAATTATTTTGATTTCAATTTTAATTTTATCCCTTGGATGCTTTTGAATAGGCTTCGTAATTGAAGTATTTGTTCATCGGTTAAAAAGTTTTTAGAAATCAAATTTGCTGTTCTATTGCTTTGATATATCAAAAACCATTTTTTTAATTCCCTGATTTTATACATTTTAGTCCACGGTATTTCAGAATTTGAATACGAAGTTGTTACTAATAATTTATCGGGTAAAAATTCATATATAATTTCTTCTCTTAGAATTTGGTGTGTATTAAAATTCTTTTTTGTGGCAAAATAAGTGACAACTGGCCTCAAAAAAATATATGCTCCCAAAAAAATCAACCAATATATCGTATCGTCATCCGCAGCACCCTCCAAAATTTGCCGAAAAGAGACTATAAATGCAATAACCACCAAACAAGTCGAAAACAATGTAAAAAAGCTTTGATAGCTTAACGTGTATTGCAATTTCAAATAGTCTTTGAATTGAATTTGAGTTTTAATTTGCATTGTGATAAATAGGTTTTATAAATAGTAATTATAACAAAAATCATCCTCTCCCGCACAAAACGAAAGAGGATGATAATATTTGTGCCCCCTTCAGGGGGTTAAAGAGTTACGAATCAAAAACCTGGTCGAACTGGTTTACCGAGTCTTTACTCTCTAATATGGAATGTCCCATTAAAAATTCGTCAACCTTACGGGCGCATTCACGGCCCTCTGATATTGCCCAAACAACCAATGATTGCCCGCGGCGCATATCGCCTGCTGCAAATACCTTGCTTACGTTGGTACGGTAAACGCCTTCTTTAGCATTTACATTTTTGCGTGCATCCAATTCAACGCCCAGGCTTTCCAGCATACCAACATATTGCGGATTTAAAAATCCCATCGCCAGGAAAACCCTTTGACATGGTATTTCGCGCTCAGAACCCTCAACCTTATTAAACTTCATTGGGCGACCCATTACATCAACCTCCCAGCTAACATCAGTAACTCTTAATGCTCTTAGGTTGCCATTTTCATCACCTAAAAACGCTTCTGTATTAACGCCCCAGTAACGGTCAACACCTTCCTCATGTGAGCTGGTTATTTTAAGCACCATTGGATAGGTTGGCCATGGCATATGTTGTGTACGTTGCTCTGGCGGCTGAAACATTACCTCGAACTGCTTAATAGAGCTTGCACCCTGGCGGTTTGATGTGCCCACGCAATCAGACCCCGTATCGCCACCACCTATTACCACTACATCTTTGCCCGTGGCTAATATATCTTCGTCGGTAAATTTTGAATTACCTACACGTTTGTTTTGTTGTTTCAGGAAATCCATAGCGAAATAGATGCCTTTTAATTCCCTACCGGGAATTGGAAGATCGCGCGGAATAGTTGAGCCACCTGTTAAAACCACGGCATCATTGTTACGCACCAATTCATCAGCTGCTATATCTTTTCCTACTTCGGTATTGGTTTTAAATACAACACCGTCTTTTTCCATTACTTCCAAACGACGATCGATAACCCATTTCTCCATTTTAAAATCGGGAATACC
>NZ_JAQBOW010000098.1 GCF_028287845.1 Mucilaginibacter sp.
GGTAAGCAGTAATACTCGGGCAGGCGTAAGCTCTTGTACGCGTTCCTTCAATTTATTTAACGCGGATAATGCAGATGCCAGCGAAACCTGCTGCTCCAAAATAATATGCACCAAAGTTTCAAAAGTATTGGGGCGCGACCATAAAGGTGGGTAGCCATGCGCTTGAATGACGTCGGCAAGGTGCGTGTCGGCTAATGCCAGTTTATCGCAAATGGGGCGGTAGGTGTATTGGGTAAACTTAGTTATCATTTAATTGTTATCTAAAAATACTAAAAAATTTAGGATTTGGCCTAAACTTTTCAGATTTTTACTACATGAATAACCTCCCGCCGTTAGCAGAGCGTATGCGCCCTAAAAATCTGGATGATTATGTCGGTCAGAAACACCTGGTGGGGCCGGGCGCAGTGTTGCGCAAGGCTATCGAAAGTGACGCGTTGCCGTCTATGCTGTTTTGGGGGCCGCCGGGCGTGGGTAAAACTACGCTGGCCTATATTATTTCGCAAACGCTGGAGCGGCCGTTCTTTTCGCTAAGCGCTATAAACTCGGGCGTAAAAGATGTGCGCGAGGTTATTGAAACCGCTTCGCGTTTAAAAGAAGAGGGCGATTCTTTACCCATATTGTTTATTGACGAGATACACCGCTTTTCTAAATCGCAGCAGGATTCATTGCTGGGCGCAGTCGAACGTGGTATAGTAACACTAATAGGCGCTACTACCGAAAACCCGTCGTTCGAGGTAATATCGGCTTTGCTATCGCGATGCCATGTTTATATTCTACAGCCTTTGGAAGAAGAAGATTTGGTTAGCCTGCTGGATAAGGCACAGAAAGAAGATGTTGTGCTAAGTAAAAAGAATATCGTCATTAAAGAAAATGAAGCTTTACTTCGCCTGTCAGGCGGGGATGCCCGCAAGCTCTTGAATATATTTGAATTGCTGGTTAACGCTTTCGAGGGGAAAAAAATAGAGATCACCAATAAAGCGGTGCTGGATCATGTACAGCAAAACATGGCACTTTATGATAAAGCCGGCGAGCAGCACTATGATATTATATCAGCTTTCATCAAATCCATGCGCGGCAGCGACCCCAACGGCGCGATTTACTGGCTGGCGCGTATGATAGCCGGCGGCGAGGATCCGCTGTTTATTGCACGCCGCATGCTGATACTATCATCAGAAGATATTGGCAATGCTAATCCTAATGCTCTTTTACTGGCGCAGGCTTGCTTTAATTCTGTAAATGTAATTGGTATGCCCGAGTCGCAGTTGATTCTTTCACAGACCGCTATATACCTTGCTACATCGCCCAAAAGTAATTCGGCCACCACGGCTATTGGTACAGCCATGAGCCTGGTTAAACAAACAGGTGACCTCCCTGTACCGCTGCACCTGCGCAATGCCCCAACCAAACTGATGAAGAACATTGGCTATGGCAAAGACTATAAATACGCCCACAGTTTTGAGGGTAACTTTGTAGACCTTGATTTTTTACCCGATGCCATAAAAGGTACAAAAATTTATGAACCCGGTAACAACCCAAGGGAGCATGAGTCAAAAGAAAAGTTAAAGAAATTGTGGGGCGACAGGTATAAGTATTAGGTCTCGACTTTCGTCTTATCTTAATTTATTTAATTATAATTACAGTAAATTAAACTCATTCGTCATAGCGGGTATATATGATCTCAACTTTTTTTAAGCACGAATTAAAAGCCTTTTGGCGCTCAAAAAATACCGGTAAAAATTTAGCCATACGCATAATAATGGCTGTCCTGATTTTATATCTGTTCTTAAACATGCTGGTGGTGGGCTTTTTTATGGATACGGTTTTGAAAAAAGTTTTCCCGCATGATGCATTGATCTTTTCGTTTTGCGGAATAATTTTGATCTATTACCTATCAGAACTATTTTCAAGGCTGCAACTACAGGAGCTGCCTACGCTAAGGGTGCAGCCGTATTTACAGCTACCAATTAAACGTAATAGCATTGTTGGCTACCTGGCTTTAACCGCATTATTTTCGGTGTTTAACTTATGGCCCATCATACTTTTCTTTCCTTTTATTTTTAAGGTAATACTGCATGACGCGGGTGGTTTGGTTGCTTTAGCTTTTATCATTTCTATTTTAGGGATATCCATTTTTAATAATTACCTGGCTTTATATATCAAGCGTAAATCAAACTTAAACGGCTGGATATTTTTAATAGTTGCTGCGGTATTGGTGTTAATTGGTTTGTCTGACTTTATGTGGCACATTATATCTATCCGCAATATATCTTACCTGTTTTTTGGTAATTTAATTAATCACCCGGTGTTGGCTTTAGTGCCGGTGTTGCTTGGCGCGGGCATGTATTATTTAAACTTTTTATACCTCAAACAAAATCTTTATCTCGAAGAACTTAGCACCAAAAAAGAAAAATATAAAAGCAGCACCGAGTTCCCGATACTAAACAGCTTTGGCGCTACGGGCGATTTGGTAGCTAACGAGATCAAGCTGATATTGCGTAATAAACGCCCGCGTTCGGCGCTCATCATGTCTTTATTCTTCTTGCTGTATGGGTTAATATTTTATGCTAATCCCGGCATGAAAAATAGCGACGCCCCCCGTGTTTTTGTAGGGATGTTTATGACGGGTTTTTTTATTATTAATTATGGGCAGTTTATGTATAGCTGGCAGGCATCGCATTTTGATGGCCTTATGGTGAGCAAGATTAGCTTTACCAACTTTTTAAAAGGGAAGTACCTATTGTTTACAACAGTATCAACACTGGCTTTTATATTAACTACCCCATATGTATATTTTGGCTGGCGCATATTGATGATTCATTTTGTAATGTACTTATGGAACCTGGGTGTCACCGCCAATATTGTTTTATATTTTGCCAACCGTAACGCCAAACGTATTGATTTGAGTAAAGGCGCATCATTTAACTGGGAAGGTGTTGGCGCAACCCAGTTAATGTTGTCGTTTTTGTTATTGTTGCCGCCATTTGTTATTTATGTGCCGCTAAAATTTTTAGGTTACCCTAATCTGGCCTTTGCATTAATGGCGGCAATTGGGGTAATAGGTGTATTTACCCGCAGCTATTGGATAAAAACATTGGAGGCCGATTTTTACCAACGCAAATTTACCATAACCGAAGGTTTTAGAAACAAGTAATAATGATACAGATAAAAGATCTTAAAAAAGTTTATAGCGGCGTTATTGTGGTAAATATACCGCAGCTGGAGATACAGAAAGGTGAGAGTATTGGCCTGGTTGGTAATAACGGTGCCGGTAAAACCACCTTGTTCCGCACGATATTGGATTTGATACGCCCCGAAGCCGGTGAAGTATTATCAAACAACGAGCCTGTTGCAGGCCATGAAAACTGGAAAAATTATACCGCGTCTTATTTAGATGAGGGATTTTTGATAGATTATCTTACTCCCGAAGAATACTTTTACTTTATAGGTGGCCTGCACCAGCAAACCCGCGTGCATGTGGATGACTTTTTAGCAGGGTATGCTGATTTTTTTAACGGAGAGATATTAAAAAAGGGTAAATACATTCGCGATCTGTCAAAAGGTAACCAAACCAAGGTTGGTATAACCTCGTGCTTATTGCAACAACCCGAATTTTTAATGCTGGATGAGCCCTTTGCGAATATTGACCCTACTACCCAGTTCCGCTTAAAGAATATACTGAAGGAGGTAAATAAAAAAGGTATGACCACACTGGTATCAAGCCATGACCTTAACCACATTACCGACGTTTGCGACCGCATTTTACTGATGGAAAAAGGAAAGATCATTAAAGATATGGCTACCAATTCATCAACCCTTGCAGAGTTGGAACAATACTTTGCTATTGGCGATGTAACCGCGCCAAAAGTATCGGCAGAACCAATTGTTGATAAGGAAGAGAATCATTAATAATAAACCCCTGTCATTTCGACGAGGTACGAGGAGAAATCTTATATATCAAGCTTTACTTATAAGATTTCTCACTATCGTTCGAAATAACATGAAGAACTAAATATTTATGCATCATATCAGAGAAGCAACCATAAACGATGTGGCAACCATACAGCGCCTCGCTGAGGAAACCTGGTGGCCCACCTATTCGCCGCTGCTTGAAAATGAGCAGATAAAATATATGCTGGGCGAGATCTATTCTTCCGAAAAAATTACGGACCAAATTGAGCAGGGCACCCAAACCTATTTATTATTAACAGAGGATGAACAGCCAGTTGCCTTTGCCGCCTATTCGCCCCGGGACGAAAACCCCGAGGTATATAAACTGCACAAAATTTACTGCTTACCTTCAACTCAGGGAAAAGGTTATGGTAAGATTTTGATCAATACCATTGCCGGGAATGTATTAGCGGCGGGCAAACACGTATTAGAGCTTAATGTAAACCGGCAAAATAATGCCAAATATTTTTATGAAAAGATGGGCTTTACTATTGCTTATGAGGAAGATGTTGCTATAGGGCCTTATTGGATGAACGATTATGTAATGCGGAAAGAGTTGTAGATAAATAGATTTGCGAAGTTTTTAAAGCTTCACAAATCTTACAAGGTTTATACAAACACATCGTTCATTATTTTTCTAATTTAGCTACCCTTGTTGGGGTATCCTGTCCCGAAACTATGGTGCGTGAACTTAGCGCGATAGCTTTTATGGTTGAGGTTATATTACCAACATCTAATGAACTAAACTCATCCTTTACCGTATGATAAAGCTTGTCTATATCAATCTGATCGGTTGATATGGTATGCGCCGGTACACCAACTCTTGCCAGCGAGGCATTATCGCTGCGGTAAAACAAATTCTCTGATATATATGGATCGGGGTAAAACTTAAAGTTTGTACCCTCCAGGTTCTTTTGCAGTATGGACCCGAAGCTTGACCGTTCATACCCGGTTATCAAGGCCGAGTTTGTACCCCATTTAGAAGCTTTGCCTATCATCTCAATATTAAACATAGCCACTATTTTATCGGGCTCTACAGTTTTTGCAAAATAGGTTGAACCATACTCGCCTATTTCTTCGGCAGTAAAGGCAACAAATATTAAAGTGCGCTCATTATTGTTTAGCTTTTTAAAATATTTTGCCAGTGTAATTACGGCTGTTGTGCCCGATGCGTCATCGTCTGCTCCATTGGCTATACTATCGCCCTGCATGGGTTTAAGAATGCCCAAATGATCATAATGACCGGAGAATATTACAAATTCATCAGGCTTGGTTTTACCGGGTAAAATACCGGCAACATTAAATAATGGCAGCTCCTGGGTTTTAGTTTCATAATTAACACTGTAAGACTTTATAGCATCAAATTTGCCTATTACAAAAACTACCGGCACCTGTGGTTTAACAGGTGCATCTTTAAAAACGGCTCTTCCGCCCCTTGAAAATGTTTGCAGTCTTTTAAAAAAAGGCGCGAATTTTGGATCAACAATAACTAACTGCTTTTTACCGCTGTTGGTATATTTCCTATACTCGTTTTGAAAATCTACATCAGGCGATACAACAATTACCTCAGCATCGGTTATAGCGGTCCAGTTAAATGGCATGTTTGCCATTACGGCAACGCTATCTGCAGGGATATTTAGGCCATTTATGGTAACAGTTGTTTTAACACCTGTTGTTTTTACCATTGTGAAATTTTGACGAAAGCCGCTATTCCCTTTCATCGGCTCCAGTCCTATCGTTTTATACTCGTTCTCGATAAACTTTGCCGCTTTTTCAATACCGGGTGTAAATGTAGCGCGGCCCTGCATATCATCAGCAGACAATGTTTTTATAATGCGCTCCACATCTTTTTGCTGAATGAGTTTGTCAACATCCTGCGCAAAACTGTAATATGATGTGGCAATTAATACAATTACTGCTATAATTTTTTTCATAAAGCTATTTTACTTTTGATGATAACCAGCTTTTACGGAAAGCTGCTTGTTCTGCGCTGAGCTGCCCGCCTGCTTTTTCGGCAGTTACTACTTCAAAGTATGGATTTTCTTCTAACGTTACCGTGGTTGAATGCGCGCCGGTACGGTTTTTATAATCAACAGTGATCTTATCGCCTGGCTTTTTATCAATAATTGCCTGGCTAAATGACGCGGCATCGGTTATATCTTTCCCGTCGGCTTTTAATATAATATCGCCCGCATCAATACCTGCGTTGTAAAGTGGCGTGCCAATAGTAGTGTTGGTGGTTATAGCAAACCCGGCATCGCTGGTAGTGCGTGCCTGGCCCGAACGGCCACGTATTGGTATTGCAGATAAGCCCGACCATACTTTTCCGGCTCCTGCTTTACGTAATACAAACCCTGCTTTTGCCAGTAATGCTTCATAATTGTTTTTATCTATGCCGTAAACATATTTGCTGTAAAAATCGGCAGCAAATTTAGGGTTAGTAAGTTTGCCCAATACATTTTGCAGATCTGGTACAGTATAAGGCTTCATCACCTTGCCTTGCGACAGCCAAACCGCACGCATATAATCATCAAGCGTTAGGTTAAAATCGCTGCGCAAACGCAGGTCGAGCGCCAGCGCAATGGCCCCGCCATAATAGTAATAGCTCAAAAAATTATTGCCATAATTGGCCGGATCTATTGATACACCGGCATCGGTATAAACAGCTTTACGGCTCATTTCTACAGCAGGGTATCGTGCCGCGCCGGGCGAGTTTAAAACAGCATTTACCAGGCCGCTTGCTGTGCGGGTATACTCCTCGGGCGTAATAAATCCGGCGCGTACCAATAGCATTTCGCCATAATACTGCGTAAATCCCTCGGCAAACCAAAGCTCATTGCTCATGTTGGCATGATCAAAATTAAATGGTTCTAATGATTTTGGACGGATACGCTTTACGTTCCAGCTATGAAAATATTCATGGGCGAATGTGCCCAGCAAGCGGGTTTCATTACCGGCAACTTTATCCACTGGTTGTACAATACAGGTTGAATTGCGGTGTTCCATGCCATCGCCCGAAACCGTTGGGTAAACATCATCTAAAAAGGTATACTCGCCAAAATCATACACAGGCAATTCGCCAAATACCGCTTGCTCTTCCAGTACCACCTTTTGTACCATTTTACCAAAATTATCAATCACTCCCTGGTCATCTACCGAGTGTACGGTTAAATTGATGCGTTGTTTTTTGCCCCCGGGATTGGTTACATCCCAACTGGTTGCTTTAAAAGCAGAAAGCTCTGTGGGGCTATCCATCATATATTGCATATTAGGCGCACTGTAAATATTTGCACCCTCATGCTTTAACTGGGTAGCTACTTTCCAGCCATATTTATCCAGATCATTAAATTCAAATTTTATGGGCCGTTGATCCATCCCTGCAACCCACATGAAAGCGGCGGGCATGTTTAAGTGCGCGTGGCTGGGGTCGATACTCGCGTAAGTGCCATCTGTCCAATTGCCAAACAGGGTATAGCTTACTTTTACCACATCGCTATGATCGGCAATTTCATATACATCACCCTCAACTTGTTTTACGATTAGCGGGGTGCCATCAACATTAGCTGCCTTAACGTTATAAACGTTCTTGCCAAACTCGTGCGTGGCATACCTCCCGGCAGATGAGCGGCTCATGTGCAGGCGCAACGCGCCCGCAGGGGCCTGTGGTATGGTTATTACAAATTCGGCCTCGTGATGCGCCGCATTTGGGAACGAAACCACGTAATAAATAGGTTTTTGTACAGTTTGTGCAACTGTTGCGCCTGCAAGTAGTGCAAAAGCAAATAAGGTAAGGAGTAGTCTTTTCATTAGTTCAGTTAATTGCGCTCAAATTACGATTAAAAACAAATAATAGCAAAAAGGGAACGCACACGCAATATCAGCTTTGTTACACGTGTGGTGAAACAAAATGTAACAAGTGTAACAAGATTTTGACTTAATGTATTGGTTATTAGGTAATTGTGAAAAAGTGATGTAGCAAAATGTAACAACTTATTCGTCTGTTTTTTTATGCGTAATTGTTGTTTAATTTACTGATAATCAAATAATTGCAAATCGGGTGATTTCTAGGTGGTGAAACAAGATGAAACAAATTGCCTGATGATATTGTGTCATTACGTTTCTTCTCCGCGCCGTCATTGCGAGGTACGAAGCAATCTCTACGTAGGACATTCAATTGTGCGTAATAGTAACGCGTACACATAGCACATATATTAGGTGGATAAGTCCTTGTTGATATTGATTAGCTTACGTAGAGATTGCTTCGTACCTCGCAATTGTAAAGGTCAGATAATTCGGTAACAGAATTAGCTTTAAAGAATAAAGCTAAAAGTTATGCGGAATATAAACAACGATCTTACTCTAAAACGTAATTACCTTAGTAAGTACCGATTTT
>NZ_JAQBOW010000106.1 GCF_028287845.1 Mucilaginibacter sp.
TGGATTTTGGTACCGGCTGTTTAAAAGTTACCCCGGCGCATGATTTGAATGATTATGAGTTAGGCCAAAAACATAACCTGCCTGTTATTGATATTTTAAATGATGATGGCACGCTGAATGAAAAGGCGCAAATATTAGTTGGCGAGGATAGATTTGCAGCACGCAAAAAAATTATAGCCCTGCTGGAAGAAGCAGGCGCATTGGATAAAGTAGAAGAGTATAAATCGCAGGTTGGATTTTCTGAACGTACAAACGCGGTTATTGAGCCTAAACTATCAATGCAATGGTTTTGCAAGATGGCAGAAATGGCTAAGCCTGCTTTAGATTATGTGTTGAATGGCGATATTAAACTGATTCCGGAAAAGTTTGGTAACACCTATCGTCACTGGATGGAAAATGTGAGGGATTGGAACATTAGCAGGCAGCTTTGGTGGGGGCAACAAATACCGGCATGGTACCTGCCTAATGGCGAATATATCATTGCTAAAACAAGAGAAGAAGCTTTTGAAGAGGCAAAAAATCTCAAATCTCAAATTTCAAATCTCAAAGCTGAGGATTTGGTACAAGATGAAGACGTTCTTGATACCTGGTTCTCCTCATGGTTATGGCCCATATCTGTATTTGATGGATTTAAGGACCCTGATAATGCCGACATCAACTACTATTATCCAACTAATGATTTGGTTACCGCGCCCGAAATATTGTTTTTCTGGGTAGCGCGGATGATCATGGCCGGGCACGAGTTTAGGGGCGAAATACCATTTAAAAATGTTTATTTAACCGGTATAGTGCGCGACAAGCTGGGACGTAAAATGTCAAAATCATTAGGCAACTCGCCAGATCCTTTGGACCTGATAGAAAAATATGGCGCTGATGGCGTTAGGGTAGGGATGTTGTTAAGTTCGCCTGCCGGTAACGACCTGATGTTTGATGAAAGCTATTGTGAGCAAGGACGTAATTTTTATAATAAGCTATGGAATGCTTTCCGTTTAGTTAAAGGATGGGAGGTTGATGAAAAGCTGCCAAATCCTAACCAAATTGCAATTGACTGGTTTGATAGCCGTTTTAATGAGGCGCTAATAGAAATAGAAGACAACTTCGCTCAATATCGTTTATCAGAAGCATTAATGGTTACCTATAAATTGGTATGGGATGATTTCTGTGCATGGTATTTAGAGATGATAAAGCCGGTTTATTTACAACCAATTGATAAGCAAACCTATAACCGCACCATAACATTCTTTGAAAACATTCTAAAAATACTTCATCCGTTTATGCCCTTTATTACCGAAGAGCTATGGCACGATGAACTATTTGGCAAACGCACTACTATGGATTGTTGCATTGTAGCCCAATTGCCAGCAAATGGGGAAATAAATTCTCAATTGTTGGGCAACGTAGAAATAGTAAAACAAATAATTACCCATATTCGAAATATTCGAAACAGCAAACAAATATCCCCTAAAGAAACCTTAACACTTTCTGTTAAAGCAAATTCGGGCATTGATTATTCATCTTACAAAACAATTATTGCCAGGCTGGCAAACCTTAGCGAGTTAAATTTGATTAATGATAAGATAAGCGGAGCAAGTAGCTTTTTAATATCAACAGATGAGTTTTATGTGCCTTTAAACGAAAATATCGATCCTTTGGCAGAAGCGGAACGCCTGCAAAAAGAGAAAGAATATTTAAATGGATTTTTAAGATCTGTAAATGCAAAACTTTCTAACGAGCGATTTATGAGCAACGCCAAGCCCGAGATAATTGAGGTAGAGCTAAAGAAAAAAGCTGATGCGGAGGCGAAACTGAAAATATTGGAAGAAAGTTTATCAGCATTGGCAAGCTAATTGCACTGAATGTTATAGCCGGTATTGGGTTTTAAATTAATAGTAAATCATTAATTGCAAAATCCAAAGGGTATAAGCATAGCTGCAAAATAGCTTTACATGAGCAAGAGGGTGCGTTTTTTTGATTTTTCGATTAAAAGGATACTGTCAAATGATTTGTCAATCCTTGATAGTGATCGTTTGCGTTTATTATATTATGGCTTGGTATTGTCTTTCTTTACCTTGTTTATATTACTGGCCGACGTTTTATACCAACACCATACAATTCTAAGTATAATAACAGGTGTATTGCTTGTTGCTTCTGCAATTTTATTTAAGTTTTTAACTTATAAACCCCGCTGGACGGTTATTTCGCACGTTATACTTATTGTAGGCACTCTTGCTAACCTGGCTAATATTTTTATAGCCATACAAAATGTAAATGTTGTTACCGTAGAGGCTATCATCATGATATTGCTGTTCAGCTTTTATATGCTGGGGCAAAAATTTGGCTTAATTTACTCTTTGGTAAATATTATACCTGTAGTAGCCCTATTTATATTGCAGTATAATAATGATTATGTAATTGATCTGAAACCTGAAAAAGTAGATGAATCAACTACCATCATAGGCGTATTTGCCAGTTTTATATTGATAATTTTTATACACAGCCATTTTTATAGTGCATTTATAAGAACCATAAAAGAGCTTAAAGAAACCAGTGATAAACAAAGCGGACTTAATGTTGAGTTTGAAAAGGCTATAGTAAAGGCACAGAAATCGGGCGAAGCAAAATCTGATTTTCTTTCAACTATGTCTCATGAGATAAGGACACCGCTTAATGCTGTTATTGGTATGAGTGATTTATTAATAACCGGTAATCCAAGAGCAGACCAGGTGGAGAATTTGGAAGTGCTTAAATTTTCGGCCGGTAACTTGTTATCTATTGTTAATGATGTGTTGGATTTTAATAAGATAGAGTCGGGCAAATTGATTTTTGAAAACATCAGATTTAATTTGGCCGAGCTGATGCAAAATATTTGTGGCGGGCTAACGATGACTGCGCAGACAAAAGGCTTGTTATTTAAATTAGACATTGACAGTGTGCTTAGGAAGAAAATGGTATTTGGCGATCCTACCCGTATAACACAAATTGTTTTTAACCTGGTAAGTAATGCAATTAAATTTACCGCCGAAGGTAATATATTGGTTAGAGTTACTTGTATAGAGGATAGAGATAACCGGGTAAACGTAAGCTTTTCGGTTAAAGATACAGGCATTGGAATTGAACAGAACCGCCTGGATATAATTTTTGAACCTTTTATACAAGAATCAATAAGTACTACACGCCAATATGGAGGTACAGGGTTAGGTTTAGCTATAGTTAAGCGTTTGTTAGAATTACAGGGGTTTAAAATTAAAGCAATAAGTAAGCCCGGTGTGGGCTCTGAGTTTTCATTTAATATGGAGTTTCCAGTATCAACAGAAGTTTATGCAGCAAGTACAGACAATCAGCCACAATGGATAGCTGAAAATGGTGAAACATTGAGTGCTATACGCATGCTTATTGTCGAGGATAACCAGGTTAACGTAATACTGATGAAAAAGCTGCTTTCTAAATGGAACATTGTACCTTCTGTTGCCGAAAATGGTGAACGCGCGGTTGAACTGGTACAATATGGTAATTTTGATATTATTTTAATGGACCTGCAAATGCCCGTTATGAATGGCTTTGATGCCGCCATGGAAATACGTAAAATGCACAATCCTGAAAAATCAGATATTCCTATTATTGCTTTAACAGCATCCGCGTTGTTTGATATCAGGGAACGTGTGCAAAAATGTGGTATGAATGACTATGTTTCAAAACCATTTAAACCGAATGAGCTGTTTGAAAAGATACAAACTTTGGTAGCAAAGTTACCTGGTGCTGCAACCCTTAAATATTCTGGTAGTCCGGTAATTCCTCAATAAACTTATAGCCCTGCTGCTCAAAGTTTATGCGGCAATAATAATGCTGCAAACCATTAGTAACGGCTAATAAAACTATTTTATGGACGATGTTATAACGCGCCACCTGGTCAAACACTTTTTGATCAATAGGTATTGAAGGTGCCTTACATTCAACCAATAGGATCTTCTCGCCTGCCGAATTAAAAGCTATAATATCAGATCGTTTTTGCTTGCCGTGTAATTTATGGCCGCCTTCCAGTTTAATTAATGATTTTGGATAGTTTTTTTGTTTGATCAGATATTGTACAAAATGCTGGCGCACCCATTCTTCGGGAGTAATAATGATATTCTTTTTCCTGATCTCATCAAATAAAGATAGCTGCCCGTTTTCGTCGGTTATTTTAAACGGATGAGGCGGAAGGTTAAGCGGCTGCAGCATTTGTAAGTTAAAATTCAAAAGTAAAAATTCAAAAGCGTTATTCGTTAAATTTACTTGCTAACACTATGTTTTTTTGACTTCTGAATTTTTACTTTTGACTTAATGACTCCTGCTGATATTTTAAAAGATCTTAAAAACCGTAAATATAAACCCATATACCTGTTACATGGGGATGAACCCTATTTTATAGACCTCGTAAGTAACTTTGTTGAACATAAATTATTGCCCGATGCCGAGAAGGGCTTTAATCAAACCGTATTATACGGCAAGGACACAGATGTAATGACCGTACTTAACGCCTCCAAACGTTACCCCATGATGGCCGACTACCAGGTAGTGCTGGTAAAAGAAGCACAGGAAATGAAATGGGGCAACGACAGCGACGATAAGAAAAGCATTAACCCATTATTAAGCTACCTGGAAAACCCGCTGCCCAGCACCATACTGGTATTTTGTTATAAATACGGCAAGTTTGATAAACGTAAAAAAACTTATAAAGCGATAGAAAAGAACGGGCTGGTTTTTGAATCGGCGGCTTTGTATGATAGTAAGATACCGGCGTGGATAGAAGGTTATCTGACCGAAAAGGGCTATAAAATTAATCAACAAGCCTCTTTGATGCTGGCCGAATACCTGGGTAATGACTTGTCGAAAATTGTAAATGAACTGGATAAGCTGATGCTAAATGTAGTTGCCGGGCAGGAGATTACGCTAAAGCATATTCACGACAATATTGGCATAAGTAAAGAGTATAATGTATTTGAGCTGCAAACCGCCCTGGGTAGAAAAGACGCTTTAAAAGTTAATCAGATCATCAATTATTTCGAGGCAAACCCAAAAGCTAACCCCATTGTATTGGTGCTGGGTAACTTAAATAACTTTTTTACAAAAGTGCTTATATACCATTACTCAAAAGATAAATCACAACAAAACCTTGCACGCGAATTGGGTATTAGTCCGTTTTTTGTAAAGGATTATGAGCAGGCGGCGCGCAGTTATCCATACGGCAAAACCATGCAGATCATCAGTTATCTGCGCGAGTATGACGTGAAAAGTAAAGGCGTTGAATCAAGTACCGACCATGGCGGGTTAATGAAGGAGTTGATGTTTAAGATATTGCATTAAAAAAAAATTAAAAAATTTTGTGATAGAGTGATAGATATTTTTTAGCGTTGTTTTTTTTAAAATTAAATGGTTAATTTTAAGGAAAGGCTTTTTGTTTATTTTGTTAAAATATCACGGATATGGGGTTTTTGCCAAAAGCAGTATCAGCTATAGTTCCTACAAGATTTAAAGGTCCCGCAAAAAGGTTACTTCAACAGTTACTTCATTCGGGTTTGGTAAAGGTGTCTGGAGGTCAGGAAGATGCTTTATTGTGGTCTCATGCGCAGGCTAAATTAACCCCATATATTATGATACAGGGATTTTTACAAGGTACTTTTCCTATGCCTCAAGTCGATAATAATAAGATCTTTATGTGGTATGATCCCGATCCCCGAGCAGTTATACACGTTGCTGATTTTAAAATAAGGAATGATTTATTACGTTGCTTAAAAAAAGATAGGCTACAAGAGTTAGACAAACGATTTGAAATAAAAATGAATGCTGATTTTGAACAAACAATAATAAATTGTTCGAAACCAAGGGGGAAGAAAACAAGTACATGGATATCCACTGAATACATTAAGGTTATGTTAGAACTTCATAAAATGGGGATAGCCCATAGTTTTGAGACCTATCAAAATGGTGAGCTTGTAGGTGGTGTTTTGGGAGTTGCTTTAAATGGTTATTTTATAACTTTAAGCCTCTTTAGAACTATTGATAACGCTAGTAAAGTTGCGTTTTGTTATTTATTAACCAAGCTTAAGGAAGATGGATTTAAGCTGCACATTACCGGAGATGCTAATAGCTGGTTTGCTCAATTTGGGGCGGTTAATGTCACAAAGAGTGATTTTAGACACGAGCTGATATCTGCGATTACAGCACCCGTTATTTTTACTTCTCGAGTGCCAGAACTCGTATTGTAGCCAGCTCATTACCATACACTAAATGTTCTTTTATTGTTGCCAATCATTTACGATCCATTTCCCGTGGTGGAGCACTATTAAAGGGCTTATTAGAACCGATAAAATTGTGTGGGATGTGTAAATAAAACTCGTAATCTTCCCACACATGGATTTGAAGTGATTGCTTTAATTGTTTCATAAAAATGGCTAATTTGTCGCCACTTTTGTCGCTAGTCGTTCTAGCGACAGGAAAAACACCTCTTACAGTATCAAAAACAAAGAAATAAATGAACCATTGGTTAGTAAAATCTGAGCCGCATAAATATAGTTGGGAAAAATTTAATGAAGATGGCCGCACCTTTTGGGATGGCGTGCGCAATTACCAGGCACGCAATAACCTGAGAGAAATGAAAATCGGCGACCTGGTGTTGTTTTATCACAGCAATGAGGGTAAAGCCGTGGTAGGCATAGCTAAAGTGGTTAAAGAGTTTTACCAGGACCCCACCACCACCGACCCAAACTGGGTGGTTGTTGACCTTGCACCTGTAGAGGGTTTAAAGAATCCCGTTACCCTGGAGCAGGTAAAAGCTGATGAGCGTTTAAAAGATGTTGGCCTGGTAAGGCAGGGACGCCTGTCTGTAATGGGCCTAAAGCGTGAGGAGTTTGACAGGATTGTTGAATTAGGCAGTTAACCGTATCCCCTGATCAGATGAATAAGCGCGAGTTTTTAAAAGCCGGGTTATTAATGGGTGCAGCTGCTCAGCTGCCTTTAAGCAGCACCGCAAAGGATATTGAATTTAAGAAGCATCAAAAAAAACACAAAAATTGGATATGGTCGCACCCCAACCAGCGGGATAAAGATGATGATCTTAAAACACGTTACGCTTCCTTTAAAGCTGCAGGTATAACCGGCTTGTTTTTTGAATATGATAGCGAGCGACACTTCCGCGCGGCTAAAGCAGCCGGGTTAGAAGCGCACCGTTGGGTATGGACAATGAACTGGCCCGACCTGGTAAGTACCCATCCCGATTGGTACAGCAAAAACCGTAAAGGCGAATCGTGTGCCGATAAGCCCCCTTATGTAAATTACTATCGCTGGCTGTGCCCATCCCGCGATGAAGTACAACAATATTTGGAGAAGTATGTGAGCGATACTTTGGATAAGGATTATGTAGACGGTATCCACCTGGATTATGTGCGTTTTTGCGATGTGATATTGCCCGTTAACCTGTGGGACAATTACCATATAGACCAAACCAAAGAACTGCCCGAATATGATTATTGTTATTGCGATGTTTGCAAAGCTAAATTTAAAGAAGAGTATGGTACCGACCTGAACGATATTCAATACCCGGAAGCCAGCCTTTCGTGGCGGCTATTCAGGTATAATGCCATTACCCGTATAGTAAATAGCTTATCGGCAGTTGCCCATCAGCATAAAAAAACAATTACCGCCTCGGTGTTCCCCACGCCCGAAATTGCGCGCCGTAATGTGCGGCAGGACTGGACAAACTGGAAACTGGATGGTATTTGCCCCATGACCTATCATGGCTTTTATAAAGAACAAGTAACCTGGATTGGCGACGCCGTTACCGAGGGCATACATTTCTTAAACGGTTCCTTCCCGTTATACGCAGGCCTTTATTTATCAGATTTTAAAAGCGATGACGAGTTAGGGGAGGGTATAAGGCTGGCCCTGCAAAATGGCGCATCAGGTGTGTCGTTTTTTGGAAATGTAACAGCTAATGTATTGGCTGTTTTAAGTACAGAATTAGCTAAACCGATATCCTGAAATAGTAGACTACGTCCTTGTAGTACCCATGAGGGCCAATCCTGAAAAAATCGTAATGACGTGTAAAAAATGGAAACTATATAAAAAAACCGCTGTCATTTCGAGCGGTAGCGAGAAATCTATACATTTCAATCCGTCTGCTTAGCGCGTGTATAGATCTCCCACTATGTTAGATGACAATTTTAATTCATTAACAATCAACAACTTAAAAATACATCATTATAAGGAACGAAGCAATCTCTACGTAGGACATTCAATTGTATATGATGTTGAGACGCGGGGTACAAATGCGCCATCAGTGGGGATTTGCAATTGAGAATTAAACATTGTACATTTATTAATACCTTAAACCCCAATACAATGGCCTATTCAAAATGCCCAAAATGCGAAAATGCTTTTTTTGAATTAGTAGAAAATTCTCCCTCTAAATCTAATTATAAGTTATTATTTGTACAATGTAGTAAATGTGGCTCTGCCATTGGAACAATGGACTATTATAACATAGGAACATTGGTTAAAGGTGTTGAAGCTAAGGTTGATAAACTGGAAAAGAACTTACCTAATGCTAACTTAATAAACAATAATTTTAATACAATCAATCAAAATATCGATGCATTGTATCGGCTAGTG
>NZ_JAQBOW010000142.1 GCF_028287845.1 Mucilaginibacter sp.
CAATTACCTCCACTCTTAAAATAGACATTAGAGAAAAAAGTGCATGGATTGTTAATATTGAAGATGCCGAACAATTTTTTGTGTTAAGAGTAGTAGATGGTGCTATGGATGTCTTAGATAAAATAAATAAACAAGGGTCAATAAATTGATTTAATTTAAAATAGAACCTTGTTTTTTTACTTTTGATAATAAAAATGCATGAATAATTATTGGTTGACAACCAAACCACGTGCGTATAAAACAGACCAATCATTGTGAGCGTCCGCGCTTACCTCCTTCATCAATCTATGATCAGGGTTTTGTTAGCTCGCCATTAAGCATTGGCCAATATTGTCATCCGGAAATGCCCGCTATCCGTAGTTGGAAACTACGGATTACTATGCCCTGTGAGGGCTGACTAATAGCCAACCCTCATTTTAAATTTGATTGAACCAATCCGGGAAAGTGAATATATATTATTTTTGTTGCCAAGATAGGAAATATGGCGTGGATTAATTAACGCATGGCATACTTGAACTTAACGGGAATGATTAAGATATATGAGCGAACTCACAGATAAGTATAAAGGGAAGATTGTTGTTGTTACAGGCGGGTCAAAAGGAATCGGTCTGGCGTGTGCTAAACAATTCCTTGCACATGAAGCGCGCGTTTTCATCTGCTCTCGTTCACAAGCCAATATAGATCAGGCGTTAATTGAGCTTCCCGGTGCGATTGGTTTTAGCGCAAACCTCTCGGATGAAAATCAGGCTAATGACTTTGTTGAACATATTTCAAAAGAGTTTGGCCCTATAGATGTTCTTGTTAATTCAGCAGGTGCGGCAAAGCGCGCACCAGTAGCAGAACTCAAGCCTGCTTCCTGGCGGGCAGCAATGGATGCAAAATTTTTCTCCACAATAAATGTACTTGATCCTGTTATCAAATTAATGGCCGTACGAGGCAAGGGTGTTATAATTAATATCATTGGATCTGGTGGAAGGGTTGCCAGCCCTACTCATTTAGCAGGCGGCGCAGCGAATTCGGCATTAATGCTTGCAACTGCCGGGCTTGGTAATGCATATGCGTCGTCAGGCGTCCGCGTTGTTGGCATCAATCCGGGGCTTACAGAAACAGGTCGGGTTAGTGAGGGAATGGATGCTGAAGCACGTTTTTCAGGCATCACGGTAGTAGAAGCGATAGAGAAAGCTTTACAGAAAATCCCTATTGGCCGTATGGCCAAGCCTGAAGAGATTGCAGATCTTGTTCTATTTCTTGGGTCTGAAAAGGCCAGTTATATTACAGGTACGACCATCAATATGGACGGAGCACAATACCCGGTTATTATATAGCTATTGGGCAATTAACAATTTTTCCAAAAGGGTACTAGAACAATCGGCGAATCAGCCGGTTATTTAAAGGAATCCAAAGTGGCGAAGTGCTGAAAACCGGGCCGCACCCATTGATCCTGCGTTCTGAGTAATGGGGACCTTTAAATCATATATAAAAGGTGATAAAAATCACCTGGCAGGTTAACAACCGTCATTTGCCAGATTTAGCGCAACACTTAATTTTGTGTTATGGAAATCTTTTATGACTATTAAAACCAATTGTGATGTTAGGTAAGCTTAATGAAACCCAGATAGAAAAACTACTAAAGGAACAGGTAATCGGAAGGATTGCCTGCCAGTCGAATGGTGAAATTTACCTTGTACCGGTCAATTATGTTTATCATGACGGTTACGTTTACAGCCATTCCGCAGCGGGAAAAAAGATTCGTATGATGCGGGAAAATCCGGAGATCTGTTTTGAAGTCGATGATATCCGCAGTGTGTTCAGTTGGCAAAGTGTAATTGCTCAAGGCACTTATGAGGAAATTACCGATATGGAAGAAAGACAACAGGCCATGCAGGGTATCATCCACCGGCTTATGCCGCTGGTCACCAGCCCGGAGGGTCATCCTTCACATGGATTCACTGAGAGCGACAGTGATGTAGGAACGACAGTAGAATTGGTGGTCTACCGGCTCAAATTAAGAGAAAAAACAGGACGGTTTGAAAAAAGCTAGCCGGGCTTAAGGCCCGGCAGTTGAACCCCCTCTGAAACACATCCTGTGCCTCAGAAGGAAACTCAAAGTTTTTTATGCGATCTTAAATCGCCGCACCATATTCAGGAGGAAAAACCAGTAAGGGAATGGTTACATGCCTTGCCAATTTCTGGGTATGGCTGCCTGAAAACAACCGCGCCAAAAAATGAAGTTGACGGTGAACCATCACCAGCATATCCACCTGCCCATGCTCATGCAGCCAATTAAGCCCATGATCCACATCCGTGCTTTTAATGTGGCGATATCGAATATTCGGATAGCTTATCTTTTTACAAAGCTCGGCCATAAAAACATCAGCCTTGTACCTATCCTCGCCCTGCTCATAGTTGTCATCCGAGATATGATTGATCTGGATCTCTGCATCCATTGTTTTGGCAAAGCAAGCCATGGTATGCAAGATATTGATATCACGTTTGTCGAGATCTGTTGCAAAGGCTATTTTTTTTAAAGGCCGGAATATATATTCCGGCGGGATCAACAATACCGGGAAGGCTGCCTTTGATATCACGTCCCAGGAGTTGCTGCCCATAAAAAAACGCTCGAGGCTACCTGCTCCGGATACGCCCATCACGACCAGCGACGCGCCATGCTTATCCAGCGCATTCCGGATAACATCACTAACCAAGCCAACCTCGCTGGTAAAGGTAATTTCAGGCTTGAAATCATCCGGAAAAAATGCGACGTGCTCCTTCAGCCGATGTTTAAGTTTTCTTACCCCCTGCTGCAATTGTTCAGTCGTGTCTGTTTTTACGGCATCGTAGTCTTGCAGTGCCCAGGCAACCTGGTCAGAGCCCGTTGCTTCTATCGGGATCAGCATGGCATTGCAAAGTATAATATCCGCTCTCAGCGGGGCCGCCAGGTGAAGCGCATATTGTGCGGCATTATTGGCGGTCGGTGAAAAATCAGTCGGTACTAAAATCTTTTTCATAACCTTAACATTTAGTGTTGATGATATGGCAAAAATGGCAGATACAGGTCGTAGGAAGAATGACAGCAATCACCCGGAGGGGTGATATTCAGCATAATATCAAATCGGCAAGCCGCTTATTTTTCAGTCGCTAAACACGTTAATTAAATAATTAGTTTATTTGGCAATTGTTTAAAATAGTTGATTTTCAGCTAATTAAGATTTAAAGTGTCCCAAGGTGTCCCAGGTGTATCACGTGTCCCTGGGACAGTTACAGTAATAACATCTATTGCGCCAAAAATGTTCTTGGTCGCCCAATAAATCCGATATCGGTTAAAGGTTGGACCGAATTATCTCTCCCGGTTTCGTTAGAGGATCACATCCGTAAATGACCAACATCACTTTTTAACCGCCGACGATTGCGGAGTTTTACGTTCAGTAAACGATCGAAAGAAATGAAAACAAATATCCTGACGAAAAAAGATATATTATGAAAACATTAACCCCCGATACTGAGCTGGAAACCGAATTACAAGAGGTTTATATCCAGGCCACACACTGGCTGCAGGACATTTCTTTCCTCGAAACAGAAACAAATTTCTTCCGGAATATCCTCAGCCGTTACCAGCCAGAAGGTATAGTTGAGCCGCGTAAGAAAGAATTTGAATTGAAAATCCAGACCCAGGAAACCCAGCTTGCGCAAATGAAAACAAAAATTCCGCTGTTCCTCGCGTTTCTCGAACCCTATATCGGCGACTTAAAAAAAGAAATGCACTTGGATTTCCTGGACCAATACAATGCGCTGCAAAATGAGCTGGACACCCTTTTTGCAGGTTTACGCTCAACCAAAAAGGAGCTATTTGACTATACCGAATCCATCCTGTTGCCAATAAAAATCACTTTGCCCTAAACGTAAAACATGAAGACCATTGCTGTATTGACCGATTTTTCTGAAAACTCCACACACGCGACCCGGGCCGCCCTACATATGGCCAAAAAAATGAAAGCGAAAGTGCTGCTATTCAGTATAAGCGCCGTCCCATCCCTAATGAAACGGGTCCCGGCAGGTGAACAGGATTTAGCTGCCGAACAAGAGCCTATTCTTTCCTGTTTCGCCCGTCGTATGGAGCAGGAACTGCTGACCAATACTTTTCCCGGTTCATTTCTACCGGAAGTGGAATTTGACAACGACAGCACAGAACCCGTAGATATCATGACCTCCATTATGCGGAACGAAGAAATTTCGCTGATCGTTACAGCACCAGATGGAGAAAACGACCTGGCGACTTTTATCCTTAGTGATGCCTGTAGCCGCATTATCGATTGGGCAACGGTGCCCGTTCTGGTCGTTCCAGAATTTGCGCGCCTGCGTAATTATGAAAAAATAGCATTTGCTTCTCAGCTTCACGAAGAGGATATCAATTCCATTGCGGAGCTTGGCAGCCTGCTGGAAAGTTTCGCACCCGAACTGATGATAGCCCATTTGAATAGCAACCCTTTAAACACCGATATTCAGAAAGCGGAAGAAAGCCTCCATCGCGACCTGTATAAAAAACTGGATTGTGGTGGGGTATATTTCCGCAGTATCCCCGATACTGACATGCAAAAAAACTGGGACTGGCTGAAAGTCAATAAAAGAACAGACCTGCTGGCAATTGTACAGCAGCCCCGGGAGCAAATGGCGCGATTCTTTAAAAGAGGGCAAAATAAAGTTGTAACCCACCATCTTACCCTACCGGTGATGATACTTCCAAAAAGACCTTAAGTGTAGTAATAGTTTATGCACAGGCATCGTTCCTATAGAATGGTGCCTGTACAACTATAATTAAATTTCTATGCCGAGCAGTTGTGCTTCAGCGCTTGAAAGTTCACCGAGCCAATCTTTAAATATTTGGGAAGTTTGATTGGCTGAATCTGCAAAAAGGATATGGTAGTAACTGATACCTTCCTGCAGTTGTAATTTGAATTTTGTCAACTGTTTCCGTTTTTTATCGCTCAGTTCCCTTAACTGCGATTGCAAGTCATGCTGCAGGTAATCTATATAAAGATTCAGCTCTTTGATAAACATGTGCGGGCGCCTTATCTTTTCAAGCAGGTCTGTTGTCCCATAAATATGTCTGACCATTTCCTCCAGAGTATAGATCCGTGAAAAATACGCGAGGTTTGGTCCCGGGCATATCGCGACTGCATTATTTTCACGGGGTTTAAGCATATCATATTTGATATAAGTGGAGGCGCAAAGCCCTTCGCAAAGACAAATTTTTTCTACAACGGATTGGTATGCCTGTTCATATTCCGTTTCCGGCAGGCCGGCCGACGCTAATTGTTTCAATTTCAGTTGCTGATATTCGCGAGAAGCGGTACAGATCGGTTTTTCGGTAAATTCGGTATTCGTACATAAATATTTCTTCGTGCAGGGGCTTCCCGGACGATTGTTTTCCAGCCGCTTCAGACGTAGCGTTTCTGAGGTGCTCTTTTTGAAATTATTAAATAAGATGCCCAGCGGCGATGCGCTGCTGATGTAATAATCTTCTTGGGAGGCATGCTCTAGTTGCTGCAGAGTCCCTTTATCGACGTTAGTTACTTCGGGCACCAGCAGAAAGGGGCTGCCCCACCCGGTAGCATCAACCTGGTAATGGTCCAGTAAAAACTTGTTTTCCAATGCGGTGCCAATCCCGCCCTGTACACTTAACTTTTGCACAGGCGCCTTGGCGCAAGCAATCCCTTTTTCAACAAGCGCCTGCCGGTATCCCATAAAAAGCTCTTCCACCATTTCCTGGCGCCTTTGCTTAAACTCTTCCAGTATCGGCCCAAGTAAAAATCCTTCGGTCGCAAAAGCATGGCCACCGCAATTAAGCCCTGATTCTACCCGAAACTCAGATACCCATATGCCTTTTTTGGCCAAAAACCTGGCCTGGATAAATGCCGAACGGAAATCGCTCACTTTCAAGATAACTTTTTTACGGAGGATACCATTTTCTGACGGATAAAAATCGGCAAACGTTTCCAGGTAACTGTAAAGGCGGGGATTCATTCCCGCAGACATGATCACAGATGATTGCAGGTTGCTTTGCGCGAAACCCCGAAGCGCCGCCAGGGCGTCAGTGTTCAGTTCTCCACTAGGCTCTCCGGTCACCGTGTAATTCATTTTATCCACCTTGGACATAATATTTACGTCTATTGCCCCGGGTTGCATTTCGCTTCTCAGCCAATCCTGGAAATAACTTTTTTGGATACCCTCCGTAAACTCCAGCATTAAATCATATCCTTGCCTTAGCCTCGTGTTTTCGGGTAACAGCTCGAAATACCGGCAAAGATCATTGCCAGCCTCAAATGGCATAGCCTTCAGCGCTTCAAATTGGCGGGCTACGAGCCGGTCAACCAAGTCCAGGTACAACGTAATCCGCCGGGCTCTGGCGTCTTCATCCTTTTTATAAACGGGAACGAAGTCCTCGCCGTTTAACCGGGCATGATATTGACGCATCCTTTCTATCAGTTCATCGTCTACAATGGACATCGTGGAGGAAATGCCGTAACGGGCAACCTTTAAAGGCGTATCAATAGAGTAGCCCAACCCTAAAACAGGGATATGAAATGTGTGGCTCATATTATTTTAATTAGCTAAATAATTCATCAGTTGAGTATTTAGGATATTTTGTTTTTTGAACGCAGGCTATTTTCGGTTTTGATAGCCCTCGGAAATAAGATGTTATTTTCCAGGTGAAGATGTAAAAGGGCATCGTCTTCATAGGCGGCCAATAGTTTGTATAAGATTGGGCAGGTACTGGAAGTATATGCCGACGCAATGTAATCGTTGGTAAGCTGCCTGATCTGTAACAGACCCGCTACTACTTTTTCACTTTCAACCTGTAATAGGGAGACAGCTATGTAAATAGGCCCGATCCCTGCCGCTTTTAGTGTGGCCCCATTTGTGTTGGCTTCTGATAACTTAATTATATAGGGGAATAATACTTTTTCTTCATTTTGATCTTTTTCTTCAAATATTTTTCCCGTATGCGCAAACAGCTCCGCAATCTCTTTGATCTCCGGGTTTCGATGACTGTTTGATTCGGCTACTTTAAAAGCCAGTTCGGTAATAAATTTGGTTTGAGTACTGACATACCGGTGGTGAAGCTGTATGATATATCTGGTCAGGAAGGCCATGTCCCAGCTCAAAAAATTCATTCCTTTTTCTGAGGGCCGCTGATCTATTGTTTCCCATTGCCGCAAAACGTGGGTTATGGTAATCTCTTTCCCTGCAAAAGCCTGGTCGAGCGTTCTGTTCCCCCCGCAACTGAAGTCGATACCAAGATTTTTTAAGGCCCGTGATTTACGATAATCCTGTGAAATGATATTCCCTATTGTTTCCTCATCGTTTTTTACCGGACTTTTTAGAATCCTTATTCGCCATTTTTCCGGCCCGTTTTCCAGTGGCTCCCACTGGAAATCCGGCCCACGATCTGCAACCAACAGATGATAGAGTGGCCTGGAATCAACATCATTACTAACCACCAATACATGCCCGGACCCTAAAGCATCAAATCTTTCAATGAAGACAGGGAGCTTTAAAAGAGGGTCAATAGCGGCTAGATCTAAATTCTCAGGGATTTCCATTTGTAGTATTTGCCTGCAAAGCTATCCACTGACTTCCGTTAAATAAATGACGAAGGTCATAAACCGCATAAACAGGGATAATTTTTATGCGTGAAATGTTAAATGCAAGTTTGTAACAGCTTTTTATGTGATGCTGCTCAATTTCCCCGAATATTTCGACCTTTCGGGTTACGAACAGACTTTTCGGCATTTATTTGGTTACCTCAATATCCTGTTTTCCCTTCCGGTCGTATTTTTCAGCGGGCTTTGTTATTTTGTATCAGCCCGGCAAAACCAAATACCGGAGTCGCTATTTGTCATTAATTACTTTCAAAGACTTTATCAGGATACGGAAACATTTGCTGTTTAAACGGCCATGCTAAATAATTGTGTGGTTGGCTGTGCTGCCCATAAGCGGGCATCCAGGCACATGCAGATGTTTCGAAGGAACGGCTTTCCCTGTGGTGTGACCTTAATGCCTGACAGATTCAACTCAACCAGGCCGTCAGCCTCCAACCCCTGTAGTCTTACCAATCCCTCAAACAAAACCTCGCCAGGCTTGTGGTTCCATTGTGTTTCACCTTTGCACATAATATCCAGGATGAGCCTGCGCAATATCAGGTCGTCTTCACTAAGCAGGTGCCCCTTCATCAGGGCGAATTCCCCGGTACCTATGAGTGCCATGTATTCTTCCACTGTTTTTACATTTTGCGCAAACCCGTACCAGGAGTCGCTGATGGAGGAAACCCCAAGCCCGATTAGGAGCTGAGTATGCTGATGGGTATAACCCATAAAATTTCGGTGAAGTTCTCCAGATTCTGCCGCTTCGAGCAGTTCATCTCCTGGCAGGGCAAAATGATCCATGCCAATTTCCTTGTAGCCATAACTAGTCAGCAGGCTCCTGCCTATCTCGCGGAGCTTTACTTTCGCTTCAGCGTCAGGCAAGTCGGCCTCGGTAAAGCGGCGCTGTCCGGGTTTTATCCAGGGAACATGCGCATAACTGTAAAAGGCGATGCGGTCTGGTTTCAAGCCGCTGACAATACTCATGGTGTTGATCAGTCCATCAAGGTTTTGGAGCGGTAGCCCATAAATAAGATCATAATTAATAGAGGTATAACCTATACGGCGCGCCTGCAAGGTTGTTGTCAAAACCTGCTCAAAGGTCTGTTGGCGGTTGATGATAAACTGCACTTTAGGATCAAAGTCCTGGATGCCCAGGCTCAATCTCCTGAAGCCCAGGTCATATAAGGTATGTAAATGATCGAAGGTGGTATTGGCCGGGTGCGCTTCAAAACTGAATTCTGCCTTTTCGTGGATATGTACACCATCAAGTAACCCGTCAATCAATTTATGCAGGTTGTCCACGCTGAAAAATGTCGGGGTGCCTCCCCCTAAATGGATCTCCCGAATTACTGGGATGTTCCGGCACACATCGCGGTATAATTTCCATTCCTTTAACACGGCCGCAATATAAGGCTCCTCCACGCTGTGGTTCTTTGTGATTCGGGTGTTGCAGCCACAATAGGTGCATAGATTTTCACAGAAAGGCAGATGTATATATAAGCTGATACCGGAAGACTGATTGCTTTCATTAAATGAAAGTTTAACAGAATCCTTCCATGATTTTACCGTAAAAGTATCATTATCCCAATAGGGCATGGTCGGGTAGCTGGTGTAGCGCGGTACGGCAATGTTGTATTTGTCGGTTAGTTCTTTAAGCCGGTTTTCCATAATTCAATAATGGGGGTATTTCAGGTTGGGGTGAATTTTTACAATTTTTAGCGCAAACACAGGCTTTGCCAATACATTTGCCGGCTTGCCAGAGGTCCAGATTCTTAATGGTCTGATCAGCAATTTCCTGTAGTGTCTCCCGGGTTAGGTAAGCCTGATGAGGCGTGATCAACACATTTGGGTGGCTCATCAGTTTAACCAGGAGTACATCCTTTACGGCATCTTGCTGCTGGTCTTCAAAAAACAATCCGTTTTCAAAGTCATAAACGTCCAGCCCCAAATAGCCGACTTTCCGGCTTTCCAGAGCGGTCAGCACATCAGCCGTATCGATTAGCCGGCCGAGGGACGTATTGATCAGCATGACCCCTGGTTTCATCATTTCCAGAGTTTCCTGATTGATAAAATGTCGCGTTTCGGGGGTTAGTGGAATATGCAAGGAAATGATGTCGGCAGTTTGCAGCAGCAGTTCAAGGGATACCGGCTTGATGTGGCGCAGGTTTCGGGGGAATTTAAGGTCGAAGCCAATGACCCGACAACCTATCCCATGATAAATCGCTGCCACAGCCTGACCGGTATGGCCAAGGCCAATCACGCCAACGGTTTTCCCTGAAAAATTAAAACCTACCAGGTCATCGTTCCTGAAATCAAATTCATGACTGTTCTGATCGGCTTTCATCGTCTGCCTGTTCAGGGCGAAGGCCATTCCTACAGCATGTTCGGCAACGGCCTGCGGCGAATAGGATGGAACATTGGCGATTTTTATTCCGAAAGCTGCAGCGGCAGCTTGATCGATATGATCGGTTCCGGAGGAACGGGTAACTATAAATTTGATCCCAAGCGCCGCTAATTGTTCAATTACCACTGCCGACAGATCATCATTGGTAAAAACAATCACGGCATCCTTTCCCTGGGCAAATATTGCTGTGTCAGGCCCCAGTGGGTTTGATATCAGTGTGATATCATGTTTTTTCTGGTTGGCCTTCGCCAGGTATTCCTTTTCAAAAGGTTTTATGCTATAAGCTACCGCTTTCATTCGAAATAGTTTTGATTAACAAAGCTATCGTTACAGATTTGCCTGTAGAATGAGCGGCATCAGTTGAATTAATGATGCTTATCAGTTTTTCATTTTCTCGAGTTTCGCCGGTTCCAGCAGGGTGATCAGGCTGCCTTTCTTTTCGATAAGGCCCTCATCTTTAAAATCAGACAAGGTGCGGCTCACGGTCTCCGTTGCCATTCCGGCCATGGCGGCCAGGTCTTCGCGCGTAATTTTAAAACCTTCGGTTGCCTCCTCCTGTTGGCGGAATAAGCGGATCATAGCCTCTGCCATTCTTTTCCGTACCGAATGATAAGCGAGCTGCATGAGCTGCTCCTCCTTATCCCGGATATCGTTGGCCAGAAGTTTAATAAATTCACGGGCAACCTCCGGGTAAAGGTTGAGGAGCTGTTCCAGCTGGTCCTTCGGGATCAGGCAGACCACACTATCCTCCAGTGCGGTAGCCGTGTCGGTATAGGGTTCATTGGAAAGCAGCGCATTAACCCCCAGGTATTCTTCACAGCCAATAATGCCCGTCATTAATTCACGCCCATCCTCAGCGAGCCGTATCGTTTTGATTTTGCCGCTAATGACCAGGTAGATGCCCGTACCCCGGTCACCATCATAATAGATGACCTGGTTTTTTTTAAACTGCCGACTTTTACGCTCCTGTATAATTTTCTTCAATTCGTTCAGGCCTTCGTTCTTACCAATTAGTGTGTTCAAACGGTCAAGGGACTTGCTATAAAAATTTTTTTGTAATTCCTTTTTCTTCAGTCGCGTTTCGATTGCATTTAAAAGATCCATATCATCGAAGGGCTTGGTCAGGTAATCGTCTGCACCCATTTCCATGCCTTTCCGCAGATCAACCCGCTCGGCTTTAGCTGTGAGAAATATAAAGGGGATTGCGGCGGTATCCGGGTTTTTATTTAACATATACAGTACCCCGTAACCATCCAATTCAGGCATCATGATGTCACAAAGGATGATATCCGGCAAATGGCTGAGGGCAAGTTCGACGCCGGCTTTTCCGTTTTTGGCTTCGTGGGCCTCGTAGCCGGCCAGTTGCAAAATTTCCACCACGTTTTCGCGAATGTCATTGTTATCCTCGATAATTAGTACTTTCTTTTTCATGCTAATGGAAATGTAATGGTGAATAAGGTGCCCTGGTTAACGTTACTTTTAAAATCAACCTTACCGTCTAACAGGCCGGCATAGCGGGCCACTATGTTCAATCCAAGTCCGGTTCCCGGAATGCTCCCGGTATTATGGGCGCGAAAAAAGGCCTCAAACAGATGTTTCTGGTCGACCTCCGGAATACCGATGCCATTATCCCGGATGGTGAGGACACAGCGCTCCGGACTAATTTCGGTATTAAACTCAATAAAGGTGTTTTCGCCTGAATATTTAATGGCATTGCCAATTAGGTTGGTGATGCAATGACGCAGCAGGTTCTGGTCAAGATTAACCAGGCTGACAGTTCCCGTATGCTGGTAAATAATGCTTTGGTTCTGCTTGGCCACAAGCTGCAGCTCCTCGGTGATCTCTTCTGAAAATTTAACCAGGTCAAACTGCGCCCGGGTTACCTGCACCTTGCCGGCTTCCAGTTTTTCCAGTGAAAGGAAATCATTGAGTATTCCGGTAAGGATGCCCACAGAGCCTTTAATCTTAGCCACATGTTTCTTGATGTTTTCGTTATCATAAGGCTGGGCATATTTTTCGATGAGCGAGGCGGAAAGCTGAACGGCGCTTAATGGCGTTCGAAACTCATGCGAGGCCATGGAAACAAAGCGGCTTTTTAGTTGCCCCAGTTCTTTTTCTTTAACGAGGGACGAACTTACTTCTTCTTTAGCCTGTTGCAAGGACATTACCGTTTCCTTCAAGGAATGCGTACGGCTTTCCACCAGTTCTTCAAGGTGTGCGGCATATTCCTTCAATTGTTCCTCTGCTTCCTTCTCCCTGGAAAGATCGTGTATAAAACCGGCGAATATTTTACGTTCGGCGTAGGACACCTCACTTACGCCGAGACGGAAAGGAAAGGTCGTGCCATTTTTCCGCAGCCCGGTTACTTCCCTGCCGATGCCGATAATATGGGGATCATCAGTACGCTGATAACGCGCGATATATTCATCATGCTGGCTCTTGTAGGGAGGGGGCATCAGCATAGAAATATTGTTTCCTACCACATCCTCCGGCGTATACAAAAAAAGCTTGCAAGCCGCTGGGTTTATAGACTCCACGCCCCCCCGTTCGTTGATGGTGATGATACCATCGATGGCATTGTCAATAATGGCTTTAAGAAGGGCCGCGTTTTCCATTTTTTGTTTTTATCGGGTTAGTGATTTCTATCACAAATATCTGTATTTTAAAGCAATAGAAAATATAATACTTTACCTAAAGAAATGTGACGGATATCACTTTTTGGCCAAACAACTAGCCGGGGATGGTAAAAACCAAGCAGTTATTACCTTATGATAACAATCATTTTTTTACCTGTTCAGGATCATGGCATGGCATTGGGCTCGTGTCTATTTTTACCGGGAACATTTACAACGTATTATGATTGAAATAAAATATCTTTCAGCATCCGAAGCGCTGAAAATTGTACAACCCGGAAACCGGGTATTTATTCACGGAAGCGCCGCCACCCCGGTATGCCTTATCGAGGCGCTGCAGGCAAGGCACCAGGAACTTTATAATGTGGAGCTGGTTAGCATCACCACGCTCGGCAATGTTAATTTTGACAAGCCGGAGCATCGAAAATCTTTTTTTTTCAATTCCTTATTTGTTTCCGCAGCTACCCGGAACGTAGTTAACAGTGAAGACGGTGATTATGTGCCGATCTTCCTCAGCCAGATACCCCAGTTGTTCCGAAAAAACATACTGCCGATCGATGTCGCCCTGATCCAGGTTTCTCCGCCGGATGTGCATGGCTATTGTTCGCTGGGTACTTCAGTGGATATTGCGAGGGCCGCTGTTGATACCGCAAAATATGTCATCGCGCAGGTTAACCCTTTAATGCCGCGGACACACGGGGAAGGATTTGTTCACATCAGCAAAATCAACGCGATGGTGTGGCATAACAGCGAATTGCCCGAGGTTAACTATGATTTTCAAACTAATGCGGTGATCGAAAAGATCGGTTACCATGTTGCCTCCATGGTAGAAAACGGGGCGACTTTGCAATTGGGCATCGGTGCTATCCCTGACCAGGTTTTGAAAAATCTGACCACCCATCAAAACCTTGGGCTGCATACCGAGATGTTCTCAGACGGCATTATCCCGCTGATAGAACGGGGCATCATTAACAACAGCCAGAAGAAATTAAATATCGGCCGTTCCGTTACGTCGTTTATAACCGGCACCCGGAAATTATATGATTTTGTGAATGACAATCCCGCTGTACGGGTGATGGATATCAGTTATGTGAACGATACAAGCATCATCCGCCAAAACCCAAAAGTGACCGCCATTAACAGCGCCATCGAGATTGATCTCACCGGTCAGGTATGTTCAGACTCCATCGGCACTTACCAGTATTCGGGTATCGGCGGCCAGATGGATTTTATCCGTGGCGCTTCCCTGTCAGAAGGTGGGCTGCCCATTATAGCGCTGCCATCGCAGACTAATAAAGGCGTTAGCCGGATCGTGCCATTCCTGAAGGAAGGCGCGGGCGTAGTTACTACACGCGGGCATGTACATTGGGTGGTGACAGAAAACGGGACCGTAAACCTGTTCGGTAAAAATTTAAAGCAGCGTGCGCTGGCGTTGATCGAGCTGGCCCACCCCGACCACCGGGAAACCCTTGAACGCTCGTACTTCCAGCGTTTTGAGAACGCCTGAACCGTTTCAGAGTATCCATAAACGCTTGTGAAGTATATGATAGCAAATTTGTAACCTATAAGGATATCTATAAATTGGACAATAGACCGGAAATGGCCCTGTACAGAACCACGATAGAATTTGTGTTATAAGGCTTCGCCGGGATAAGGAATTATTGTGCCATTTATGCAAACTGTTTTTGTTATTTTGTCATGGTATTTCAGACCTGATTATAGAAAAATAATTTCCGTTAATTTATAAATGAATAACATGAAAAAGGAGCTGTCGCCACAACAAGGTGAAGAACTACTCAGCCTGTTAAAAGCCCGTTTTGAAAAAAATATGAACCGCCATAAAGGTCTTGAATGGACTAAAGTACAAGCAAAATTGGAAGCTGATATTGAAAAACTATGGTCGCTCAATGAAATGGAAACAACCGGCGGTGAACCGGATGTTGTTGGTTATGATAAACAAACGGGCGAATACATTTTTTATGATTGTTCGGCAGAAAGCCCTAAAGGCCGCAGAAGTCTTTGTTATGACCGTGAAGCGCATGAGGCAAGAAAAGAATTTAAGCCGGAAAATAACGCTGTTGACGTGGCCACTGCCATGGGCATTGAGCTTTTATCGGAAGAGCAATACCGGGAATTGCAGCAACTTGGCAAGTTCGATCTGAAAACATCGAGCTGGGTGAAAACACCTGCAGATATCAGGAAACTTGGCGGGGCCATTTTTTGCGATCGTCGTTATGATACGGTATTTGTTTACCACAACGGAGCAGAATCTTACTACGCTGCAAGGGGTTTCCGCGGCTCGCTAAAGATCTGAATTTTGTCCAAACAGCTAATATTAATACAACGAAAAGCATGAATCCGAAAGTTGATTTTTATTTCAATAAAGCCCAAAAGTGGCTGGAAGAAATAGCGCGGTTGAGAATGATAGTTCTTGACTGCGGACTAACCGAGGAATTGAAGTGGGGCTGCCCTTGCTACACGGTTCAAAAAAATAACATTGTATTAATACACGTTTTTAAAGAGTATTGCGCGTTGCTGTTTTTTAAAGGCGCATTGCTACATAACAATCATGGTCTGCTGATACAACAAACCGAGAATGTGCAGGCAGCGCGCCAGATACGGTTCACCAATATTATGGAAATAGTTGAGCAGGAACCCATACTGAAAGCCTGTATTTTTGAAGCCATTGAAGTTGAAAAAGCCGGTTTGAAAGTGGAGCTTAAAAAGACTTCGGAATTTGCCATACCTGCAGAGTTTAAAAACAAATTAGATCATATCCCTGCCCTAAAAATAGCATTTGAGGCATTAACACCGGGACGGCAAAGAGCATACATTTTTTATTTTTCTGCACCCAAACAATCCAAAACCCGGGAGGCAAGGGTTGAAAAATATATGCAGCAAATTCTCAATGGAAAAGGATTGGATGATTAGTAAATTCAATCAGAATTATTGGTATTGACACGGAGTTTGACAAGGAAACACCTTAAGTTTTAGTGGGCAGTTTTTTTAAACTCGACTCTAAAAATGGTCCCTTCTCCAAGACTGCTTTCCACTGTAATGTTTCCTCCCATCGCTTCTACCTGGTTTTTGACCAGAAATAGTCCAATGCCATGGGCATCTTTATTGCCATGAAATGTTTTATACATGCCGAAAATTTTCTGGCCATAAAGGTCAAGATCTATACCTAAACCATTATCCTCGATCTCAAGAATAAGCCGTCCATCGTTTGTATAGGCCCGGATGAAGATTTTAAGCGGTCTTTTGGGGTTGCGGTATTTGATGCCATTGCTCAGTAAGTTGAGCAAAATGCTTTCAAGGTATGCCGGGTCGTATTCTATCTCAATGTCTGATGCTACCTTAACAGAAAGTTCGGCACTCGCCTGTTTCAGCGACCCGGACAATACCGTCCCGATTTTACGAATCTCCTTGACCAGATTTAGTCGCTTGAGGTTTTCTGCTCCCGCAGCATTCACATCAACCACTTCGTTTAAATGCAACAGCGTTTGTAGTAAGTTGACCGCGTTTATTCCCAGCATACCGATCAGTTCGTTTTTTTCGTCCACATCCTCTTCCTTCAGGATCATGTCTGTCAGCATCTGAATGTTGCCGGCGTGCGACCGCAGGTTATGAGAAACAATGTGAGCAAAGTTCATCAAGCGCTCGTTTTGAGCGTTAATAATCTCCAGCGCCTGCCTGCGCTCGCGTTCCAGGAGCTTGCGTTCTTCTATATCCGCCTGCAGCCTATCCAAATGTTTTTTTCTTTCTGTTATGTCCTGGATCTGGGAAACGAAATACAACGGCTGGCCCTGCTGGTCGCGAACCAAAGTGACATGTAAAGATGCCCATATAATATGGCCGCTTTCATCAAGATACCGTTTGTCCATTTGGTAGTTGGTGATTTGGCCGGCCAGTAGTTGGTGCATCTGCTGTAGGTCTTTGTCAAGGTCATCCGGATGGGTTATGTTCTGAAAGGTCTCTTTTAACAATTGTTGTTCTTTCCGGCCCAGCATTTGGCACAGCATGTTGTTTACCTTGATCCAGTCGCCTCGGGTAGAAACAAGCGCCATGCCGATAGGCGCGTAGTCGAATGCATGGTGAAACTGTTCTTGCTGCTCGGCCAGGCTGTTAATCAGGTTTATTTGTGCAGTTATATCCTCAATGGTTCCGTAGATAACTGTGCATTTGCCATCCTCAAAACCGGCCTTGATGTAAACTTTTATCCATTTAATATTGCCGCGTGTGGTAGTTATTTGAAAGTCTCCGTTTTCTGGCTGGCCTGTTTTTATAGCGTTATCAATTAGCTTTCTGAGAGCTGCTGCATCTGAATAAAATCCGATGGTCTTTTCCAGATCCGCATAATAATCAGGACCGACTTCAAAAATTTCCCGCACAACAGAGTTCCAGTAACCTTCGTTTTTTTCTATGTTCCTTTCCCATACGCCCAAATGAGCAAGCGGAATAACTTTCTTGTAAAGTTCGAGTTTGGTTAACATGAATGTGTAATGTTATTATATAAAGTAAGCAAAGTCGCAAGATATTTGCACAATACGTTAAAAATGTGTTTGTTTAGCGATAACCGCATTCAAAATTAAAGAAATCTTCCAGCTTTAATAGCTATGTCTATTATTAGTACATTCGGTGTCTCTTAATTCATAACCAATAATCAAGACTATGTTTAAATATCTTTTTGCTATTGCATTTTTATGGATGAATGTTACCAATGCTCAAAATCATTCAGACGTTGCTTGTGGGGTATTCCAAACCTCCGGGATACGCACAGATGCTTTTTCTTTAAATAAGCATGCCGGATTGGGAGATATCAAATGGAAGTTTAAAACCCGGGGAAAGGTGTTTTCTTCACCGGCCATCTGTAACGGCATAGCCTATATAGGCAGCGAAGACTATAACCTGTATGCCGTTAATGTGCAAACAGGTAAGCTTATGTGGAAATTTACTACGGGAGGCGCAGTGCATTCATCGCCGGTAGTGTACAAAAACATAGTGTACTTTGGCAGTTATGATGGCTATTATTATTCATTGAATGCGGCTACAGGTAAATTAGTTTGGAAATTTAAAACCGGCGGGGAACGCAAAGTAGGTGCAAAAGGCTTATGGACGATGGGCCCAAAGGATCAATATATGGAAGATCAGTTTGATTTTTTTCTTTCATCGCCCGTGCTTGATCTAAATGATAACGATCTTACCGTTTATTTTGGGAGTAGCGATGGCAACCTGTATGCCTTAAACGCTAATACGGGTGAAAAGAAGTGGGTATTTAAAACCAATGGCATCATTCGCGCAAGCCCGGCATTATACCGGGGCAAAGTTTATATCGGCAGTTGGGATACCTTTCTGTATGCTTTGGATGCGCGCACGGGTAAGTTAGAATGGAAATTTGAGACCGGCAATCAGCCTGTTTATCATCTATTGGAAGGTATTCAGTCATCTCCAACATGTGCTGATGGCATGGTTTATTTTGGTTCGCGCGATGGGTTCTTTTACGCTTTAAATGCTGATAATGGAAAACAAGTCTGGAAATATGGTGCCGATAACTCCTGGATACTAACAACAGCCGCCATTAAAGATGGATCTGTTTATATCGGAACTTCGGACACTTTCCTTTTCCTGGCATTTGACGCTAAAACCGGGAAGGAAAAATTACGTTTTAAGACCAACGGATATATTTATTCATCACCTTCTATTGCGGGAAATACGGCTTACTTTGGAGATTTTTCGGGTAGTTTATTCGCGGTTGATCTCACGACGGGCAAGCTAGCCAGTAAAGTCTCTACGGCTGGCCGAACCAAAAATGCCGCTAATGTGCTTAACCCGAAGGGTGATGTTGATTTTAATTTCCTTGCAAAGGGAATGGATAACTCTTTGTATGCTACGAGTGTAACAGTGATGAATAAGCTTTATACCCTGGGCCCGATTGTGTCTTCGCCCGTGGTAAGTAATGACGTTATATATTTTGGAAGTGCTGATGGTTATTTATATGCCGTTAATTTGAACTAATCAAACAAGGCGATTATTTATAGCCCATTGCCTGCAAATTAAAGAGTTCAGCATAGCGGCCGTTTTCAGCCAGCAGTTCCTGATGGGTCCCGGCCTCCAGTATGGTGCCTTTATCTAAAACGATGATCCGGTCGGCCAGCCTGGCGGTAGAGAAGCGGTGCGAGATTAACACTGCTGATTTTCCTTTGGTTAGCTCAGCAAACCGCTGAAACACTTCGTATTCCGCCCGTGCGTCCAGCGCAGCCGTAGGCTCATCCAGGATCAGCACCTGTGCATCTTTCATATACGCCCGGGCCAGCGCTACTTTTTGCCATTCGCCCCCGGATAGCTCTACACCATTGTTAAACCGCCTGCCCAGCCATTGCTCGTAGCGGTTAGGTAGTTTTTCCGCCAGCGCATCTGCCAGGCTTTCCCGTGCCGCCTTTTGGATCAAAACTTTATTGTCTACTTCGCCGATATTACCAACCGCAATATTTTGGGAAAAGGTCATTTGATAACGCAGGTAGTCCTGGAAAATAATACCTAAATTTAAACGGAGATCCTCGATAGCGTATTCCCTAAGGTCTGTTCCATCCAATAATATACGTCCTTCAGTCGGATCGTAAAGCCGGGCCAGTAACTTTACCAGCGTAGTTTTACCAGCGCCGTTCTCACCAACCAATGCCAATTTTTCGCCGGGATGTAAAGTAAAGTTCAAATGCCGGTTGGCCCAATTCTCGGAATGGTGATACCTGAAGCCAACATCCTCAAAAGTAAAACCTTGTTTAACCGGGTTTGGAAATGGCAGGGGTTTAGCCGCTACGCTTATCTTTGGTTTGATCTCAAAGAATTCTAAAAAATCATTCAGATAAATGGCACCCTGTGACACGGTGGTAAAGCGGTTCAGCATATTTTCCATCAGGGTGCTTAGCTGGCGGAAAGACCCCGCCAAAAAGGTTAGGGTACCTACAGTAGCTTTCCCGGTTACCGTCTGATAAATAATAAATGCGTAAGCCACGTAGTAGCCGATGCTGCCTAAAACAGAAAAGAACAATCCCCAGCCCGAGCGCCTGACCGCCAGTTTGCTATTATCAGCATAAAATTGATCGGAAAGGGTCTTAAAGCGGTTGGTGATAAAATCAGCAAGACCAAATATTTTTACTTCTTTAGCCGTTTCATCGCTGGCACCCAAGTAACGCAAATAATCCAGTTCCCGCCGTTCTGGTGTCTGGCTACGTGTAAGCGCATAGTTTTGACTGTTGAAATAAGATTCCCCTAAAAACGAAGGAATAATAGCAATCAGCAACAATACAATTAGCCATGGGTTAAAAGCCAATAACCCAGTCAGGAGAAAAGCCATCGAGATCAGGTCCTGTACCTGGCTCATAACCTGTGATAACAAGACGCTGCGACCAACAGTTTGCTGCCGGGCCCTTTCCAGTTTATCATAGAAAACCGAATCTTCGAATTGGTCCAGGTCTAGCATGGCCGCATGGCGCATGATGCGCATGGAGGTATAATTAGAAAACAAATCGCCGAGCAGGCTGTCCGTCAGGTTGATCATCCTGTTCAGACCATCGGTTAGCACTGCCAGCCCAAACTCTATCAGCACCAGTTGCCACAATTCGTGCTGGCTTCCGCCGTGCCGGTTGAGCAGCACCACCTGGTCTATGATAAGCTTGCCCACATACAGCAAAGTTACGGGCATAGCCGAGCGGGCGATACGCAGCAGGAAACTTAGCGTTGTTTTCCGCGGGCTGCTTTGCCACACAAGCCTGAATAGTTCAGGCAGGTTCTTTAAAGCCGCGAGCCGTTGTTTAAAAGAAAGATCGGATTTTGATATTGTTTTAGCCATAAGCTTCGCTGCATTTTGTTAATAAACAAAGCTATCACTAATAACCCGCCGGAAATGACACCGCCAGGTAAAAAATCCTTACCCGGAAAATTTACGAAGTTGGTTATAGAAATGGTTTGGGCTAAGACGCCCGCAATAGCGATAACCGCCGTGTGATTATAACATTGCTAATTAATTGGAAGGACGACAGTAATTTAGTTTTACCCGGTCTTATTGTCTATGTCAGTCTGCAACTTTCTTATCGATCATGTTTATGCTCTTTCCATTGCTTGTCTGCATGCTTAAATTCTTTCTCTTGTTCTTTGTACTGTTTCTTATCATCTTTTTCCATCTGTTTATTCCAGTGCTTGTTGTATTTTTCATCCTTGCTGTCCCTGATGATGACCTGACCGCTACGCCCCCGGTAATTGGCATATCTGGTTCGGTAGCTGTTATTTCTTAGCCATGGATCATGGTCATTGATCACCACCTTATACCCATTATAGAGGTCATAATCCCGATACCTTGCCGGCAGATTAGTGGTCCGCACCCAGCTGTTATTTTGATAGTAGATGTATTGATGTGTCGGTACAGAATAATAAGTATCTATATCAGGTATATAATAATAATCGGCATAATCATAACCAACAGGCCCCCAATCCGGCTGGCTGCCGATATTGACACGGACACTGATCTGCGCATCAGCAAATTTGGGGCTAAAGCTGCTTAAAAGCAGGGCGGTGATAAAAATCAACTTTTTCATAACGGAGGTTCTTAGTAATATGCTGTGGAACAATTGTTATATAAAAAAGTTTTTGCACAGTCAAGGGCGGCCATGCGGGAAATGAGCGGCAAAGAAGGTAGAAATTTAAAGTGCAATACTTTTATTTAAATCACTCCAATGATTCAGCTTTTATATATTATTGCTAAATTCACTAATCAAATGAAAACCATTAAAGAAAAACACTCTTTAGCCATGCGATGGACGCATTGGGTTAACTTCCCGATACTCACCATTATGATATGGAGCGGAATGCTGATCTATTGGGCCAATGATGAATATAAGATCACCCTGTTTGGGCACACTTATTTTCATTTTTTTCCGGATTGGTTCTATAAAAAATTTCATTTGGTGCACCGTCTCTCAGAAGGGATGGCGTTTCATTTCCTGTTCATGTGGTTCTTTGTGCTGAATGGGATATTTTATATACTATACACCCTTATTTCGGGCGAGTGGCGCGAATTGGTGCCCAACAAACATTCATTTAAAGAAGCATGGCTGGTTTTATTGCATGACCTGCATATCCGTAAAATGGCGCCCCCGCAAAAAAAATATAATGCCGCGCAGCGCATTGCTTATACGGCCATTATCGTTATGGGTATTGGTTCTGTAATTACCGGGTTGGCTATTTATAAGCCGGTGCAATTTTATTATTTAACGTGGTTATGCGGTGGTTATCATCTAGCACGGATATTGCATTTTGTGCTAACCATTGGTTACGTATTGTTTTTTGTAATCCATGTGGTACAGGTTATCCTGGCAGGATGGCGTAATTTTAGCTCTGTTATTTCAGGGTTCGAGGTGGTTAATGACCAACCAAAGCCAAAAATTAAAGTTGCTGATGAAAACGAAAAAGATTAAAAAATCGACCATAGATCAAAAGATCAGCCGGCGAAACTTTATTTCGTTTGGTGTTTTTGGCACGGCTGCCCTGGGCGGAGTCCTTGCCTGGAAATGGCTGTATAATTCGCCGATAGAAACAATAACCATTACCGGCGGCGCGCATAAACCCCTGCGACGCGCGCTTAACAAAACCGAGCTGGCTTTCCGCAAGGTTTTCAGCAATAACAATTTGGTTAAAACCTATCCAAAATCAATGGCGGCAAAAAAGGTGCGGGTTAATAGTGATATTGGTATCGAGGCCGAAAAGAAGTTGGATATAACAGCCTGGAAACTGCAGGTTATAAAGCAGAACGGCGAAATGCTGCAGGTGTCGTTAGATGACCTAAAAGCATTGCCTAAAACAGAAATAATTTTTGATTTTAAATGCGTAGAGGGCTGGGACCAGATACAGTATTGGGGCGGCGTAAAATTCAGCGATTTTATAACCCACTATAACTTAGACGACCAGGCCAAACTGGAATATGTTGGCATGGAAACGCCGGATAAAGGTTACTACGTGGGTATTGACATGCCCAGCGCCATGCATCCCCAAACCATATTGGCTTACGAGGTTAATGCTAACCCATTACCATTGGAGCACGGGGCCCCGCTAAGGCTTATTATCCCCGTTAAATACGGCATCAAAAACCTTAAACGCATAGGCACCATAACCTTTAGCAATACCCGCCCGCCAGATTATTGGGCAGAGCGGGGGTATGATTATTATTCGGGGCTGTAAAATAGCCGTATTACAAATTAATTTAGCTGGTATGAATATATTGATCGCTCCAAACGCTTTTAAAAATAGTCTTGATGCGCAAGGTGTTGCAGAGGCAATAGCACAAGGACTGCAGCAAAGCGATCTTAATTGTACCTGCCGACTTTTTCCGGTGGGTGATGGTGGCGACGGCACGGGCGGTTTAATTATAAAACACCTGGATGGCCAAATAATTACCGCCCCGGCGCATGATGCATTGGGCCGCGAAATAACAGCAACATTTGGGTTGGTTGATAACGGCCGCACTGCAATAATAGAAATGGCCGATGCATCAGGCATGCGCCTTTTAAAGCCTGACGAGTTAAACCCGATGTTAGCCAATACCGCCGGAACGGGCGAGCTTATTAAACAGGCATTAGATAAAGGGGTAAATAAAATTATAATTGGCATGGGCGGCTCGGCAACAGTGGATGGGGGAGCTGGTATATTAAGCGCGCTGGGTATGCTGTTTTATGATAAGGATGGCAGTGAGCTGTCCCCTGTCCCAGCTCAGCTCGTTGACGTGGCCATGGTTGATGTTGGCCCTTTAGATAAACGTGTTTTTGCCTGCGATATAACCATTTTATGTGATGTTGATAATGCGCTATTAGGTGCCGATGGGGCAGCCGCGGTATTTGGCCCGCAAAAAGGCGCGACAACCGCTGATGTGGTAAAGCTTGATACTATGCTTAAAAACATAGCAGCCATAGCTTTTGAGCAAACGGGTGTAGATGCGACCAATATTAAGCACAGCGGCACTGCCGGAGGGGCAGCAGCCGGACTATACACATTTTTAAATGCCAAATTAGTAAGCGGCGCAACCCGGTTTTTAGAACTTACCAGTTTTGAAGCTGCTTTGCAAAATGCCGACATCGTAATTACCGGCGAGGGTAGTATTGACGAACAAACATTGCAGGGAAAAGCCCCGGCTGCAGTGGCTGCCATGGCCCGGGAGAGGGGTTTGAAGGTAATTGGTTTAGCCGGAAAAGTGCCCACAGTACATAGTGAAGCATTAAGCCAACACTTTCATATACTGCGCTCAATCAATATTACCCCTACAGATTTAGCTACCGCATTAAAAAGCACGCGCAATAACCTGGTGCGTACCGCCTGTGAGATTGGCAACCTGTTGGTTTTAAGCCAACTACAATAATCATCCCCATTTAAATATGCCGGTACGGCTAAGGACTTAAAACCTATAGTTGTTTTGCTGGCATGCTAATTGCCTGTATGATAATAACCTTGTTGCTTTTGAACGTAAAAAAAAAGTATATGAAATTCCCCCAGGTTACCTTAGGAACTACCAACATGATACGGGCAAAAATTAACAGCCAAACGTATCTTTTTACTGTCAATCATATTACTAAAGAATTAAATAATAAATTGATATATGGTATACAGTTAAATCATAGCAATTACTTTTTGAGCAAAACCTCTGGAGTTAACGATGCTGTACAATTAGATAACAATTTGCCGTTGGATACTTCTATGCTTAATGAGTTAAGTAGAGTAATTACCACCGTTGAGCTTAAGTATACCAAGCGCCCGTCATTAGAGCTTATGAATAGAGAAATATTTAGCCTCCTCGTAAAATTGCGGGGCCTAAGATTAAAATATATTTAGACCGGGTAAAATATAAAAAGTGACTTATGACCGCTTTGGTCGCCCAGTTCAACGCAATGATGATCTATTCATTTCCAGGGTATTCTATCGGTTTAATTGGGCGGATAACAGGCAATAATTTCTAAATCCTCAGCACTACTGTTTTCAATATGTACCTCACCCACATCAGCAGGCAAAAAATAAGTGTCGCCTTGTTTAACCTCTATGGTTTCGCCGTTGTGCACAAACCAGCCCTCGCCAGCCAAAATAATAAGTGTTTTAAATGAGTCATCATCCAATTGGTACGTGTCGGGGATTACCAACTTATCCATTTGGAAACAGGCCGTATCAGCATCGGTTATTAAATTAATTACCGTAGTGCCGTCTTCTAAAACAACAGGTTCCGGGTGTTTACCAAATTTCTTTAATGTTTCATCTTTTGACAGCCCTTCATAAGTAAAACAATCCAGCATGGCATCAAAACCTACGCCCTGGTGGCATAACATATCTGGTAATGTGCTGCCATCAAACGTTTTACGCTCAACCCGCATGGTATAATCGGTAGGCTCCTGTATCTCTATCAAGAAACAGCCGCTGCCAATAGCGTGGGGTAAGCCACCTTCAATTAAAAACACATCACCCGGCTGTACATAAAATTTATGTAGCGCGTTAATCATGCCGTCAATATCCTGTTCCTCAAAATACTGCTTCCATTGTGCTTTAGTTACATCGGGTTTAAACCCAACCAGCACATATGGCGGCTCGCCATTTACCTCTCTGCCACCCATAATATACCAGGCCTCGGTTTTGCCATAGTCTGATTTAAAATATTCTCTGGCATATGCTTTTGTAGGATGCACCTGAATAGATAACCTAACCGCGGCGTCCAGTACCTTTGTCAGCACCGCGGTATGTGCGCCATATTTAGCCACATGTTCTTCGCCCAAAAAACCTTCACTGTCGGTTTTTATCAGATCAATAAGTTTTTCAGTTTTACCATCGGGCATTAAGACAGTACTTAAACCCTCACCAGGTATATAGTTTTTATTGCGTGCTTCTACTACTGATGCCAGCCATTCCTCGGGTTTATCATTATCGGCAGGGCTATTCAGGCCTTGCCACTGTTCAATAAGCTTACCGCCGGTGTACGATCGTACTACCCGGTTATTTAATAGTTTTAGTATAGTTTCTGATGGTTTCATTATAGTTATATTATTTTGCTTCACCCGGCCATTCGATATTTAATAATTCTTTTAAACATATAACCCTGCTCATGGAGGCCTTTTTATGCAGCATAATCCAATGCAAGATTTATTTGGCCAATTTAAATGGTTTAGATCGTAATTCAACGCTATTACCAAGGCAAACGCATTAAAATAGTAATACACATCATTAGGAGCTCCTATGGAGCCTTTCTAAATTTATAGCTTTTTCTATAAACAGGTGACTCCTCTGGAGTCAAATGTCCGTTTCATTTCATTGCGACCTTAAAAAAACCATCGCTATCTCAGCAAACATTGGCTCCGGAGGAGCTCCCTGTTTATAGAAGGACCAGACAAACCCTATTTTGGCTCCATCGGAGCCTCCTTATATAGGCGATACGCTTTGAGTTATTTTAATGCGTTTGCCCTGTAGTTATTGAACAAGAATGTTTTTTACAAGCGCTCGCTACAAACAAACAATTATAATTAACAACCTTTTCATCAACTTTTTAAGGTAAAAGAATTGTTATGAAAACGATTGCGTAAATATATTTGATGATTGATGGGAGATATTTAGGGTTTTATTAAAAAATTCGGGTTTATTTGTCTGATTAAAACCAAGTATTGCCCAAAACCTAACATTGTATTTTAGTAAACAGCTATAAATGAGTAAACCCGTAATTACAAATTACCGTTGGGTTATTTGTGCCCTTCTTTTCTTTGCTACTACTATTAATTATATTGACAGGCAGATTATTGGTTTGCTTAAACCAACGCTGGAGACTGCATTTAAATGGACAGAAGCTGACTATGGCTATATAGTAGCGGCATTTGCAACCTGCTATGCTTTAGGTTATGTAATATTTGGCGGGTTTATTGACCGCATAGGCTCAAAAATTGGCTATACCATTTCTATTGTTGTTTGGAGTATTGCGGCCATGTTGCATGCTGTTGTTAATACAACTTTGGGATTTGGTGTAGTTAGATCGTTATTGGGATTGGGCGAAGGGGGTAATTTCCCTGCAGCAGTAAAAGCCACAGCCGAGTGGTTCCCCAAAAAGGAACGGGCATTGGCAACGGGCATATTTAACTCAGGCACCAGTATTGGCGCGGTAGTAGCACCCATACTTGTGCCGTGGATATTGGGTGTTTATGGCTGGCGTCCGGCATTTTTAATTACCGGTGCTATTGGTTTTGTTTGGCTGATATTGTGGTGGTTATTTTATGAGATACCGTCGCGCCACAAAAAACTAAGCAAAGCCGAGCTTGACTATATACATAGCGATAACGAACCTGGCGACGGTGAAAATGAAAAGCCCGTAAAATGGAGTAAATTAATAAGTGTAAAGCAAAGCTGGGTTTTCATATCTGCCAAAGCATTAACCGACCCGGTATGGTGGTTCTTTTTATTTTGGCTACCCTCTTATTTTTCATCTGTATATCACCTCGACCTTAAAAAACCAAGTTTAGAGCTGGTGGCTATTTATGCGGCTACCACCATTGGTAGTATAGGCGGCGGTTATTTATCGTCGGCATTAATAAAAAGGGGTTGGTTGGTATTAAAGGCGCGCAAAACCACGTTACTAATAGCAGCCATTTGCGTACTGCCGATATTATTGGTAAGGTATGCAACTGATATTTGGGTTGCCGTTGCAATTATTGGTTTGGCAATGGCCGCACACCAGGCATGGAGCTCCAACATATTTACTATCGTATCAGACGTTGTACCAAAAAAAGCCGTAAGCTCTGTAGTTGGGATTGGCGGTATGACCGGATCGTTGGTATCTGCGCTGTTTCCGTTGTTGGTTGGTATATTGTTAGATCATTATAAGGACATGGGCAACATTGGCGCCGGTTACAATGTTATATTTGTTATGTGCGCAATGGCTTACGTTATTGCCTTGTTCATCATTCACCGGCTTACATCAACCATGAAGCCTTTTAACTTATAACCATTATTAAAGTCATTAAGTCAATACACATGAAAAAGTATATTTATATAGTTTTATTAATACTGGCCGCGGGGGTTTTGTACCAATGTACAACCCATAAACTAATCGTGATGTATAATCCGCCGCCGGCAGATCCCAATTCATCGCCTGTTGTACCGGCTGATCAGTCCATCAGCAAAATGAAGTTAGAGCCGGGTATGGCTATAAAAATGATAGCTGCTGAGCCGTTGATCAGTTCGCCGGTAGCTATGATGTTTGATAAGAAAGGCCGAATTTGGGTGATAGAGATGGAAGATTATATGCCTGATACCTTAGGCAATGGCGAAAATGTGCCGAGCGCTAAAGTGGTTATGCTGTCTGATAAAAATGGTGATGGGGTGATGGATGACCGTAAGGTAATTATAGACTCGCTGGTTATGCCCCGCGCTTTTTGTTTGGTTGAAGATGGCATATTGGTAGCCGAGCCGCCCTACCTATGGTACTATAAATTAGAAAACGACAAGCCGGTTAAAAAGACATTAATAGATAGCAAATATACCGATGGCGGTAACGTAGAGCATTCATCAAACGGGTTATATCGTGGGTTGGATAACTGGATATACAATGCCAACTCGCCAAAGCGATATCGCAAAATGGGCGATAAATGGCTGACAGAAAAAGCGCACGAAAAGGGACAATGGGGCATTACCCAGGATAATGTTGGCCGTATGTATGCCAACGATAACTCTACCAACCTGGTTGGCGATTACTTCCCGCCGGGATTAGGGTTGAATAATAAAAATCAACGTAATGTAGCGGGCTATAGCGAGCGTACTGTTGCTGACAACCGCACTTTCCCGATAAGACCCACAACGGGTGTTAACCGCGGTTATATGAAGGGGGTATTGGATGATAGCTTAAGGCTGACCAACTTTACAGCCGCTTGCGGACCGATGATCTATCGCGGCGGATTGTTTGGCCCTAATTACGAGTTTAATGCTTTTGTTGCCGAACCATCGGCCAACTTAATTAAGCGCGATATATTAGGCGAGAACGGCAACGTGGTAAAGGGCCGCGAGGCATACCATGGCCGCGAGTTTTTAGCCAGTGTTGATGAGCGCTTTCGCCCGGTAAGTTTGTATGATGGACCGGATGGGGCGTTGTATATTGTAGATATGTACCGTGGTATCATTCAGCACAGAACTTATTTGAGCCCGTACTTAAAACAGGAAATTAAGAAACGTGATCTGACCAAACCACTATCATGCGGCCGCTTGTATAAAGTTTACCCGGCCGGTAAAAAACTGGTTAGCGTAACTTTCCCCGAAGATCCTGTTAAACTGGTGGCGCTGTTGGGCAACCCCAACGGTTACGTGCGCGACCAGGCACAACAAATATTGGTTGACAGTAAACCTGCAGCAGCTATACCAGCTTTGCGGGCGGCTATAAAATCTACCAATGTATTTTTAGTTACCCATGCCTTATGGACATTAGAGGGTATGGGCCAGATAAAAACCGACGAGGTTTTGGCCTTGCTGCAATCACCTGCATGGAATATCCGTATGCAGGCCATAACGGTTTCTCCATCGGTTATTAATAAAAACAACTATAAACAATTTGCCAATGTGTTTGAGCAAAATGTAGCTAAAAATGACACCATTGCCGCACCATATATAGCGTTTGCAACCAATGGCATACAACCTTTTGATAAAGCAGCGGCTGATGACATTTTATTGAGCCTTGCCAAAAAATACCCTAAAAACCTGTTTGTTGCCGATGCCATTGTAAGCAACCTGCAAAACAGGGAAGAGGCCTTCCAGAAACGGGTTGAAGCCATAGTGCCTGATACCACCGTGGCCGTAAACAAACGCATATTACGGGTTATTACCGCCATGAACGAAGCCAAACGTAACAGCGACCCTAAAGTACTGGCCAGGCTGTATCCTAAAGGCGCGGCCATTTTTAACACGGTTTGTAAAACCTGCCATGGCGAAGATGGCAATGGTATACCATCACTTGCCCCGCCGCTTAACGGATCGGAAATAATAAATGGCAATAAAGAGGTATTGATATCCATAGTTTTAAAAGGATTATCGGGCCCGGTTATGGTAAAGGGGCACTTATATAAAGCACCAGAGATAGGTGGCGAAATGCCGGGCTTTGCCGATAACAAAGACTTTAGCAACGACGATATTGTGCAGATATTAAATTACGTTCGTCACGCGTGGAACAACAATGGCAGCAGGGTCATTGTCGACGATGTATCAAACATCCGTAATAAATACAGTAAAAGGGAGAAATCATTCACTATGGATGAGCTTGACCCCTCGTTAAAAACCAATTGATCTGTAAATTTAACCTACTATAATATAAACCAATTATGAGAAGAATTATTTTTTGCTTTGTTCTAAGCAGCTTTTTGGCGCCAATAGCATTCGGCCAAAAAAAGCTATTAAAAGATATACCGGGAGTAGTTTCTTATACTTACCGCGATGATCTTGCTAAAGATGTACCGGGCACCTTAGATAAAATTAAATCATTAGGCATTACCAATATGGAGTTTTCGGGCCTGTTTAAAAAAACGCCCGAAGAGTTACGAGCCTTATTGGATGCGCGTGGCATGCGTTGTACCAGCATAGGTGTAGGCTATGGCGACCTGGACAAGCACATGGATAAAGTTATTGCTCAGGCTAAAGCTCTGGGTGCCGAGTTTGTACGCATTGGCTCTATCCCTCACCCCGGCGATTTTAAGGATCTGCATGCTGATGTGGTTAAACAAGCCGCGATAGACTTTAATAAATTTGGTAAAACATTGGCCGAAAACGGTTTAACCTTTTGCTATCATAACCATGGCCCTGAGTTTAAACCGGCCGGTGATTTAGGCGACGGACTGCTTTTTGATTACCTGATAAAAAATACCGACCCTAAATACGTATCGTTCGAGATGGATGTAATGTGGGTTTACTGGCCGGGCCAGGATCCGGTTGCTTTGTTGCAAAAATACCCTGATCGTTTTAAATTGATGCACGTTAAAAACGTGAAAAAAGGTTTAGAGCGTGGTGGTCCGGCAACATTTGTTGCTGTAGGCGAAGGGCAGATAGATATGGAAGCTGTATTAAAAGCTGCACGAAAAACCAAGATCAAATACTACTACATTGAAGACGAAAGCAAGCCGGAATTTATTGACGCGCAAATGCCGGTAAGCATGAAGTATTTGGAGGGGTTGACCAGGTAGACATCCCCCCATAAAATCATAAAAAAGGCGACCATGAATTTCGAATCGGGCCGCCTTTTTTTTATATATAACCCCGTTATTGGAGAAACGTGGTGTACTATATCGTCAGCGATGTTGTTTCATCTTGTTTCACTACCTAAAAATCACTCATTTTGCAATAATTTGATTACCATGATGTTAAATAATATTCGCCCATAGAAATACTGACGAATAAGTTGTTACATTTTGTTACATCACTTTTTAGTAAATCATTGTATTTCAATAGTTTAAGTCAAAATCTTGTTTCACTTGTTACATTTTGTTTCACCATTTCGTGTAACAAAACCCAATAGAAGGGTAACTACTCTACCGCTACACTGCTTACAAAAGCGTTGGCTTTTATCTGCGCGGTTGTAAGGGCTTGCCCGTTCATTACTACATTTTTAAAGCTTATATTCTTTATGGCATGATCGGCATCGGCACCAACCATATCTACAGTAAGCGGAGCGCCAAGCACGGTTATGTTTTTAAAACTAATACCTTGTACTTTGCCAAAGCTGTCGCCGGGCCTTGTCCATACAGCGTGGCCTATCCATACAGAAATAAACCTATGTGCTTCTTCAATACGGATATCTTCAAAATGCACATTGCTTATCGTGCCGCCATCGCATTGATAAATACGCATAGACCATTCGCGGCCCTTATCATGTATTACATCACAGTTGGTAAAAAGCACATCATCAACATTATCACTAACCTCGGCGCCTATGCTAAGGGCGTGGGCAAGCTGGTTCCATAATACGCAATTGGTAGCCAGTATATGTTTAGCGTCGCCCTGGCCCTTATCCGCCTTAACTACTATCAGGTCATCCATGGTACGCAGGAAACAGTTTTTTACGGTTACGTAGCGGCTGTTACAAATGTCAATACCATCTGTATTGGCACGATAGCCAAATATCTTTAGATTATCAACCGTCACACTGTCTGATTGACGGATAGGAACGTTCCACGTACTGGCATCCCGCAGGATAATACCTTCTACATTTATATTTTGCCCGCGTATAAATAATAAGTTACGGGCATGAGTAGGACATGCGCCGGCATCAATAATACCACGCCCGCGGATGGTTATATTCCGTCCGCGTAAAGATAGAGATGGTGAATAATTGCGCATGCCGTCGCCTTTATTAACACTGTATTTCTCGCTTGAATCTATCACCGCCCGCACTATTGCACCGCCTGCTACATAAATAGTTTTATTATCGCCAACTTCCAGGTGGCTTATGGTATGTATGCCCGGGCCAAAATATACTACGTTGGGGTCATTAGCTTTGGGCGCATTGGTTTCAATGGGGTTAACAAACAGGTGCAGCGATTTTATCCATTCGCCATTTATCTCTATGGTAAGGTTTTTAGGCGATGAAACCACGAACGTAATAGAATGCCCATGTATAGTAGCATTAATTCCAAAAGATGTGGGTAGTATTTTAACCGAAGTAACCTCTTCAGGAACAGTAACGGTTACTGTTGCCGAACCCTGCATATCAAAATATGCAAAGGCAGCGGTGTCAAAATATTTATGAGAATTTTTTATATCAGCTATTCCTTTAAACTGATCTGGCGTACCATTGGCAGCTATTTTAGCGGTGTAAACCGCGACGTTCTTTCCTTCGACCGATATTTTATAGCGTTGGTCTAAAACCTCGCCAGCGGGTGCCGGATAAACTACTATCTTGCCTTTAGGTTTGCCGGTTGCGCTAATGTTTAATACAAGCAGGAATAGCACCCCCGTCAATGGGCTTAAACTTAATTTATTCATAGGTTATAATTCAGGCACCTTTAAAGGCGATGGAAGTATAAATGTCGGTAAAAGTGACTAAGTTTATATTGGTCCTTGCAAAAAAAAGCAAAACAAATAAATTTGTAGCCGCA
>NZ_JAQBOW010000034.1 GCF_028287845.1 Mucilaginibacter sp.
CCCGAAATTAAACGTATCCCGGGTGTAGGTTCGGCAACCATATTTGGTGGTGTTAAAGATTATTCTATGCGTGTTTGGCTTAACCCAAGCCAGATGGCGGCCTACAAAATAACCCCTGCCGAAGTTATGGCGGCTATTCAGGATAAAAACCTGGAAGCAGCGCCGGGTAAATTAGGCGAAAGAAGCAAGGAAGTATTTGAATACGTTATAAAATATAAAGGAAAGCTTACCAAGCCTGAAGAGTATGAAAACATTGCTATCCGTGCAAATGCAGATGGTTCTGTACTGCATTTAAAGGATGTGGCACGTGTAGAATTAGGTGCTTACTCATACACCAGCGTAACTCACTTAAACGGGCACGATGGTATTGGTATTGGTGTAATACAATTAGCAGGATCAAATGCTAACGAGATACAGATAGCGGTGGATAAACTGATGGAAAAAGCATCAAAAGATTTCCCGGCCGGTATTAAATACAATAACTTTTACAGGACAAAAACCGCGCTTGACGAATCTATAGACCAGGTTGAGCATACGCTGATAGAAGCATTTATACTGGTGTTTTTGGTAGTGTATATATTCCTGCAAGATTTCAGGTCGACGTTAATTCCGGCTATAGCGGTTCCGGTTGCTATTATAGGTACCTTCTTCTTCATGAGCTTGTTTGGGTTCTCCATTAACTTACTTACGCTGTTTGCCCTGGTGCTGGCCATAGGTATTGTGGTGGATGATGCCATTGTGGTTGTTGAAGCAGTACACGCCAAGATGGAGCATAAACACCTGGCACCCAAAGCAGCCACCGCCGAGGCCATGCACGAAATTACAGGTGCTATTATATCTATCACCTTGGTAATGGCGGCAGTGTTTTTACCCGTTGGTTTCATGACCGGGTCAACAGGTGTATTTTACAGGCAGTTTGCCTTTACTATGGCTATAGCTATTGTAATATCGGCTGTTAACGCATTGACGTTGAGCCCTGCATTGGCCGCTTTATTTTTAAAGGATCCTCATGCAGGTAAAATTGAAGGCGCTAAACCAACAGGATTTAAAGAGAAATTCTTTGCCGGGTTTAACAGCAGCTTTAGTATGGTTACTAACCGTTACGTTGGCGGATTGAAATTCCTTATCAATCATAAATGGATAAGCATGGGTGCATTGGCCGTTGTAATATTGGCTACTGTTTACCTGGTGAAAAGAACACCAACGGGCTTTATCCCTACAGAAGATCAGGGCTTTATTGCGGTGTCGGTTTCTACACCGTCAGGAACGTCGTTAGATGGTACCACAAAAATATTGAAACAAGCGGAAGATGCGGTTAGGGCTTTGCCAGCAACTAGATTTGTTACCGCTATATCTGGCTTTAACTTATTGACCTCATCAAACAGTCCGTCGGCTGCGGTATTCTTTGTACTGCTTAAACCCAATAAAGAAAGGGGGCAGGTAAAGGATATCAATGCCATACAAGATATAATGCGGGGCAAGCTGGCTGCTTTAACAGGTGGTACCTTCTTTGTATTCAGTTTCCCAACTGTACCGGGCTTTAGTAATGTGGAAGCATTGGATGTGGTGCTGCAAGATAAAACGGGCGGTAAGCTGGATAAATTTAGCGGAATAGCCAATAACTTTATTGGTAAGCTGATGACTAAACCTGCAATTGCCTACGCTTTCACAACTTTTAAAGCCGATTATCCGCAACTGCAATTAGAGGTGGATGACGAAAAAGCTAACCAGTTAGGCGTTAGTGTTAAGGATGTACTGCAAACAATGCAAGCCTATTTCGGCAGCGCGCAGGCATCAGATTTTAACCGCTTTGGTAAATATTACCGGGTAGTGGTTCAGGCAGATGTTGCAGACAGGACAGACCCCGCATCAATAGACCGGGTGTTTGTTAAAAATAAAGCCGGCGAAATGGTACCTATTAATACACTGGTAAAATTAACCCGTGTTTATGGTTCAGAAACGGCATCACGTTATAACCTGTTTAACTCTATCGAGGTTAATGCCATCCCAAAACCCGGCTTTAGCTCTGGCGATGCGATAAAAGCTATACAGGAAACCGCCCAGGAGCAATTGCCATCAGGCTTTGCCTATGAATTCTCTGGTCAAACACGCGAGGAAATAGGATCAGGGGGGCAATCGGCTATTGTATTTATGCTGTGTTTGATATTTGTATATTTCTTACTATCAGCACAGTACGAAAGTTATATCCTGCCGTTGGCGGTAATATTATCCATCCCTACAGGTATTTTGGGTGTGTTTGTGGCATTGGGCTTTACCGGTATAGAAAACAATATTTACGTACAGGTAGCTTTAATAATGCTGATAGGCCTATTAGCCAAAAATGCCATCCTGATAGTTGAGTTTGCTGTACAGCGGCGCAACGCGGGTTTACCATTAGTAGCCGCGGCAATAGAGGCAGCTAAGCTAAGACTGCGCCCAATCATCATGACATCCATGGCGTTTGTGTTTGGTTTGTTCCCCATGAGTATAGCTACCGGCCCGTCTGCACAGGGTAACCACTCTATAAGTATTGGCGCCGCGGGCGGGATGGTATCCGGTGTATTATTGGGCCTGTTTATTATTCCGGTACTGTTCGTAATATTCCAGCATCTACAGGAAAAAATAACAGGCGTACCGTTAGCTGTACTAAATAACCAGAACGGAGAACATCATAACGAAATAAAAAATGGTATAGCTATACCGGCCATTACACAACAGGAACTGGTATAATTTAAAAAAAGAAACATCATGAATACGATATATAAATATATTTTGCTGCTTGCTGTATTGGCCACAAGTGCCTGTAAAGTATCAAAGGATATTAAAACACCAATAGCAGAATTACCTGCAAATTTTAGAAACGACTCCACAAAAGATGCCGGTAGCATAGCTGATATCCCCTGGAAGGATTTCTTTACAGATGCCGAACTTCAAAAACTGATAGATAGCGCCATCGTAAAAAATTACGATATGCAGATAGCTATCAAAAACATTGAAGCCTCACAATTATTGGTAAAACAGGTAAAATGGAACTATGTACCAACTGTTGGCCTTAATGTGACTGCAAGTACAGATCGCCCGTCTGATAATAGTTTAACAGGTTTAAGTCTCAGCCAGTTTGGTATTGGCACCAAGCACATTGAAGATTATTCAGCCAATTTATCTCTTTCATGGGAGGCTGATATATGGGGTAAGATCCATAACCAAAACAAGAGCGCATTGGCGGCTTATTTGCAAACTAATGAGGCTAAAAAGGCCATACAAACCAATATAGTTGCCGGTGTATCGCAAGGGTATTATAACCTGCTGATGCTGGATGCGCAACTGCTCACCGCGCAAAACAATGTTAAATTGAATGACAGTACCCTGCGTATTATCAAATTGCAATTTGATGCCGGGCAGGTAACATTGCTGGCTGTACAACAGGCACAGGCGCAGCAATTAGTAGCTGCCGGGCTTATACCACAGTTTGAGCAAAACATCACATTACAAGAAAACGCCCTGCGCATATTAACCGGCGAGCTCCCAGGCAGGATTGTGCGCGATAAAACATTAAATGAGGTTTCTTTTGCGGATAATTTATCATCAGGCGTTCCTGCAGATTTGGTAAACCGCAGGCCCGACGTTAAAAGCAGTGAGCTGGCATTAACCATAGCCAATGCCAATGTAGGTATAAATCAGGCAGAAATGTACCCCGCCCTGCGCATTACTGCCAGCGGTGGTGTAAATTCGTTTATGGCGAGTAATTGGTTCAATATACCTGCATCATTGTTTGGTATGGTTTCGGGCAGTGTTTTACAGCCTTTGCTAAATCATAAAGAGTTAAAAACCAATTTTGAAATAGCTAAGATCGACCGTGAAAAAACGGTAATACAATTCAGACAAACAGTGTTGAACGCTGTTGGCGAGGTATCAAACGCGTTAGTAAAAATTGATAAACTAAAATCAGAACAAGATATTGCTGCTAATAGGGTAAATACTTTGCAAAAAGCAACTTCAAACGCTAACCAACTATTTAAAAATGGTATGGCTAACTATTTGGAGGTGATTACCGCGCAGGGCAATGTATTGCAAAGCGAGCTTGAGCTGGCTTCTATAAAAACGGCTCGGCTAAACGCTGTGGCCGAATTATATAGGTCGCTTGGAGGTGGTTGGAAATAAGCGGTAAGATATTTTTTTTTATAATGTTAGGTTTTGTTTAGCTTTTTAATACTTTAGCTAAGCCATTCAAAACCAACCATTATAAATATGAAATTAAAGTTTTTTAGCTTTTTAAATATTACGCTATTAGTATTATTTGCAAACATAAGTATTGCAAAAGCACAGGTACAGCCACAGATTTTGGTTTTTAAAAAATCATCAGGTTATCATCATGGTTCTATCCCGGTTGGTGCTCTTGCAATTATAAAATTAGGCAAGGAGAACGGTTTTCAGGTAGATACAACCTCTGATGCCAGTAAAATAGAAGAAAATAATTTAAAGAAATATGCCGCGCTTGTGTTTGTAAGCACAACCGGCTATTTTTTAAATAACTACCAGCAGGCTGATCTTGAAAGATACATACAATCAGGCGGGGGCTTTGTAGGTATTCACGCTGCTGCCGATGCCGAGTACGATTGGCACTGGTATGGCCGTATGGTTGGCGCGTACTTTTCGCACCATAATGTGGGTACCCCGCAAGCTACATTAAACGTGGTTGACCGGAATAATATCGCTACTAACATGCTTCCCGAAAAATGGGTGAGAAATGATGAATATTATCATTATAAATCGGTAGCGAAAGATCTGCATGTACTAATAAAATTAGATGAGTCGTCTCTTACTTACAAACCAACTGATGAGCCTTATAAAATGGGCGATCACCCAATTGCCTGGTATCATGATTTTGATGGCGGCAGGGTGTTTTATACAGGTCTTGGCCATACAAATGAATCATACAGCGAGCCATTATTTTTGCAGCATTTATTGGGCGGCATAAAATATGCTATCGGCAAAAATGTACCATTAAATTACGCCAAAGCAAAAACTCAGCGGGTTCCCGAAGAGAACCGCTTTATAAAAACCAGTCTGGTAAGCGGCACTTTATTTGAACCTACCGAAATGACTATTTTGCCTAACCTGGATATATTGATTGTACAACGCCGTGGCGAAATCATGCTATATAATCATCTAACCAAAAAGCTTAAACAGGTTGGTTTCCTTAAGGCATATTTTCATACTTTATATAATAAAAGTGTAAATGCAGAGGAAGGCGTACTTGGTTTACAGGCCGATCCTGATTTTATAACCAATCACTTCATTTACATTTACTATAGCCCTGCCGATACAACAGTTAACCGCTTGTCGCGCTTTACGTTTGTTAATGGTAAGGTTGATAATAAATCAGAAAAAATAATATTGCAGGTAAAAACCATGCGCGAAATATGCTGCCATACAGGTGGTTCTATAGCGTTCGGAAAAGATCATATATTATTTGTTTCGCAAGGCGATAATACAACGCCGTTTGATGAACCTAATTTACCAAAGGGGGCGCCTAATACCTATTCATACTCGCCTTTGGATGACAGGCCGGGACATGAGCAATACGATGACCGCAGAGGATCTGGTAATAGCAATGACCTGCGTGGAAAAATAATGCGCATACAAATACATCCCGACGGTACCTACACTATACCCGAAGGTAACCTGTTCCCTAAAGGAATGGATAAAACACGCCCCGAAATTTATGTAATGGGTAACCGCAACCCTTACCGCATAACAGTTGATAAAACTAACGGGTTTTTGTACTGGGGCGAAGTGGGCCCGGATGCCAACAATGATAGTTTGGCCACACACGGCCCCCGTGGTTATGACGAAATTAACCAGGCACGAAAAGCAGGTAACTTTGGCTATCCATATTTCTCCGGGAATAATTCTCCCTACCGCGAATATGACTACGCTACAGGTAAAGTTGGTGCTGCTTTTGATCCGCAGCATGTTATTAATAATTCAAGAAATAATACAGGTTTAAAAGAATTACCTCCGGCGCAGCCTGCATTTATATGGTATCCATATTCGGCATCAAAAGAATTCCCGCAGGTTGGTACCGGCGGTCGTACAGCTATGGCGGGCCCGGTTTATCATACAAACCTGTATCAAAATACAGGTAAATTACCATCATATTATAATAATAAGCTATTTATTTATGAGTGGATAAGAGGATGGATAAAAGTGGTTACCATGACGCCCGAAGGTGATTATGATGCTATGGAACCATTTATGGATAAAACCAAGTTTAACGCTCCTGTTGATATGGAACTGGGGCCCGATGGCAAACTATATGTATTGGAATATGGCAATGGCTGGTTCCAGAAAAACCCGGATGCAGGCTTATCAAGAATTGATTTTAATACTGGTAATCGCGCGCCCGAAATTGCTGCGATCTCTTCTGATAAAGCATTTGGCAGCTTACCTTTAACTGTTACCTTATCGGTTAAAGCAACCGACCCGGAAAAAGATAAAATGACCTATACCTGGAACCTGGGTAATGGCTTAAAAAAGATAACAACAAAGCCTGTTTTAACTTACACCTATATTAAAAAGGGAAATTATAATCCTTATGTAATTGTTAAAGACAGCAAGTTGGCTGCAAGTAAAAGTAAAACTGTTTTTATTGCTGCGGGCAGTACCCAAGAAGTTGCTGATCCATCTGCACCTTTTGCGTCTGGTAAAGAATTAATGTTATCTATGGATTGCAAAAGCTGCCATAAGGCTGAAGAAAAATCTATTGGGCCGGCTTTTATAGAGGTAGCCAAAAAATACAGTAAAAACGATGCAAATAAACTAGCCAATAAAATAATAGCCGGCGGCTCGGGCGTATGGGGTGATGTGGTAATGCCCGCACACCCTAGTTTAAAACCCGAAGAAGCTAAGCAGATATTAGATTGGGTATTCTCCTTGTCTGGAAAATAACAATAGCTATCTATATAGTAAAATGCCGAAATGATTTACATCATTTCGGCATTTTTTGTTCAAAACCATTCCTTTATTTTGATTGTTCAGCAAATAGATAATACATTTTGCCATGAGCCTGGAAAAATATGCAGAGAAGCGGGATTTTACCAAAACGGCAGAACCCAAAGCAGGAAGAAGCAAGGGTAAAGATCATTTAATGTTTGTGATACAAAAGCATGACGCGTCACGCCTGCATTATGATTTCAGGCTGGAAATGGATGGCGTTTTAAAAAGCTGGGCCGTGCCAAAAGGCCCGTCTACAGATCCTAAAGTTAAAAGGCTGGCCATGATGGTAGAAGATCATCCTTTTGATTACCGAAACTTTGAAGGCATTATTCCGCAAGGCGAATATGGGGGTGGTACAGTAATTGTTTGGGACGAAGGTACTTATGAGCCTATAGAAAATATAAAAGGCAAGCAGGCACAGGAAAAGCATTTGCTGCAACAACTAAAATCCGGCTCGGTTAAAATTAAACTCCACGGCGAAAAGCTGGAAGGCGAATACGCATTGGTAAAAACTCAGGGTATGGGCGAAAACGGCTGGCTGCTGATAAAGCATAATGACGGTTTTGCCAGTCCGAAAGATATTACGAAAAAAGATAGATCTGTATTATCCGGTAAAACTATCGAAACCATGGAAAAAACCAGCGAAAAGGTTTGGCAACACGGGCATGAAGAAGATGTAGAGCAAGCGGATAAAAAAAGTAAAAAAAAAGACCTGGCGCAACCGGTTGAGGAAGTGGTGGGTAAGAACCTGGCTGAGGAAAAAATGGATACGCCTGAGCCCGATGTTGAGGCAATTATAAAAGCTGCGCCAAAATCACCCATCCCCCAAAATATAAAACCCATGAAGGCCACACTGGTGGATGCGCCTTTTGATCATCCGGACTGGGTTTACGAGGTAAAATGGGATGGTTATCGCGCTATAGCGGTCATTGATAAAAAAGGAGCCGAACTGATATCACGAAATAATATTCCATTCGATAAATACTATCCCATAAATAAACTGCTGAAAAACTGGCAGATCAATGCTGTAATTGATGGTGAAATAGTGGTATTGAACGATAAAGGATTGTCGGATTTTGGCGCTTTGCAAAATTGGCGCAGCGAAGCCGATGGCACTTTGGTTTATTACGTTTTTGATATTTTATGGTACGAAGGCAAGAATTTGATGGGACTACCTTTAAATGAAAGACAAGCCATCCTTAAAGAAATACTTCCTACCAATGATGACCGTATACGGCAAAGTAAAGTATTTGCAGCCAATGGTATAGAATTTTTTGCTGCCGCCGAAAAGATAGGGTTAGAGGGCATTATCGCTAAAAAAACGGACAGTGTTTATACTTCTGATCTCCGATCGAAAGAGTGGCTGAAAATTAAAGTACAGCGCAGGCAGGAAGTTATTATTGCAGGCTTTACCAAAAATGAAGGCACCGCGAAAGCATTCAGCGCGTTGGTATTAGCTGTTTACGATGGCAGCACTTTAAAATATGTGGGCAAGGTGGGTACCGGATTTCCGGATAAGCTGCAAAAAGAAATGATGGCGCAGTTTAAGCCGCTGATAACTGATAAAAGCCCTTTTGAGGTTGAACCTGATGTAGATAAACCTTCACGGTTTCGTCCGCAAAGGTTAGGGGCCAAACCTACATGGTTAAAGCCCGAACTGGTGGGCGAAGTTGCCTTTGCTGAAGTAACCAGCGATGGGATATTCAGGCAGGCATCATTTAAAGGTATGCGTACAGATAAAAAAGCTAAAGACGTAGTGTTAGAGACGCCACGGGATGCAGAGGAGACCGTAAACGAAGCAGACGAAGCACCAACAGAAACCCACAGTGCAATTAAACCGCCAACAAATAAAGAACGTAAAACACTGCTTAATCCCCAAGATGAAACCCAGGTGCGCAAAATTTGCGGACATGACTTGAAATTTACCCATCTAAGCAAAGTTTACTGGCCCGAAGATGGTGTAACCAAGCGCGATATGTTTAACTACTATTATCGCGTAGCCGAATATATACTGCCTTATTTGAAGGACAGGCCCATGTCGCTAAACCGTTTCCCTAATGGGATACACGGGCCAAGCTTTTATCAAAAAGATGTGAAGGGCAAAGCGCCGGATTGGGTAACAAAAACATTCCCCTATACCACCAGCGACGGCGAACACAAAGAGTATTTAGTTGGCTTTGATGAAGCATATTTGTTATGGATGGCATCATTAGGCTGTATAGAAATGAACCCGTGGTTCAGTCGCATACAATCGCCTGACAATCCTGATTATTGTGTGATAGACCTTGATCCTGATAAAAACACTTTCGACCAGGTAATTGAAGCCGCCCGGGAAGTTAAAAAAGTACTTGATGCTATTGATGTGCCATGTTATCCTAAAACATCCGGCTCTACCGGCATGCATATCTATATTCCTTTAGGGGCCAAGTACAGTTATGACCAGTCGCAAATGTTTGCTAAGATTATAGTAAAACTGGTGCATGAACAAATACCAGACTATACCAGTTTAGAGCGTATGGTTGCCAACCGAAAAGGTAAAATGTATCTTGATTTTTTGCAAAATCGGCCCGGAGCCACCATTGCCGGCCCATATTCATTAAGGCCAAAGGTTGGTGCAACAGTTTCTATGCCCTTGTTATGGGATGAAGTAAAACCTGGTTTAAAAATGAAAGACTTTACCATATTTAACGCTATTGACCGATTAAAGGAAACCGGCGACCTGTTTAAAGGCGTTTTAGGTAAAGGTATTGATCTGGAAAAAACTATAAAAAATGCAAAAGATGCTTTTGAAATATAAACAAAAACGATATGGCAGCCTTTAATTTTAAAATAGGAAATAAACTATCAATCATTGCCATTCCAGAAATGCGGGTATATATGAATGGTCATCCTATTTTAACCTATTCTTATAGCCTTTATAAAAATACAGCTACAGAATATCCTGCATCTGATATTATAAAAGAGGAGCAGCATTTAAAAAAGCAGTTAGATCCTGATTATCTTGGGTTTATAACTTTTGAGATACCAGGCAAGCTATATAATTACGTAGCCGATGGCCGGCAGTCATTATCCAAAGAAGAAATAGAACAAGCGGTAGAACAAATAGTACATTATCGGGATAACCCGGCTTTATGGAAACATTAAACAACAATTAACTAAAAATATGGAAGAACTTGTAATTAAAATATTTGGCGAAGGAAAGGATTTAAATGTTTATCAAATGTCTGCACGCGCTTTTGTAATTTATATTATAGCGTTAGTGCTTATTCGTATATCGGGCCGCAGGACATTTGGAAAAAAATCGGCTTTTGATAATACTATCGCTATAATATTAGGTGCAATTTTAAGCCGTGCAGTTGTTGGCGCGTCAGATTTTGTACCTACAGTAGTTTGCTGCCTGGTGCTTGTTTTACTTCATCGTTTATTAGCAATAATAAGTTTGCATAGTGAATCTTTCGCGCGTTTGCTGCGTGGAGAAAGCATGGTTCTTTTTGAAAACGAAAAGCTAAATGATGAAAATATGAAATTAGGACTCATCAGTAAAAACGATCTGATGGGCGATGTACGAAGTAAAGCCAACATTAATAGTTTAACCAGTGTAGATCAGGTTTATTTGGAAACCAGTGGTGAGATAAGCGTTGTAGGAAAAAAACCGCATAAGTAATAACTTCTCTTTTTATTCATTTTGTTTATTTTAAACAATAAAGTTGTAAAATCATTTTCTATTATGTAAATTTATTTTCCCGTGCATGGTTTTTTAACAAACCACTAAGTTATAAAACCTGTACAAAAGCATAAACTAAACCTTAATTACGTGCTCAACGAAAACAAAGATGGGTTTGCAGTAAGTCATAGTTTCGATGAGAAGCTATTTCGCTTTGTTGTAGCAAGTATAAGCGATTACGCTATATTTATGATTGATCCAAACGGTTATATATTAAGTTGGAACCAGGGTGCACAAAATATTAAGGGATATACCCCAGAAGAGATAATAGGCAGCCATATCTCGGTATTTTATACCATCGAAGACTATAAAAAAAACTTACCAAGCCATAATTTAAACGAAGCGCTAAAAAATGGTACTCACGAAAGCGAAGGGTGGCGTGTAAGAAAAGATGGATCTGTATTTTGGGCAAATGTAGTTTTTACAACAGTTTATAATGAGAATGGGCATCTTGTGGGTTTCGCAAAGATTACCCGGGATATTACTGAAAGAAAAAAAAGTGAGCTAAAAAAAGAAGAGATAAAGACCGAACTTGAAAAACGTGTTAAGGAAGATACAGAAAAGATTGTTGCCAATGAACTTCGATTTAGGAAACTGATTGAAAATAGTAATGATGGCATTACCTTACTGGATAAAAACCTTGACATAATTTACCGGAGCCTTTCTTCAGAACGTATTAGTGGCTGGAGTAATGAAGATAGGAACATATATGAAATTAAAAGTCAAATTCATCCTGATGATAGAAGCAAAATTCAAGATACGTTTACTGAGGTATTAAAAAAACCAGGTGTCCCGATAATGTCAATTTATCGTACCCAACATAAGCAAGGCTATTATATATGGATAGAATGTTTGTACACCAATTGGCTTAATGATGTAAACATTAATGCCATTGTATGCAATTTTAGAGATATAACCCAAAGGAAGCAGACCGAAGATGAGCTGGAAAATAAAAATGAGCAAATAAAAGATATACTGGAAAGTATTAC
>NZ_JAQBOW010000057.1 GCF_028287845.1 Mucilaginibacter sp.
TGCTGAAATTTGAAAAGGATGGTATATCAATTAATAAAGTGAAGGCTACCATCCGGGATGTGATCACCCAGTTTCAAACTACTAAATTGAGTAAGGGCAGTGTGGTTCAGCCTGATGTGGATCCTTATTAAGCTACCTCAATTTTACACTTTTTAAGTCTATTTGAACGATGCCAGGTGCGTTAGGCGCGGTAAAACCGCATTTAAACCTTGTGGTAAGCAAATAGTACGAAATACTAACTTTTAAATTATTTTTCTGATAAGCCGTGTCCAAGGTTTTTGGGCTGTACCTAGTGTTATCGTCGTCCAATTTTACCTGCCATCCGCAACCATCGGCGGCAACATCGCCGGTATTAATAATAGTAGCATTTGCCGTTAACAGGTTTTGGTCCTTTTTGCAGGATAGGGTGATGCTTGCAAAAAGCAATACCATCAACGTGGTTTTTAAATATTTAGTTAGGTTCATAGATCAATGTTGTTTTTATACCATTACGCAATTGATAAGCCTAATGCTACAACGCGGAATTTATTTTCTAACAATTTATATATCGCCGGCTAAAAGCTTGCTTTTTGTATAACTTTGCTCTTATAATGGCTTATAAATATATTGATAATTACCGTGAACAGGGAGCCAGAAAAAAACTGGTAGAGGAATTAAGAAAGAAAGGCATTGAGGATGAAAACGTGCTTAAAGCCATTGGTAAAGTTACGCGCCACTACTTTTTCGATGAAACTTTCTGGAACCAGGCTTATAAGGATATTGCTTTCCCGATAGGCGAAGGGCAAACTATATCGCAACCGTACACCGTTGCCTATCAAACGCAGTTATTGCATATTAAAAAAGGCGATAAAGTGCTTGAAATAGGTACCGGATCGGGCTATCAAGCCTGTATATTATTAGAACTTGGGGCTAAAGTATATACAATTGAAAGACAGGAGAAACTATACGAGCGTACGCGGCAGGTTTTACCACGTATGGGCTATAAACCAAGGTTCTTTTTGGGCGATGGCTCTAAGGGTATTGCCAGCCATGCACCTTACGATAAAATAATTGTTACCGCAGGTGCGCCTACCGTACCCGAGATCTTATTAAGCCAATTAAACATAGGTGGTATACTGGTTATCCCGGTAGGTGATGAAGAATCGCAAAAAATGGTTACCATACTAAAAACCGGCGAGAACGATTACGAAAAGCACGAACTGGACACCTTTAGATTTGTGCCGCTGGTAGGAGAGCGGGCGTGGTAAATAATTTCGGATATCGGATGTTCGATTTCGAATTTATTTTTTTGAATTTTTTATTCTTTGATTTTCTTTAGCTGTTTTGCCTATTGCTGTAAATATAGCAGTAAGCTCATTTGCTTCTTTTTTTAATGGAGCAATTATTGAAGATGAAACTAAACCTGCTTCTTCCATTAGATCAAACCAATAAATGGATTCGTCAGCCTCTTCCTCACAAATTACAATTTTATTAATAAAATCTGCAGTAGATTTGCCTTTACAAGCAGCACGGTAATTAGCTCCGACAGAAGTTGAACTTCTTAATATCTGGTTGGCTAAAACATTAAGTGAGCGGCCGCTGGGTAAACTTTCAATGAATTTAATTACATCTACTGCAAATTTCTGTGCCCTTCGCTTTAATTCTATTTATCCATATAACGATTTAAAAATATTTACCAAATTCGAAATCGAACATCCGATATCCGAAATCAACTTACCTCTTCATCGCTCTATCCATCTCCACCTTAACATCGCGTTCTTTTAGCGTTTCGCGTTTATCAAACGTCTTTTTACCCTGGGCGAGGCCTATTTCAAGTTTTGCAAAGCCGCGTTCGCTGATGAATAGTGCCAGCGGTACTATGGTTAATCCTTTTTCTTCGCCGCGGGTTAATAGTTTTTTAAGTTCTTTTTTGTTGAGCAGTAATACGCGGTCTCGTTTGGCTTCATGATTATAGAATGACCCGAACGAATATTCGGCTATATGTAGGTTACGTACGTATAGCTGTTCATTAATGAATGTGCAAAACGCATCATTAATGTTTGCTTTACCTTCACGAATAGATTTTATTTCGGTACCTAACAACTTTATCCCGGCTATGTATTTATCTAGGATATGGTATTCAAAATAAGCTTTCTTGTTTTTTATATATATTTTATCCTCACTCATAACTTTCGCTGCAAACTTACGAATTTAGAGATTAGTTAATTAGTGATTAGAGATTAGTTGGAAACGTAATCTTGCCTAATCTCTAATTAACCAATCTTTAATCCCTATATATGTGGTTTAACAACCAGTACAGGTATATCAACCATGTGTCGCACTTTATTAACGGTTGTACCAAATATCAGGTCCTTAAATGCTTTATGCCCATGCGATCCCATCACAATAAAATCAATTTTTTGCTCTGTTACTATCTGGGCTATTGCTCTTGCCGCGATGCCATAGCCAATTTTTGCCTCTGCTTTATAGCCTGATTTTTTTAACGTGGTAACATAGTGGTCCAGGTTATCTACATCACTTTGCGTTTCGTGATCTAATGCCTGATCGCCATAATAACGTGCGCCGGCAGTTTCAACCACATGTATTAATGCGTAGGTAGCTTTTTTGCCCCCCTGCATTATGGCGTGACGAATAGAATTAGCATCATTTTTAGAGAAATCAATACTTACGCCAATATGATGATAATCAATAACCTCTAAATTATCAATATCAGCGGCAATGCCGTGTGGTACAAAAATTGGTTTATCCTTATGTTTAAATAGCAATGGCCTTAAAAGCACATAAAGCAATAATAACGCAATGCCAATTACTATCGGTATCACCAATATATACATCCAAAATGCGGTTGATGGCGATTCTGTTGCCCAGCTATTTATCTGCTGGTAAACTAACTTGGCATTTAAACCTACTATCAATATAGCGCTGGCCCATGCTGCAATTTTAACCTTTAAGCTGATGACAAAATTCCCCATCTTTTTACGGTCCGATGTGAAATGGATAAGCGGGATAACCGCGAAGCCCAATTGAAGGCTCAGCACCACCTGGCTTAATATAATGAGGTTGCCCAAGCCATTTTCGCCAAAATAAATGATAGTAAATACGGCAGGCACAATAGCTAATACACGTGTTAGCAGCCTACGTAACCAGGGCTCAATGCGCAGGTTAATATGGCCCTCCATAATTATCTGCCCTGCAAGCGTACCAGTTATGGTTGAGCTTTGTCCGGCTGCTATTAATGCTATGGCAAATAATACAGGTGCTATCCTGCCAAAAATATGTTCAAGTAATTTATAGGCATCCTGTATTTCGGCAATATGAAAATAGCCGTTCTTAAAAAACGCGCTGGCTGCCAATATCAATATGGCCGCGTTTACTAAAAATGCCAGGTTTAGTGCAATTACCGTATCAAACAGGTTAAATTTTATAGCGGTTTTAATACCTGCATTAGTACGGGTTATTTGCCGGGTTTGCACTAATGACGAATGCAGGTATAAGTTATGAGGCATTACCGTAGCACCTATAATACCAATAGCTATATATAAAGCGCTACCTGTTAAGTTAGCGGGGATAAAGCCCTTGGCCACTTCCTTAACATCGGGCGTTACAATAAACATCTCTATTAAAAAAGAAAGTCCGACTATCAAGATCATTGATACAATGAAGCCTTCCAGTTTACGCATGCCTTTGTTCATCAGAAAAAGCATGAGCAACGTATCTGTTATAGTTAGCGAAACACCCCAAATAAGCGGCAGGTCGAATAACAGGTTTAACCCTATTGCCATGCCTATTATCTCGGCCAGATCACAGGCTATAATGGCTATCTGCGCTAATATATAAAGGCAAAAATTAATAAAACGCGGGTAGGTTATTTTTGATGCCTGTGCCAGGTCAAGCCCGCGTACAATACCCAGGCGAGCACTTAATGATTGCAGCAGCAAAGCAATTAAGTTTGACGCGAATAGCACCCATATCAACTTATACCCAAAAGCGCTGCCCCCGGCTATATCAGTTGCCCAGTTGCCGGGGTCCATATAACCAACACTTACCAGGTAAGCCGGGCCTATAAAGGCCATTATTTTTTTCCAGCCAATTTTGTCTTCGGTAGCGACAGAGCTGTGGACATTGCTTAATGATTCATTATATGGTTTCCTCATATCGCGATCAATAAATTTTTTGCCACTTCCCTGCTGATATGGATCTCTGTTTGTTCAACTTGTAATATCATAGAGAGGTCGTAATCAATAATTTCTGTAACCTTTATTTTTTTTCCGATAGTGAGCTGCTGTTTTTCCAGGTATTGCAAAAATGCCGGCGAATGATCGCGCACACCCGATATAATGCCGTTTTCATTAACGTTAAGGGCCGCTATCGGTTTCAATTCGTACTTCTTAAAATTACCGTTACGGTCTGGTATAGGGTCGCCATGCGGGTCATGCTTGGGGTAGTCCATAAACTTATCCAAACGGTCTATTAATTCAATTGATGATATGTGCTCCATTTCCTCGGCCATTTCATGTACCTCATCCCACTTAAAATGCAGTTTCTCCACCAAAAAATATTCCCATAACCTATGTTTCCGAATAATATGCAGTGCAATTTTTTCGCCTGCGGCTGTTAGCGTTACTCCCTGGTATTTGGCATAATTAATAAGTGCCTTATCTGCCAGCTTTTTTAGCATATCTGTTACCGAAGCTGCTTTTGTATTTAATGCTGCCGCGATTTGGTTTGTGCTGACATTTACATCATTAAGTGATAAATGATAAATGGATTTTAAGTAGTTTTCCTCGGCTAAAGTATTCATTTAAGCAAATCTAATAAAAAGTTTAGACTTGTCTAAAAAAATAATTGTAAAATTATATTTTATAATTTTTGATAATGAAAAATATAATTTTGTAATTTGTGTTAATAATAGATAAATAAAATTATGGGTGCTGAATTAGACAGGATAGATCTGCAAATACTTAGAATATTACAAGAGAACGGAAGGATAACAAATCTACAACTTTCTAACGAGATAGGACTTTCGCCGGCCCCTACTTTAGAGCGTGTTCGTAAACTGGAAAATGCAGAATATATAAAGAGCTACCATGCGCTGGTTGATGAAGAAAAACTGGGCCTTGGCATCAAAACATTTATACAGATATCACTTGATTTTCATCAAAAAAATACCATACAAACCTTTATTGATGAGATACAAAGTATAAAAGAAGTTACCGAGTGCCACCACGTAACCGGGCAGTGTGATTTTTTGTTGAAAGTATACGTGCGCGACATCAAATCATATGAGCAATTGATCATGGAAAAAATAAGCCGCATAAGCGTGGTTAAAACATTCCAAACCATGATGATCATGTCAACCAGTAAGAAGGAACCGATAGTGCCATTAGAATATTAACCCCCCAGCCCCCTAAAGGGGGAGCTGATTTGCAAATCTATTAATAGCAAAAATTATTTTGCGCTATTGTTCCCCCTTCAGGGGGTTAGGGGTTAATCAATTTGCCAGTCAATCGGCTTTTTACCCTGCTTTTCCAAATAGGCGTTTGTTTTTGAAAATGGTTTTGAGCCAAAAAAACCGCCGCGGCTAACCGCCAATGGCGATGGGTGCGTAGACTTTATAATTAAATGCTTACTTTCATCTATCAGCACACTTTTTGATTGTGCATAATTTCCCCAAAGGATAAATACAACCCCCTCTTTTTTGTCGGATATGGTTTTTATAACGGTATCTGTAAATTTTTCCCACCCTTTTTTTTGATGCGATCCGGCCTCTGCTGCCTGTACAGTTAATGTAGCGTTTAGTAATAGTACGCCTTGTTGTGCCCATTTGGTGAGGTCGCCGGTTTTAGGGATGGTAAAGCCGGGGATATCTGTTGCTAATTCTTTATATATATTTTGCAATGATGGGGGTACAGCAACACCTTTTTGTACAGAAAAAGACAAACCATGCGCTTGGCGAGCCCCGTGATAGGGGTCCTGACCAAGTATAACTACCTTAACCTCATTGAATGGAGTATGCCGGAACGCGTTAAGAATATCGTTGCTTTTTGGATAGATGGTTTTGCCGGCTTGTTTCTCTTCTTTTAAAAATTCTTTAAGCTTAAGCATGTAATCCTTGTTAAATTCATCACCCAAAACTTTCAGCCAGGAAGCTTCTAATTCAATTACCATAAATATTTATGAAGTGTTGATTAAGAGTACAAATAAACGGATATTTGCACTTTAATTTTATTGGATAAAAAAATATGTCAAATATAGTCCGGCTTATTGTAGCCTGTGTTTTTTTTGGTGCCGCGGTTGCACTTTGTGTCTTTGGTTTTTGGGGATGGGGAATTTTAGCCTTATTATTGGGTGGGATATTCCTGCTGTCCTTTTTCTTTAACGAGAACATGATCATTGCACAGTATTTTTTGCGGAAAGAAAAGTCGGAGAAATCTGAAGAGTGGTTATTAAAAATTACCAACTACGAAAAACAATTACATAAAAACCAACATGGATATTATAATCTGCTGATAGGCTTAATAGAATCGCGCAAGTCGCCATTAAAATCAGAAAAATATTTTAAAAAGGCACTCTCTTTAGGAATGAGCATGTCGCACAATACGGCTTTAGCTAAGCTGAGCCTTGCAGGTATAGCCATGGCTAAGCGCAATAAGCGCGAGGCACAGATGTATCTGTCTGAAGCTGGTAAAGATGATAAGAATAAATTGCTGACAGATCAAATAAAAATGATGAAGCAGCAAATGGCGCAAATGGATAAACAGGTAATAAAGGGCGGGTATCGCCAGCAGTTTTAATCTAAATAAATAGCCTTTAAAACAACCGTTTTAAAGGCTATTTATCTTCTATCGAACTGAAATAATCAGGTTCAGACAAGTGATTTTGATTGTAGGAAATATTCCTGTCGGGGGTTCCGGTGTTTTCTTCGTTCGGATCAGCCACTTCAACCATCTTTAATAAGCTCCTGATAAAAGACAAGTTAAAACTTGATCTGTTTAGCTTAATTAAGTATTCGCTGTCTGTGATTTCTAATATGGAATTAGTCATAACTTTTTGCTTAAAATGTGTATGTAAATGTAACTAACACATTCAGTGCCAAAGTTTCCGCAGTTTTATTATTATATTAAAGAATTGTTAATAACTGGTGTGGATAATGTTACAATACCTTTAAAGCGGGCCTTCACAAATAAGATTATTCAAACCAGCCCATCACTACTTCCTTTACAGGCATAGTAATTTCCAGCTTTAGTTTTTTACGCATTCCGCCCAAATCATTAAACACTTTGTTTGGGTTTGCAGCTTTTAATTCCTCAACCGTATTAAAGCCCATTTTATTTAATACCTGTACCCATTCGGCCGGTACGCCTATATTTATAAAATCGTCAGCCGTAGCAACCTTAACCTTTTTCTCGGGCCGCATTTGCGGGAAAAACAATACTTCCTGTATAGTGCTTTGGTTAGTTAATAACATTACTAAACGGTCTATACCAATACCCAAACCTGATGTTGGCGGCATCCCGTACTCTAATGCGCGTAAAAAGTCGTCATCCATCGCCATTGCTTCATCATCACCACGGCCGGCTAATATTAACTGCTCCTCTAAACGCTCACGCTGATCTATTGGGTCATTTAACTCAGAATAGGCATTAGCTATTTCCTTGCCATTTACAAATAGCTCAAAACGCTCTACCAGGCCATCCTTGGTGCGGTGCTTTTTGGCAAGCGGGGTCATCTCTATAGGGTAGTCGGTTATATAGGTTGGCTGTATCAGGTTAGCCTCCACTTTCGCACTAAATATCTCGTCTATTAACTTGCCTTTACCCATTGAAGCATCAACCTCAATTTTCAGGTCGGCACAAGTACTGCGTAAGCCGGCCTCGTCCATTGCCGATACATCAATGCCTGTATATTTCAGGATAGAATCATACATGGATAAGCGGGTATACGGCCCTGCAAAGTTTATTTCATTTGGGCCAACCTGTACTGCTGCAATACCGTGTACTGCACGGGTTACTTCCTCCAGGCAATTCTCTACCATCTCCATCATCCATATATAATCCTTATAGGCTACATATATTTCCATAGCGGTAAACTCGGGGTTATGCGTGCGGTCCATGCCTTCGTTACGGAACATTTTGCCAAACTCATAAACACCGTCAAATCCGGCTACAATTAAGCGCTTTAAATAAAGCTCGTTAGCTATGCGCAAAAATAATGGCATATCCAGCGTGTTATGATGTGTAGCAAAAGGCCGTGCCGCAGCGCCACCATGCACAGGTTGCAGTATGGGGGTTTCTACCTCCATCCATCCCTGTTTATTAAAGTAATTGCGCATAGCGCTGATCACTTTAGAGCGTTTAATAAATATCTGTTTAAATTCAGGGTTAACGGTTAAATCAACATACCGCTGGCGGTAACGTGACTCGGGATCGGTAAAACCATCGTGAATATTTCCTTCTTCATCACGCTTAACTACAGGCAGCGGTTTTAATGATTTAGCCAGGATGGTTAATTCCTGTACGTGTACAGATATTTCGCCGGTTTGGGTTAAAAAAACATAGCCTTTAACACCTACGTAGTCGCCAATATCTAATAGTTTTTTAAATACGGTATTGTATAGGGTTTTATCCTCATCAGGGCAAATGTCATCACGTTTTAGGTATATCTGTATGCGGCCGGTACTGTCCTGCAATTCGGCAAATGACGCGCTGCCCATAATACGGCGGTTCATGATACGGCCGGCAATGGTTACACTTTTATAAGTATCAGGATGCGCTTCAAAATTATCGGTAATATCTTGTGCCTGCGCGGTAACTTTAAACTCTTCGGCAGGGTAGGGGTCAATGCCTAAAGCACGTAATTGTTGTAAAGATTCGCGGCGTATAATTTCCTGTTCGGATAGTGCAATACTCATGTTGTGTAACGATATTTTATTAAAGGTGCAAAAATAGGATTTTTTCCCGTTGTCTGTGACGACATAGCAGTTATTGTTAGCTTTGACAGCTTTTAAGACATTGCATCAACTATTATGAAAACAGTATTAATTACAGGAGCCAACAAAAGCATAGGTTTTGAAACCGCGCGACAATTGGCGAAAGCCGGTTATTATGTTTATTTAGGCAGCCGCGATATAGAAAATGGTGAACAGGCAGTTGCAAAACTTAAAGCTGAAGGGTTGGACAATATAGAAGCTATACAAATGGATATCAGCAACCCGGCATCTGTTAAGCAAGCGCGCGAAGAAATAGGAAAGAAGATAAATTCATTAGATGTGCTTATTAATAATGCTGGCATAAGTGGCGGTTTTCCACAGCCCCCGGGCAGTTTAGATACTACAACTATAAGAAAAGTATTCGATACCAATTTTTTCGGGACGATAGAAGTTACGCAGGCTTTTCTTGATCTGTTAAAAAAATCAGATAGTCCGCGAATTGTAAATGTAACCTCCGGCCTGGCTTCGTTAACCCTACATAGCGATCCATCATGGAAGTATTATAATTTTAAAGGTGGGGCATATGGGCCTTCAAAAACTGCATTGAACGCTTATACTATCGCGTTAGCTTTTGAACTAAAAGATACCGCATTCAAAATCAATGTAGTAGACCCGGGCTTTACAGCAACCGACTTTAATCAACACCGTGGCACTGGCAATGTTAATGATGCCGCAGCTATAATTGTTAAATACGCAACTATTGGTGCCGATGGCCCAACCGGTAAATACTTTAGTAATGATATGGATACGGTTGATAGGGAAAGCCCGTGGTAAAGTATCGGTAGTTAATAATTCAAAACAACGACTTAAAATAATTGCTTTTGAGATAGGGCGTGTGTTTAATACCTTTACATAATGAATATTAAAGTAATTGCTTTTGATGCAGATGATACGCTTTGGGTTAATGAGCCCTATTTCAGAGCGTCAGAAGAAGCATTTTGCACTTTACTGGAGGAATACCTGCCCCGCCACGAACTGGAGCGTGAGCTGCTTAAAATTGAAATTGGGAACCTTGGTTTATATGGTTATGGAATAAAGGGCTTTGTGCTATCAATGATAGAAACGGCTATGAACGTAACCAATAACATGATAAGCGCTAAAACCATCGGACAAATAATTGACCTGGGCAAACAAATGCTTAACCAGCCTATTGAGTTGTTGGATGGGGTTGAGGATGTATTAAACGCGCTAAGAGGAAGATACCGCTTAGTAGTAGCCACCAAAGGTGATCTGCTTGACCAGGAGCGCAAATTGCGCAAATCAAAACTGAATAATTACTTTCACCATGTAGAGATCATGTCTGAAAAGGATGATGCAAACTATTTAAAGCTGATTAAACATTTAGATATACAACCAAGCGAATTGTTAATGATAGGTAATTCCCTTAAAAGCGATGTGCTACCTGTATTAAATGTTGGTGGTTTCGCTATCCACGTGCCTTATCACATTACCTGGGCGCACGAAGAAATTGAACACAGCATTGATAGCGGCATGTTTAAAAGCGTGGAGTGTATTAAGGATATATTGGGGTTTGTGTAACCGTTTTGATTTGACAACTCCTATAAATCGTCAAATCTTCAAGTCTAATCAGCCTCAGTTACACCTGTATACAGCTCATCTATCGCCTCCGCATATTTCTTTTCAATAACCTTACGCTTAGCTTTCATGGTAGGGGTTATCTCGCCATCATCCATGCTGAAAGGTTTGCGTTTTATCTTGAAGTTTTTAATACGCTCGAATTTGGCCAGTTCGTGGGATAGTTTTTTAATATCCTGGTTTAACCATGCCTTGATCTCTTTATCTTCAATAAATGGATCGGGGTTTTCAAAATAGGCTTCGTCTAATCCAAATTGTTCCTGTAAAGCTTCTTTGGCAGGAATAATGAACGCGGTAATAAACTCGCGTTTATCGCCCAACAAAAATACGCCTTCAATTTTGGGGCTTTTTAAATAGGTATTCTCTACCGGGGTTGGATAAATATTTTTGCCATAGGCATTTACCAGCATATTCTTTAATCTGTCGGTAATTTGCAGGTTGCCTTTGTAAAAGCGTCCTATGTCGCCGGTATGCAGCCAGTCGTCTTTGTCAATGGTGGCGGCAGTTTCTTCGGGTTTATTTAAATAACCTTTCATTACGCAATGCCCACGTACAATGATCTCGCCTTCTTCCGATTCAAAGTTTTCTTTAAATGATTCGTGCGTTTGGATGGTATAAATATGCTTGGTGTCCACATTTTGTATAGCCACTTCAATGCCCGGCACAATACGCCCCACGGTGCCAAATATTTGCCGGTGAAACTCGGTAACAGCCATAACCGGCGATGTTTCTGTTAAGCCAAAACCTTCCAGTACCTTTATACCCAGGTCGCCAAAAAACTCACCAATATTTTTAGGCAGTGCGCCACCGCCTGATAGCATGATTTTTAACCTGCCACCGGTGCGTTCCTTTATTTTGCTGAACACCAGCTTCTCGGCAAGTTTATGCTGATTGTTAAGGATGAAGCCGGATTTTTTACCGTCTTCATTAGCAATGCGGTACTTACGACCAATATCCAGGGCCCACAAAAATATTTTTGATTTTATGCCGCCCGCGCTTGTACCGTTTTTCATGGCGCGATCATGTATGCGCTCCAATAATCGGGGTACACAATTCATTACGCTTGGCCTTACTTCGCCCATGTTTTTAGCCAGTAGTTCCAGACTTTGTGCAAATGCTATTTTAGCCCCCGAGTACAGGCAGACGTGATAAGTAGCCGTACGCTCAAATACATGCGATAGCGGTAAAAACGATAAAAAGATATCTGTTTTTTCAATAACAGGTATCTGTATCAGGCTTACTTTTACGTTTTCTACCAAATTATGGTGCGTTAGCATTACGCCTTTTGGCGTGCCTGTAGTGCCTGATGTGTAGATCAAACAAGAAAGATCAGACGGTAAAATAGCTTCGCGGGCAATATTTATAGCCGTACGATGCTCATCAACCAATGTAAGCCCAAGTGTAATTACTTCATTAAAACCTATTACACCCGCGTCTAAATGCTGCTTCTCCAGGTATTTTTCGTAATCATCAAATGCAGGGATTATGCGCTCCAACTCGGGACAGTTATTGGCTATCTTCAATACTTTTCTAAACAAAAAAGGATTACCGCAAATAATGGTTTTAGCATCCGAATCGTTCAAAATATATTCTATTTCCGTTTCGGTAAGGGTAGGGTAGATGGAGGTGTTAACCGCGCCAATTTGCTGCAGGGCCTGGTCATAGTAAATATAATCAGGGCCGTTTTCAATAATCAGGGCAAGGCGGTCCCCTTTTTTTATACCAATATTTATAAACCAGGCAGATATGGCGTCTATTTTTTCCAAAGCTTGCCTGTAGGTTATATCTTCCCAAACATCACCCACTTTATGGCTTAAAAAAGGATGTGTATCCGGGTGAATATGCTTTACTAAATAACGTATTAGGCTGGGTATGGTGGTGCGTTCTGCTGCTGGGTTCATTTATGGGTAAAATCAGGATTGTTATAGCAACAAATCTAATAATATTTTTATGATGATTTCACCGATTGATTTATGATTTCACTGATGATTTCTGCAAACAAAAACACCGATCTTGTAAAACAAAATCGGTGTAATCAATATCAAAAAATCAGTATAATCCCTATACCGAAAAACTCTCGCCGCAACCACAGGTACGGCTGGCGTTAGGATTGTGAAAGTTAAAGCCCTTGCCGTTTAACCCGTCCGAAAAATCAAGCTCTGTACCGGCAAGGTATAAGAACGACTTCATATCTAAAGCCAGGCGCACGCCTTTATCTTCAAAAAACTGATCGCCTTTTTTTTCTTCGTTATCAAAGTCGAGGTTATACGATAATCCCGAGCAGCCACCTCCCTGAACACTTACACGCAGAAAATAAGAGGCATCAAGCCCCGAATCCTGCATTAGGTGGTCTATTTTGCTTTTCGCTTTATCAGTTACAGTTACCATTTCTTTTTAGAGTCAAGAGACAAGATGCAAGAGTCAAGAAAATCTGAAAACATAACGTCTTGATTCTTGGCTCTTAATTCTTGCTTCTATTTTTAGTGATGTACTTTTTCGCTTTCAATTGCTTCCATGCCATTTTTAACGCGGAAGTCGTTAATTGCTGCTTTAATAGCATCTTCTGCCAAAACAGAGCAGTGAATTTTTACCGGCGGCAATGCTAATTCTTCAACAATATCCATGTTGTCAATTTTCATTGCATCGTCAATAGTTTTACCTTTTAGCCACTCTGTAGCTAATGATGATGAAGCTATAGCCGATCCGCATCCAAAAGTTTTAAATTTAGCATCGGTGATGATGTTGTCATCGCCAACTTCAATTTGCAGGCGCATAACGTCGCCGCACTCTGGCGCGCCAACTAAGCCGGTACCTACCTTATGACTGCTCTTGTCTAAGGTGCCAACGTTGCGTGGGTTAGTGTAATGATCAATTACTTTATCTGAATATGCCATGTCTATAATTTTTTAATTTGAGTATTTGAAGATTTGAAAATGATCAAATCAACTATAAATTTATTTTTGTTTGTTAATGCGATAATTTTCAAATCCTCAAATTACCACATTTTCAAATTTGTTAGTGTTCTGCCCACTCAATCGAGTCGAGGTCTATTCCTTCTTTAAACATTTCCCAAAGTGGCGACATGTTGCGTAAGTTAGTAACTGCTGTTTTGGTTACTTCAATCGCATAATCAACTTCCTCTTCGGTAGTAAACCTGCCTAAACCAAAACGTATCGAAGAGTGTGCCAAGTCATCAGATAAGCCTAAACTTTTTAATACGTATGATGGCTCTAACGATGCCGAAGTACAAGCAGATCCTGACGATACAGCCAGGTCCTTCATAGCCATCATTAAACCTTCGCCTTCAACATATTTAAAGCTTAAGTTAGCAACATGTGGTAAACGATGTTCAACGTTTCCGTTTATATAGCTTTCTTCCAGTTGCATTAATGATGCTTGTAACTTATCACGTAACGCTGACAAACGTTTGGTTTCGCTTTCCATTTCCTGTCCGCAAAGTTCGCAGGCTTTACCTAAACCAACAATGCCCGGTACGTTTAACGTGCCAGAACGCATACCGCGCTCGTGGCCGCCACCGTCCATTTGTGCGGTAACTTTAACACGTGGTCCTTTACGCCTCACGTATAATGCGCCAACGCCTTTAGGGCCGTATATTTTATGTGCCGATAATGCCAGCAGGTCAATACCATCAGTAATTACATTAACAGGTATTTTGCCAACAGCCTGTACAGCGTCAGTCATAAACAATGCGCCAAATTTATGGGCAATTGCTGATATTTCTTTTATAGGTTGTATAACACCAATCTCGTTATTACCATACATTACCGAAACTAAGATAGTTTCTTTGGTCATGGCAGCTTCTAACAGGGCGAGGTCAAGAAGTCCGTCTGGTCCAACAGGAAGATAAGTTACCTTACCGCCCAGTTTTTCAACGTGTTTGCACGCGTCAAGCACAGCCTTATGTTCGGTAACGGTAGTAATAATATGGTTGCCTTTTTCTTTATACATTTCAAACACGCCTTTTATAGCCAGGTTGTCTGATTCTGTCGCGCCTGAAGTAAAGATGATCTCTTTTTCGCTGGCGCCAATTAATTTAGCCACCTGCTCACGCGCGTAGTCAACACCTTCTTCGGCTACCCAGCCAAATGGATGGTTGCGGCTGGCCGCGTTACCAAACTTTGTTGTAAAGTAAGGCAACATAGCTTCCAGCACCCTTGGGTCCATAGGTGTTGTAGCATTATTATCAAGGTAAATCGGGATATTCATACTTAAAATTTTATATAGCACAAAGATACCAATCTTTTTATTTAAAATCATTCAAAATAGTCATATTAAACTAATAATTTATACATATCAGAAAGATATTTTAGCCGGTAAATAAAACATGTATATTTGCTTATCTTCTAAACTATCTACCTTATTCTTAAAATAATCGTATTTTTAAGATGTATTGATAATCATAATGGCAACTACGTAAAGTGTATGAATAACGTTCACAATAAAGATATAGGAACAAAGCAAAAAGCGCTGGCCATTAATCTCGACCCTAAAATTTATGGTTCCTTTGCCGAAATTGGCGCGGGGCAGGATGTAGCCGCCAATTTTTTCAAGGCCGGCGCTTCATCGGGCACTATTGCAAAAACCATGTCGGCTTACGATATGACCTTTTCTGATGCTATTTATGGGGTACAGCAAGTGCGCCGCTATGTAAGCGAGCAACGGTTAAAATCAATGCTCGATCATGAATATAGTTTGTTAATAGAGCGTTTGGCCTCACAGCGCGGGGATACCACAAATTTCTTCGCTTTTTCTGATACCATGTCTGCCCTTAATTATAATAAAACCAACGACGGGCATGGCTGGATGGGAGTTAGGTTTCAGTTAGAGCCTAATGGCGCGTTTAACGACGTGGTGCTGCATGTAAAGCTGCTGGATAACGACAATAATTTACAACAACAAGCGGTAGGCAAATTAGGCGTAAACCTAATGTATGCCTGCTTTTATTATAATGAAATTCCGCCTGTGTTTTTGCTGTCGCTGATGGATAACCTGTCGAAGGATCGTATTCAGATTGATATGATACGCTTTGAGGGCCCCAACTTTACCAAGGTTGATAACCGGTTAATGAGCCTGCACCTGGTAAAATATGGGTTTTCGGACGCGGCTGTTTTTGGGCCCGACGGTAAAAACCAGCAACCATCAGAGGTATTATACAAAAAGCATATTGTGGTAATACGCGGCCGTTTTCGACCTATCATCAATGTGCATTTAGATATGCTGAGTAACGGCGTAAAGCAATTTGTTCAGGAGCCGGATGTAGATGGTAAGAATGTTACGGTAGTTACAGAGCTTACCCTGCAATCATTAAAAGAGCGCGATGCCGGTTTCGATGCCGAAATTGATGAAAAGGATTTCCTTGACCGGGTAGATATTCTTTGCTCGCTTGGGCAAACGGTATTGATATCTAATTTTCATGAATATTATAAACTAGTGGCCTATTTATCTAAGATAACCAGCTTAAAAATGGGTGTGGTTTTAGGCTATCCCAACCTGGAGTATATTTTTGGTGAAGAGCATTATAAAGATTTGCCGGGCGGTATTTTAGACTCGTTCGCTACCTTGTTTAGCCGTAAAGTAAAGCTGTTTATTTACCCTACCTTGCGCGACGGAGTTATTATGAATTGCCTGCGGTTTTACCCGCCGCCACATTTGATTGATCTGTACCGTTACCTGATAGCCAACAACAAAATTGAAGACATCCGTAACTACAACGAAAATAACCTGCATGTACAAACCGATATTGTATTGCAGTTAATAAAGCAGGGCGTACCGGGATGGGAGCAATATGTACCGGCCGAAGTAGCTACCATGATAAAGGACCGCTGCCTGTTTGGATTTCATTGCGATGTTGATCCTGTAACAGGGGAGCCCGTTAAAACTGACACCGCCGCGACGGAATAAAGGTGTAGCAGAGTACTCTTTTGAAATTAAATGAATTATATTTCATTTAATCAAAACAGTTATTCAATTTTGCTGTTACACGACTACCTTGGTGTAAAATTTAAAAACAAGCCAACTTTTTAAAGACAAGAAATGGATAAAAAAAAGTCGGATGAGTTAATTATTGCTAACAGGGAGCTTGCTTTTCAAAACGAAGAGAAAAAAAAGCGTGCCGCAGAATTAGCCATCGCAAACAAAGAACTTGTCTTTCAAAATGAAGAAAAAGCAAACCGGGCAGCAGAATTAGTTATTGCTAATAAGGAGCTTGCGTTTCAAAACGAAGAAAAAGCAAACCGGGCAGCAGAATTAATCATTGCTAATGTAGAACTTGCTTTTCAAAAGGTAGGCAAAAAAAATCGTGCGGCAGAATTAGTTATTGCTAATAAAGAACTTGTTTTTCAAAACGAAGAAAAAGAAAACCGTGCCGCAGAATTAGTTATTGCTAATAAGGAACTGGTTTTTCAAAATGGGGAAAAAGAAAATCGTGCGGCAGAATTAGTCATTGCTAATAAAGAACTTATCTTTCAAAACGAGGAGAAAGAAAATCGGGCCGCCGAATTGGTCATTGCTAACATCGAACTCGCCTTTCAAAATGGTGAGAAAGAAAATAGGGCCGATGAATTAGCGATCGCTAACAAAGAACTGGCTTTTCAAAACAACGAGAAAGAAAACCGGGCTGCTGAGTTGGCCGTTGCAAATAAGGAACTTGTTTTTCAAAACAATGAGAAAGAAAACCGTGCCGCTGAGTTAGTGATCGCTAACAAAAAATTGGTGTTTCAAAATGAGGAAAAAGAAAAACGAGCCGCAGAATTGCACATTGCCAATATAGAACTCGCCTTTCAAAACGGGGAAAAAGAAAACCGGGCAGCAGAATTAATCATTGCAAATGTTGAATTGGCCTTTCAAAATAGTGAAAAAGAGAACCGGGCGGCAGAATTACTCATTGCTAACATAGAATTAGCTTTTCAAAACGAAGAGAAAGAAAACCGAGCCGCAGAATTGATCATTGCCAATAAAGAACTGGTCATTCAAAACGAAGAGAAGGAGCGACGGGCAGAAGATTTAGCCCAATTAACCGAAGAATTAAGGCAGGCAAATAATGAATTGAATAAAAAAACCGAATTACTTATTAAGCAGGAAGAAACGGTTAGGGTTATTAATCAGGACCTTTTACTATTAAACCAGGAACTGGAAGAACGGGTTACGAGCCGGACAAAAGCTTTAGCAGAAAGCGAAAACCAGTTTCGTAATATGATGGAAACCATTCCTCAAATAGCCTGGACAAATACGTTTGAAGGTGAAATTACATTTTACAACCTGCGATGGTACGATTATACCGGGCTGACCTATGGGCAAACCAGGACCTGGGGATGGCGGAAGACAATTCATCCTGAAGACCTGCAATTTACATTAGATCAATTTAGAACGATCCGGAAAAGCGGTGATGGTGGCGAATTTCAAGTCCGCATTAAAAGTGCAGAAGGTATTTACCGTTGGCACTTAAGCCGTTTAATACCCATTAATAAGGAAGAAGAGAAAGCCTTGCTATGGGTTGGCACAGCAACAGATATTCATGAGCTTAGGTTGTTACAACAACAGAAAGATGATTTTATGAGCATTGCCAGCCATGAACTTAAAACGCCTATTACCACACTTAAAGCTGCGCTACAACTATTGGACCGCATGAAGGATAATCCGAATAATATGCTGGCTACTTTTATTGTACAGGCAAATAAAAGCATGGAAAAGGTAACTACGCTCATTGAAAATTTACTAAATACTAATAAACTAAACGAAGGGCAGCTCCATCTGAATAAAACCACTTTTACGATTGCTCAAATGGTTGCCAATTGCTGCCAGCATGTAAGGATCACAGGTATATATACCATTATTACAGATGGTGATAAAGAGTTGGAGATTTATGCTGATGCCGACCGGATAGACCAAGTGGTTATTAATTTCGTAAACAATGCCATCAAATATGCATCCGCCGCTAAGGACATCTATGTTAAAATTGAAAAAATAGATAATATGGCTAAAGTGTCTGTTACCGACAAAGGCCCGGGTATCCATCCTGAAAAGATGCCTTATTTGTTTGACCGTTATTATAGGGCAGACAGCAGCGGTATGCAATATTCTGGTTTAGGGTTGGGGTTGTATATCAGCTCCGAAATCATAAAAAGACATGGTGGGCAAATAGGCGTGGACAGCGAATTAGGCAAAGGCAGCACTTTCTGGTTTACCCTGCCATTATAGGGCGGGAAAGAACCCCTAACATTTTTCTTTAATTATTTCACCATATTTGTTCATGAACAAAATAGAGCATATTGGTATTGCCGTAACCAACCTTAAAGCTGCCGGCAACCTGTATGAAAAACTATTAAACACTACTGTTTATAAGATAGAAGACGTAGCCAGCGAAGGCGTTAAAACCGCGTTCCTGCAAACCGGCCCTAATAAGATTGAGCTGTTGGAAGCATCCAACCCCGATAGCCCCATAGCCAAATTCATCGCCAAAAAAGGAGAGGGCATACACCACATAGCTTTTGAGGTTGATGATATCATAGCCGAAATGGCACGCCTAAAAAACGAAGGTTTTGTTTTGTTAAGCGATGAACCGAAAAAGGGTGCTGATAATAAGCTGGTTTGTTTTGTGCATCCGAAGAGCGCGGGTGGGGTGTTGGTGGAGTTGGTGCAGGAGAGTTAAATTGGCAGTTGTCGGTTGGCAGTATGATTCGAACAGCGAAGAATCGGGCTAGCGATTATTTTATCTTATCATCAATTTCCTTATATAGTTTAAATCCACTACTTAATCTCATCCCTTAATTTCTTGCTTGCGATAAGTTGACTGCCGAAAAGGTTAAAGCTTGAAATATTTGCCCTCTATAATGAATCAGGAGCATCCTTATCAAGGGATACATAAATTATTTCTACACCTCTTTTTTTTAGTTCCTGATATAATGTTTGACTAAACCTAAACTCATCTTTACATGGTTCGCACCAGGTAGCCCAAAGATCAATGAATACCACCTTTCCCTTAAACTTGGATAGTAATTGTTGAATGCTGGTGACTTGATTATAGTCCCTTATTATTTTTATACGATTGTCAAGCGATTGACTATATACTACACTTATAAAACCGATTGAACAGAGAAATACTATTATAAATGCTTTCATTCGCTAATGTAATATTTATATTTCAAGTTGGCCCGGATGTCCATCCCGGACTGAATAGATCCTCAGCCCCAGCGTGGACAGCAGATAGTTTTTAGACTATCAAAAAAATCAGGACAGCAGGGCTATTTGAAAAATAAAAAGCCTTCCGGTATTTAACCAGGAAGGCTTGTATAAGTTAGAATAGTATTTATTTTACCCAAAGCGGCCCTTTACCCGTCATTCTTTTAATAATAATATAAATTATGGCCAGTGAAAAAGCAACGTGGAAATACCCGAACCGGGCGGGTACACCCGAATTTAAACAGAAAATGTAAATGATGCCCCCTATATTAAAAACAAGTATGGCTAAACTGATTTTTCCAACCAATTTACTGGCAGCGGTATTTTCCGGGCCAAATTCAATATTGTTTGGAAACGTCAATACAAACTGTGCAATAAACACCAGGATCACAATAATGTGTACCGATGCTTTATCGGCGTTGTAGCCCATGCTTTCGCCAATAATGGGAAGAATACTAAAGAAGCAAAGTCCTGATAGAAAAAATTTCCTGTTAGCTTTTAATGCTCCGTAAAGGGTTAACAGGGTTAATGCTCCACCAATAATGGTAAAGATCAATTCAACAGTTGAGTTCATAATTAGTTTAATTTTAAGGTTTAAAATTATATTGGTTATATAAAAGTAAAAATAAATTACTGATTTACAATATTTTATGAAATATTGTAAAGGGTTATTATTAACAACCAATGAGGCTTGAACGCGTGTAGGTTCACCATAGGTCAGGGTAGGTCACCCTAGATCAGGTAGCTCAGGTAGGTTCACCCAAGTCCAGGTGGTCCACCCACCTAATCTTTAATAACCAATCTTTAAATTAAAAAACATCTTTTTACTTTTGAAATAAAATACTACATTTGCACCTCTTTTATAAGAAGAAGAGCAATAATAACGATGAAAAAAGATCTGCACCCATCAAACTA
>NZ_JAQBOW010000042.1 GCF_028287845.1 Mucilaginibacter sp.
CGCCTTTATAATCTTCAAAAGAAGCGTTTTCACCTTCGGCTTTAAAGAATTTGCCTATCAGATCTTTTGCTAATATTACCGTTACCGGTTCATAGGTGTACGGATTGAAAGAGGCTATTTTTACATAGCTTATCTTTTCGCCAACAGCTAAAGCGCAATTTGCAGGTAATGTCCACGGCGTAGTTGTCCAAGCTAATATGTACAGATCAGTATTGATATTTTCGAATAAAAATTCCGAATCTTTGTCTCTTTTAACTTTAAACTGTGCGGTTATGGTAGTATCCTTCACCATTTTATAGGTGCCCGGCTGGTTCAACTCGTGCGAGCTTAGGCCGGTGCCCGATTTTGGCGAGTATGGCTGCACAGTATAACCCTTATATAGCAGATTTTTTGAGTGAAGCTCTTTTAATATCCACCAGAGCGATTCTATGTATTCGTTTTTATAAGTGATGTACGGATCTTCCAGGTCAACCCAGTAGCCCATCTTTTCGGTCAGGTCATTCCAAACATCGGTGTAACGCATCACCTCCTTGCGGCAGGCATCATTATATTCTTTAACGGTTATTTTTTTACCGATATCGTCTTTAGTAATCCCTAAAGCTTTTTCTACAGCCAGTTCAATAGGCAGGCCGTGGGTATCCCAGCCGCCCTTGCGTTTTACCTGGTAACCTTTTAGCGTTTTGTAACGGCAAAAAATATCTTTAATGGCGCGCGCCATTACGTGGTGAATACCGGGCATACCATTGGCACTCGGCGGTCCTTCATAAAATGTATACGGGTTACCGGCCGGGCGACTGCTGATGCTTTTTTCGAAGATGTTGTTCTCCTTCCAAAACTCCAGCACATCTTTGCCTGTTTGCGATAAATTTAACTGCTTATATTCCTTGTACATTAATCTATTACACCTCAAATTTTAGAGGTTGCAAAAATACGAAAAGTTTACCTAAATTTTTGCAGTGGCTTAGTCATTTATATTACATAAAATGGTTTAACTCCCTCTCATATCTTTGCTATATGGGACGAGAGGTGGCAATGTTTGGGGGTTTTGCGGCTGTGTGGGGGGGCTTGCATATAAAGCCAATTTAATTTAACTTTGTTTTAAAGCAAACCGAAAGGGAATATCTTAAATTGCATATCAAGGCTATGACACAAGTAGTATTAAATATAAATAACAAGAAAAAATGGAACGCCCTGAAAACCATTTTAGAAGTTATGAATATAGACTACACGGCAAAGACGCGACAGAAAAGATAAGTGAACAAGAATTGGAATTATTGCACCGCGCCGAAAACGATAAAGAAAACGGCAGGCTAACCACCTACACCAGCCACCGCGATATTTTAGGCAGGTAATGACTGCTGAAGTTGTTTATACCGATACCTATAAAATAACTTTAATTGCAGTTATCAATTATGTAGAAAATAATTACGGTGCTTCATCTGCCGGAAAACTATTAGACAGAATTGACCGCATTGTTAAAAAATCATTACAAACCCAGATCTCTACCAGGCTATCCCGGTGGATGCACGATACCGAAGGGCTATTATTTCCCGCCAATCTTCATTGGTTTATGAGGTAACAGAAACAAAGATCATCCTTTTATATATTTTTGATAACAGGCAAGACCCCGTTTGGACTTAATGCTATTTTTGCAAGCAAGGCACGAGTAGCCCTTTGCACAGCCCTAACCGGATACTCGCGCCAGTAGGGAGAAGGATATCCGCTTATATTTAATCCCCAGCTTTTAACTGCTGGATAATGATACAATATTCTTTAAATAACCGGAATTAGAAATTTTATTTAACATTTTTAATCGGAAATTAAAAATGTTAACTTAATCATTACTACCATGTTGACATTTTAAATAATTGATTACCTATCAAATATATTATGCCGCCGTGCGTTAAATGTACAGCTATAACCCGTAGTTTTAAAGCGGTAACGCGTTTTTGTATATGATGTATTCCGTTACGAGCCTGATATTAAATATGTTTAAAAAAGCCTTATTCACCATTATTATTTTAATTGTCTTGCTGTCGACGGCTTTTAGCCAGGGAAAATGGGAGTTGAAACGAAACGAAAATGGCATAGAAGTGTTTACGCGCACCCCATTAACCGGGAACCTTAAAGAGTTAAGGGTTATTTGCGAATTAACCACCACGAAAACACAATTGATAAAAACACTGCAGGATATTAAACACTATAATGATTGGGTTTACAACACACGAAAAACCGCGATTCTAAAAACAGTAAATTCGAAACAAATCATTTTTTATTCGGTATCGCATTTACCGTGGCCCATAAAAGACCGTGACCTGATAGTGCAGCTTAGCTTGCTCCCCGACAGTATAACTAACCGGTTTGAGATACAGGCTAAAAGCCTGCCTGATTATTTGCCTAAAAATCCTGATATTATACGTGTACCGTACTCGCTTGCCCTATGGAAAGTTATTGTAGTTGACGACCATACCTTAAAGGTTGACTATACTTTCAGCGTAAACCCGGGCGGAAACCTCCCCGCATGGCTGGTAAACACCACTTTAGCCATAGGCCCCTATAATTCTTTTATGGATTTAAGGGATGAGTTAAAAAAAGCCGCTTCCAAATAAGTATTCAAACTGGACCCTGCCAAAACTATATGGGAAAATTTGAGATAATTTTATCCGACAGGGCAAAAAAAGACTTATTAGCTATTGAAAGATCAGGGGATAAGGCATCAATAAAAAAAGTTGAGGCTATTATTTCTGCCCTTGTTGGTGTTAAACTTAGCGTATAGCTTTTTTATGAGTAAGAATAATGAGATTTTGTGAAAATAAATTTGTTTTTACGGTAGTATATCCCCCCATCGGTCCGGCTTTCCAATTAGGAGTGTTCTTATCCATAAACAAATTTATCTGAATGACTGCCCTTATACTTATCGATTTAATAAGATCTTTCACTACGTTCAGGATGACAAAAAGGTATTTTAGAACCAACAACATCAAGCCAATTAAAATATGGCCCGGCTTGCGCCGCCATCAACCTGTATGGTAGTGCCGGTAATGTAGGATGCCTGTGCTGATGCCAGGAATGCCACCAGCGCGGCCAGTTCTTCGGGCCTGCCAATACGGCCCAGGGGGATACTTTTAGCGCGTTCTTTCAACGCTTCTTCCGGGTCGACGCCTTTTGGCAAAGTATGTTTAATTCTATCAGTTAATATCATACCCGGGCCAATATTATTAACCGTGATGTTATATGGGCCAAACTCGTCGGCCATCATTTTAGCCAACCCCACCACGCCCAAACGCATACTGGTAGACAATACCGAATTCGCCAGTACAGATTTGGTGCTTCCGCTTATAATATTGATAATGCGCCCGCTGCCTGATTTTTTAAGATAAGGCAATACCAGCCTGCTCATGTGGGCAACACTTAACAGGTTTAATTCGAATGCCTTTTGCCAGGCATCAGTATCAAAGTTCTCAAATTTGTCAAATGGTGGTCCGCCGGCGTTGTTCAGCAAAATATCTATCTGCCCAAAAGCAGCGGCGGCTTTTTTTACAAAATCTTCAATTTGTTTACCGTCTGATACATCCACCGGGATAGCTATCACTTCGTTGCCGGTCAACTTTTTTATTTCACCGGCAGTTTTATTCAGTTCGTTTTCATCGCGCGAACCAATTATAACTTTCGCGCCTTCGGCAGATAGAGTTGTGGCAATAGCCTTGCCCAGGCCCTTGCTGGCTGCTAATACTATGGCTACTTTGTTGCCGAGTTTTAAATCCATATGCTAATATACAGAGTTTTTGGGGAGGTGTGAAGGGCGTGGGAGAAAGGAGAAAGGAGAAAGGAGAAAGGTTCAGGTGGGGTCAGGTAGGATCACCAAGTTAGTCCGGGATTTATAATCCCGGACTAACGGAGCCAATTTGGGTATTGGGGAAGTGCGACGAATTATTGCATCAGCAATTTTTTCCGGCCCGCGCCATCGCTATTATTTTTATTTAAAAACTATAGGTTTAACTGATGAGTTGTTGCCAGCCAGCACGCTTATTTGCCCACCGTTGCTACTAAAAAATTGAGGGTACAACGTATAAGTACTCACTTTTACATCAAGCTCTTTGGCAAAAGGTATAGGCGCCTCCATCAAGCCATCATTGGTAATCAATACCGCTACGGGCAATTTATAGTTTTTATAGCTTTTCTCGTCAAAGTATTTACCATATTGGTCATTGTATATTAAAGCCAGTTTACCATTAATAAGGCCAGACGACACCATGTATTGCTGGTCAAGATCATGCGATACCCAGGGATTTCTGCTTAAAGGCATATCAAATTTTTTGGCACCATCGGCGCTAAAACCTGTTACCATAATATCGTTGTGGCTGTAATCAAAAGATTCATCCATCCCCAGGTGCTGCATGCTTGAGCCGGAGCTTAGTTGCCTTTCGGCTTTGTATTGTTCGCCTACTAAATAAAACGTATTACCATTATAAACAATGTTACGTGCAGTAAGATTGGTAACAGGTTTATCAAAATTAAATGTTTTAACCTCATTTATTTTGGCCGAGTTAAATAACCAGGTACCGGTAGTCTGAGTGTCTCCCATAGAAAAGGTTTTCTTTTTTTGAACATATCCTGCAATAACCAATTCGCCGGCCGGGTTCACGGTGGAGGTATAGTTAAAATTCTTTTGGTCAGGATCGGCCATCATTATAGGGATAATAGTAGCCTGCCCACCTGTTGTGTATTTATAAAGTGTAGGATATTTATATGTTTTGTCAAAATCTTCTGACAGGATGTATAAGTCGCCTTTATCAGATGCCAGGAAGTTATAGATCTCTATACGCTTGGCTTTACCGGCAAAGCTAAATTCGCCGGTGCTTAATTGTTTTAAATTCTCGTCAAGTATAAAATACTTAAACAGATCAGGACTATCCTTTTCATGCACAGGCTGGCCTATTACGGCTATATGTTTTTTATCAGGCGTAAGGCAAATATACCAGTCAACGGGGCTAAGCAATCTGGTTTGCGGCAGGCTGCCTACTTCTACACCAGTTTCATTAACTTTTCCATCCTCTCTGATTGTGCACGCAACCAGGGTGCTTTTCCCATCGGTTTTATTAAAATTCTCAACAAATGCAATTGGTGTGTTGCCTATTACTACAAGCTGTTGCAGTTGGAAAGAGTTATTTATAAATCCGGTTTTTATCCATATATCTTTATTAAATGTGATATTGCCGCCTTTGTCGGCAACAATTAGCTGGTTAATCTTGGCCATATTTTCTCTGCGCCTGATTAAAAAATAGTCGGCAGTGCTTGTGCTGAAAGAGGTAAATACAGGTTTTTTGGCTAAACTAAATAGTGGGTCGCTATTACCCTGTATAACCTTAACCTGCCCAAAGGCGGTAATGCCAATTAGCAATGCGGCAAATAATAATAAATGTTTCATATAGGTTGGCTTTTAATTGTGTAGTTGTCGATTTTTAAGTTCAGCAAAAAGCACGTCAAAATCGAGTTTTATCCTTCGGTCGCTGTTATCCATGCTTAATGTATTTAATTTCTCTAAGGTGCTTTCGCCTCCCTGCGTATCGCTCAGGGCAAAATAGGCTTCTAATAGGTCAAAGTAAATTCCCAGTGCGATGTCTTTATTAATGCGCGCCTTTTTATTACTGATATCAGCCTCCTTTAGGGCTGTGTTCCATAAATCGCAGGCCTTTTGCAGCTTAGCTTTGCCGGAGTTTGCATCCTGTTGCATCATCAATAAACCCGATGATGCTTCATTAAAAGCGGTCGTCAGATCAGTATAGCCATTGTCGCCGTTTTTTATATAATATAGCGTGGCAACTCTTTTTATACTTGAGTAGCCATATTTATCATTAAGCAGGTTATTTATAAAACGCAGGTTATCTTGCAGTATCTTCTCTTCGGTAGTTTTTAAAAGCAAGTCGTAATTAATACCCGAGGGTCTGTCAGTAGCCGGGCCCTTGTATATCTTGTAACTATTTAATTCGGGTGGTGTAAGGCTTAGCATTTCTTTTCCATCGGGTGCATAAACTTTTACAGCCATAGGGTGGCGATATGAAAATTCGGTATGATACAATGTGCTTTTATACATACCCGAACTGCCGCTTCCACCTAATTTTACATTTTCTTGCTGTTCATCCATACTGCGGGGCCTGGTATGGTCAAATCCATATAAAACTACTTTGATCCTTAATCCGTTTCCGGGTTCATTTTTATACCCTTCAAGCTTAATGTAGGTGTTTGCAATTACCCCGTAATCATAGGATGATTGCAGGTTTGGCTTTTCAACCGTCGCTAAATAAGGCTTACTAATTATCTCTCTTACAGGCTTTTTATTATCAAGGAGGCTCATTTCGGCTATTTTAGTTCCGAGCGACTTTTTATTGTATTCTGCAATTGCTTTATCGTATCTGTCATTAGCAGCCTTTACCTGTGCGGTGTAGCTGGCCACATCATTACGATACTTCTCTTCGGCAGCGTTTCTTTGCTGCTCATACTCATTTACCAATTGCTGGTTTCTGGCTTCGTAGGCGGCTTCAAACGTTAGCTGGTAACTATCAATGCCTTTTACAGGCAATGCAGGTAAGCGGTTATAATTATACGAAATAGCTTCTGATTTTAATTTCTGTCCAAAACTAGTATAGCTCAAAAAAACTGAAAATAAAAAACAGTAGCCAATAATGGCTTTTTTCATGATGGTGTGGTTAAGGCGGTAACTATAAAAAAACTATTTTTTTGACGCGGCCCAGGCATTGTATTCATTTACAATTGTTGCAACACCAAGTATACCATATCCTTTATCTTTCCGGTCAACCTTACCTGCCAATTCAACATCATCACCAACAAGGTTAAGCATCGTTTTTTTAAACCCAAAAACCATTGAAGCATTACTAAATGGTTCTTCATCGCCTTTTTGCCATAACAACTGCTCAGTAGGGGCCCAGTAAGTAAACGTAGTGATGGCACCCGGCTGCGTTATATAAACAAAGTTCCGGTTACCTTTACCAAAACCTATATTGCCGCTATAATTTATGCTTTTGTATTGCATGTTTTCAATGGTGTAACCGGCAATATCTGCAGGCTTGTATACTTTTTCAGTATGTACATCATTAAAATCTGTGTAATAAATACATTTTTTTTGATTGGCCTGACGATCATCATAATAGATGTATCCCTTTACAGTTTGGCCATCCAGTGTAGTAATAGTACCTGGGTGTACGCCGCGCGATAATTGAGGTTTTGTGTATTCTTGCGACATAGCATGTAGGCTAATGGCAGTGGTAAATAACACCAGGAGTAACATTTTTTTCATAAGGAGTAGGTTGTTTATAATACCAAATCTACTTCTTTTCTTTTATATTATAGCATGATATATAGAAGGTTAAATAAAACAGCCCTGCTTTCATGACCTTAAATCCGGGTTAGTTTGGATTAATAATCCCTGACTAAATTATATCGGGATTATCAATCCCGTTGCACATTGCTTGTGGTACGTGTATAGAGCGAGTGGGTAAAACAAAAAAGGGCTGAACAAACGTACAGCCCTTTTTCTTGTCATCGGTAAAGTGTTTTACAACACCCTCATCTTAATATTTTTAAATGCTACGGGGCCGTGGTGGTCCTGCAATTGTATACGGCCCTTATTTACCATGCCAAATACCGGCTCGGCTTTGTTGAATTTGCTGCCGGCTACACCGTCCAAATATTCTTTGCTGCCACGCTCAAACTCCAGTACTTTAATACCGTTTACCCAGTGCTCTACATGTTTGCCTTTGGCTACTATACGTATGGTGTTCCACTGGCCGGGCGGGTTTACTTTCTTTTTGGCTTCAACGGGCGGCAATACATCATACAACGAGCCTAACAAATGATTGGGTTGTTTATTATCTTCGCCCAAAACATCATCAATAATCTGGAACTCACAGCCCAGGTTGCCGCCTTTATCATACTTATAGCAAAAGTATTTTATGCCTGTGTTGGTGGCGGGCTCTATGTTAAAATCTACAGTAAACTCAAAATCGCCGTATTCGTCGGCGGTGTAAATATCGCCGCCGTTAGCTCCTTTTTTAAGCGTCAGGGCGCCGTCTACAACTTCCCACGCGCCGGGTGCGGCGGTGGTAGGTGTACCGTTGGCGCTTGTCCAGCCGGTTGCGGTGGTGCCATCAAACAGCAGTTTCCAGTGCTGGCTTATTTCTTTTTTGGTTAAAGTATTGTCTTTTGCTTTCTGGCTAAAGGCGGTAGTTATTACCGCGCTCAATATCAATGTTAAAAACAGCTTTCTCATGTTGTATAATCTTTAATGTATAAATGTATTCAATATTAACACTCCGGCCAGCCCGATAGTAGATACCAGCGTTTCCATTAACGACCACGAAAGGAATGTGTTTTTCATGCTCAAACCAAAGTATTCTTTAGTAACCCAAAAAGAGGTATCATTAACATGCGAACAAAACAAGCTACCCGCGCCTACCGAAAGTACCATCAGGTTAGGGTCGACAGGGATATGCTGCATTAGCGGGTAAATAATACCCGCAGCGGTTAAGCCTGCCACGGTTGCTGATCCTAAACAAAGCCTTAATACAGCCGCTATTATCCATCCCAGCAATAAAGGCGGTAGGTTAAGCCCCTGTAAGGTGTTAGCTATCTGGTTGCTTGCCCCGCTATCAAGAAATATCTGTTTTAATATACCGGCGCTGCCAATAATAAGCAGGATCATGGATATTTCTTTTACGGCATCGGCATAAACGTTCATCACCTCGGTAAGCTTCATGCCCATGCGGATGCCTAAGGTGTAGGTAGCTATCATTATAGTTTCCATCATGGCAATGTTAGGATCGCCTAAAAAGGTAATTATATTTTTTAGCCGGGGATGAGTGCCTATGTAAGGGGTAATGATAATACTTAAACCAATAACAATAACCGGCAATAGCGATGATAGTATACTATTTACCAGGCTTGGAAGCTTTTCGGCAGGTATCTCCTGTACCGACATGGCAATAATAGAGTTTGAGGGCATGTTGCGTAAAAACCTTGCAAACAGCGGCCCCGAAATAACAATTGCCGGAACGGCTACAATTATACCGTACACAAAAACTTTAGCTATATCTGCATGGAACTGCGTAAGCAGCGCCATAGGCGACGGATGCGGCGGCAAAAAGCCATGCATTACTGATAGCGACGCCAACATAGGAATACCCACATATACCAGCGGCAGTTTATACTGGTTGGCTACCGAGAATATGATAGGGATGAGCAAAAAGAAGCCCACATTATAAAACAGTGATATACCTACAATAAACCCAGTTACGCACATGGCCCAGGTTATATATTTTTCGCCAAAAGCATTGCGCATAGAGGTTGCTATTTTTTGCGCGGCACCGCTTACACCCACCAGCTTACCCAGCATGGCACCCAGTACAATGATGATAACCAGCGAGCCCAGCATATCGCCAATACCCTTATTTACAGATTGTGTAATATGAGTAAGGGGCATACCTAACAGCAATGCAGCCATTAGCGAAATAATTAAAAAAGTAAGGAACACATTTAGCTTTGCCCAGGTTACGAGCAATATCAGCGTTACAATACAAAAAACAAGAACAAATATTACCATGGTTTAGTTATAGGTTGATAGTTAATTAATTAATGTGAATCTCTAAGTACCTCAGAGCCTGAGCCACCTACAAGGAAGTCAAGGTCGGCACCTTTATCGGCTTGTTGTACATGCTTAACATATAAGTTTACATAGCCACGGTTTGATGCCGGTGCTGCCGCTACCCATTTGCTTCTGCGGATGGCCAGTTCTTCGTCTGATACCTCAAGATGGATGGACTTGTTTGCCACATTAAGTTCTATCATATCACCGTTTTCAACCAGCCCCAAATTACCGCCAATAGCAGATTCGGGCGATACATGCAGTATCACCGTACCAAAAGCGGTACCGCTCATGCGGCCGTCTGATATGCGTACCATATCGGTAATGCCTTTATCCAATAGTTTTTTAGGCAGGGTCATATTACCTACTTCGGGCATGCCGGGATAGCCTACTGGGCCAACACTCTTAAGTACCATTACGCAGGTTTCGTCAATATCCAGGTTAGGATCATCAACACGTGCGTGATAATCTTCAATATTTTCAAATACCACGGCACGGCCACGGTGCTGCATCAGGCCCGGTGTTGCTGCCGATGGTTTAATAACCGCGCCATTTAAGGCTAAATTACCTTTTACCACAACAATACCTGCTTCGGGGATTATGGGTTTTTCGAATTGATGTATTACCTCTTCGTTATAAATAACACCGGCGGGTTCAATGTTTTCTTTATGCGATTTGCCGGTAACGGTTATCACATCCATATCCAAAACAGAACTCATTTGTTTTAATATAGCCGGCAGGCCGCCTGCATAATAAAAATCTTCCATCAGGAATTTACCCGACGGCATCAGATCTAATAACAACGGCATTTTGCTGCCTATCTGGTCAAAATCTTCCAGGTTTAATTCAACGCCAATACGTCCCGCGATAGCGGTTAAATGAATAACAAAGTTGGATGAGCCGCCAATGGCCGCGTTAACCTTAATAGCATTCTCGAAAGCGGCGCGGGTTAATATTTTAGATATTTTAAGGTCCTCTTTAACCATTTCTACAATACGCCTGCCGGATAGCTGTGCCAGTCGTTTCCTCCTGGAATCAACTGCCGGAATAGCCGCGCCACCGCTTAATGACATGCCTAGCGATTCTACCATGCAAGCCATTGTCGAGGCCGTACCCATTGTCATGCAATGACCGGGGCTGCGCGACATACAGCTTTCGGCCTCGGTAAATTCGGCGTAGCTCATTTTGCCGGTTTTAAGGTCGTCGGTAAAAGTCCAAACGTTAGTACCCGAGCCTATATCATGGCCCTTGTATTTGCCGTTTAGCATTGGTCCGCCCTGCACTACAATGGTTGGCAGGTCTACACTGGCAGCGCCCATCAGGGTAGATGGTGTAGTTTTATCGCAACCGGTAAGCAGCACCACACCATCAATAGGATTACCTCTTATAGATTCCTCGGTATCCATACTGGCCAGGTTGCGGAACAACATAGCGGTAGGTTTTAACAATGTTTCGCCTAACGACATGATGGGAAACTCCAGCGGGAAACCTCCCGCTTCAAACACACCGCGTTTTACGCTTTCGGCAATATCACGCAGATGGGCGTTGCAGGGAGTAAGCTCTGACCATGTATTACAGATTCCAATTACCGGCCGGCCATCAAACATATCCTCGGGCATGCCCTGGTTTTTCATCCAGCTGCGATAGATGAAGCCCATTTTATCCTTTTTACCAAACCAGTCTGAACTTCGAAATGTAGACATAACAGTGTTATTGTAAGTGTTAAATATTATAAAGCACAACTAACCAATTCCAACGCAAACAAATGGGGTTATTAGCTATAAAAAATCAGTTTATTTAAAATTGGTGTTAACGGGATGCAAAGTAATAAATCTTTAAAACAAAATGAGTAATAAAATTGATGGGATGTTGGTTGCCATTCACCCGATTTTTTTATTTTTGATAGCCTCTATCTGGCTAACAATAAATCCAAGGTTAGCGGTTACCTTGCTATTATAAGATAGGCGAGCTAATTAATACTAATCCATATATTATATCGAACAATTTATAAAAGACAATATAAAATTTGTAATTCTGGTATTTTGCATGTTAAATTAAGTTAAAATATTACACCGCTAGTCCATAGCTATTATCTTTGTTTAATTGTTATTATCGAAGTTAAAACACTAGTTCTTTATGATTAATAATGAGTCAGTTAATAACAAAGAGAGAGAGCCGTTTAAGCCCTCTCTTTTTGTTTTAAAGCTTTCTTCCAAACAACCTTTCTTTGCTGCATATAAATAAGGTTGTATAAAAACTTCCAATTAAAGTAAACATCCCATCAATTACGGTGTTATAGAAAATAAAACACTAAGCCATGATTGACCCTCACGATACAACGCCAGCCGAAAAAGACGGAAAATATCAATTTCAGTTAAATTACTCGGGCCGCGAAGTGCGATGCCTGGTAGAAAAAGAACAACAAAGGCTGCACGTTAAAATTGACAATAACATAGAAGCCGAGTTGGGAATACATAATGACGGTACTATAACCCAAATCAGCGGGGCTACTCTGCCAAATTCAAGTATAGATTTTATTAAGAAACAGGTTTTAGGCCTTAATGTGTAGTTAACCCAACACTTCTTCCAGTATTTCGTGCGAATGAATGTTGCCAAATCCTTCTATATGCAGGGTGTAATACTCTAATAACTTTGCTATAAGGTAACGGCGCTCATCATTAGTAAACTTTAATTGAGCAAGGCCCTCAAAATTACTTTGCAGCAATTTATTAAAGTTTTGCGTGTGGGGTGGCGACAGGTATAGCACACTATCAGGTTTGTATTTATTAAAAACTCCGTTTTTCAGATCGAAGTAATCGGCATCATTAGCTTGGTACCTGTCGGGATAAAAGCCCAGGTAACGCGTTAGTTGCAACAAAAACAACAAGTGAAAGTTAGCCATGCCGCTGGTTTGATTATCCAGCCATTCAATAGCGCTAAACACAAAACCAAACAGATTTTCGTCAGCCGATTGCTGCCTGATAGATTTATACAGCACTTCATTTAAAAACATAGCCATACTGCTTTTTATCATATCATAAGGGATGCTTTGCAATATCGGCGAGTTCTTCAGTTCGGCGATGCGCTGAACGTTGCCGGTATTTTTATGATAAACAACCATATCCAACAAATGAAGGGGCTGCAGCATATTGCGGCTTATTTTGGCTTTCGGTTTTTTTACTCCGTTTATGATGTATGATTGCAGGCCCAGTTTCTCTGTAAACACCTGTACAACAACACTGCTTTCGCCATAATCGGTAGTTTTAAGTACTATGCCCCGGGTTTTATGCAGCATGGATGAGGAGTAGCAGCTTTGGTAAAAAAATAATTATACCGGTTATCAATGCGAATAACGCGGCAATAACTACTGCCCCGGCGCTTACATCTTTAACGTAGCCGGCAATTTTATTGTATTCGGGCGATACGAGGTCGGTTAAAAATTCTAACGCGGTATTAAATAGCTCGGCCATTAATACTAATGCTATGCAGAAGATAACCCATTGCCATTCGTTGACAGCAATGTGGAGGGCATAACCCATAAATACAGCTAAAATAGATGCTACCAAATGCACCCTAAAATTAAGCTGGGTTTTAGCAGCATAACCTAAACCATTAAAAGCATAGCCAAAGCTGCGGATGAGTTTTTTCATATTCCATCAAAAATAATGAAAAAGTGGGGATATACGCACCCCGCCGACAGGCGAACCCACTTGGACCACCTGATCTACCCTGAGTCTGGGATTATAAAGCCAAACTAGTCCGGTTGGGAACTTGTGACGAATTCAAATCTTTCAAACACCGTCTGCATAAACAACCTGATCGTTAAGAATTAACCGGCACCGGATGTTTATCAATAATATCATTTGATTTTTGAGAAATCTCGCGGATAATGGCATCAAGCTCATCGGCGGATATAGTTATAAACTTTAATATTTCCCTCTGTTCGGCTTTACCGTTTGCAACTCCAAGCATGGGTACCAAACCCATTATACGCGCTAGCGGGGCTCTCACCAAATGCGATTGTGCCCATGAAATTTCGCGGAATATCTTATTCTGATCCTCTACCGTTTTTAAATATAATTTACTCGCGGTAATATCGCGCCCGGTAATGAATACCCCGTTAATTACATGGCTCTCGTAAACCGGTGTAAGGGTATACCGTATCCAGTTAGTAGTTCCTTTGTCGGTACGGTATTTCCTGTCATAATCAATTACTTCGCCGGCATATACTTTTTCTATAAGCCGCTCAAAATACACTAACTGCGGGATTTCTACAAACTCGAAGATGCAGCGGCCAATTTCCAACTCACGCTGGTCCTTGTTAAACCGCATGGATGCTGTGGCTCTGGAATTGAATAACTTAATATTGTGTTGTGTATCTAAAAGAACAAAACCATCAATGGCGCTATCAAACACGGCACGTAAATTAGCCTCAGATTCTTTAATTTTTTTATTAGTAGCCAATACTTCTAACTGGTATTTTACCTGTTGGGTAATATCTGTAGCCTGCACCAGCCTTACCGGGTGGTTATCCAGGTATAAATGATTGCTTTGTATGCTTACATAGATATAATCGCCGTTTTTTTTAATATGCTGCGTGGTGCCTTCATAATTATGGCCGGATTTATTATTGGCTTTTACTATCATTTCTACTTCTGCAGCTTTTTCGGGCGAGTTGATATCTTTTATCGTCATTAACAAAAACTCTTCCTTTGTATAACCATAGCGTTTGGAAGCGGCCTCGTTTACATCTAAAAACTTTAGGGTATCGGCATCAAATATCCACATGGGCAGGGGGCTATTGTTAAAAATGCTTTTATACCTTTCTTGCAAATGGCCCTTGTTTGTTATGGTTATTTGTAATTTTTCAAAAATGCGGTGAATGAGCGATATAATAACAATGCTTGCAAATATTAAATTAGAGCTAAAGGCTATCCATCGGCCTACACTATAGTTTGGTATGAGCGCACTGTTAAAAAGCCCGAATTTGATAATTAAAGCAAAACCTAACAGCAACGCCGTATTTAACAAAACCGACCAGTAAGCGTAGCGTATGGGCAATATCAGCGCAATAAGCACGGTGGTAAAAAACAAATAAAATACGCCCGGACCCATATAACCCAACGCGTTTATTAAATAAACGGATAAAAAATAGAATATGCCAATAACGTAAACTTTCCTGGTCCCGGGTGTTAACGGTTTAAAAAAAGTAACAAATACAATTAAAAGGAAGCTTAGTATATCAACCGTTGCAGTAACGTAGTAACCATTTATCATGGCTACAATTACGCCGGGAAGCAGCGCAATTAAACTAACGGGCAGGCAGTAGATAAGGAAATTAACAAACAATTGGTTTTGCCAAAACAGGAGGTCTTTTTTGTGGTGCTGTTCGTGTAAAGAAAGCCGGGCTTCTATTATCGCGGTATATTTCAGCCACCATTTTTTAACCATTTCAACCATCAGCTAAAGCTAAATTATTTATTGTTAACAGGAGGCGGTTAAATATGTTTAATTTAAAAGCAAAGTAATTTAAGGGCTTTTGTAATATGTTTTTTACAAAAGCAGGTAAAAAAGGTGAAAATTTAAAGCAGTTTTTTAACTTAAAGGCATTATGAGGCATGCAATTGGGCCAAATAAAAAAACCGATGTAGTTATGCAACTACACCGGCTAATTGTAACCAACTTAACTAAAATAATGCAACCAATTTTAACCCCAAAACTGGTAAGTACACATTAAGAGGTGATAGGGTTTAAGATATGTTTAAAGATAAGTGTAAAAAGAATAAAGCGTGCTGTTCATTTTGTTCATTTTTATTTGGAG
>NZ_JAQBOW010000085.1 GCF_028287845.1 Mucilaginibacter sp.
AATATATAGTTGGCAGATCTATTTTTTCTCTGCGGATATAGTTCCAAACGTCTAATTCTGTCCAGTTACTTATAGGAAACACGCGTACGTTCTCGCCTTTATGTATTTTTCCATTATAGATGTTCCATAATTCGGGGCGCTGGCGTTTTGGGTCCCATTGGCCAAACTCGTCACGAACTGAGAAGATACGTTCTTTAGCGCGTGCTTTTTCTTCATCACGACGCGCGCCACCAATACAGGCATCAAATTTATGATGAGCAATAGTATCCAGCAGGGTAACAGTTTGTAAAGCGTTACGACTGGCATTTTTTCCTTTTTGTTCAACTACTTTGCCCTGGTCTATAGAATCCTGCACACTGCCAACTATCAGTTTTTCGCCAAGGCGTTTAACCATGGCATCCCGATACTCAATAGTTTCAATAAAGTTATGACCGGTATCAATATGTACCAGCGGGAAAGGAAACTTACCCGGACGGAAAGCCTTTTCGGCCAAACGCACCAGTGTTATCGAATCTTTTCCTCCCGAAAATAAAAGCGCAGGGCGCTCAAACTGGCCGGCCACCTCACGCAAAATATGTATGGCTTCTGCTTCAAGCTCGTCTAAATAATCCAGTTGGTTGTGTTTGCTCATTTGTTATCAATTATTAACTCATGCAGGCCGCATTCTTTTTTTGACTGGTCTTCCCACCACCAGCGGCCGGCTCTAAAATCTTCACCTTCTCTTATTGCTCTTGTACATGGTTGGCACCCAATACTTGGGAAACCCCGGTCATGCAAAGTATTGTAAGGTATGTTATATTTTTTAACGTATTCTTTTACTTCATCCAGCGTCCAGCTAAAAATAGGGTGGAATTTAACCAGGTTATGCTGCTCGTCCCATTCTACATTATGCATATCCGCCCTGTTTACAGATTGTTCTGCACGGATACCGGTTATCCAGCATTTATTTCCGTTTAGCGCACGGCTTAATGGCTCCACTTTACGTATCCCGCAGCACTCCTTGCGGTTCTCCACCGATTCATAAAAGCTGTTTGGCCCTTTTGCATTTACCATTTGCTCCACGGCCGCGTGCTGTGGATAATAGGCATAAATAGGCTGCCCGTATATCTCCATTGTGCGGTTCCAAACATAGTAAGTTTCCGGAAATATGCGGCCAGTCTCCAGCGTAAATACTTTTATAGGCAATTTATTAGCAAAAATCATGTGCGTAATAACCTGATCTTCCCAGCCAAAACTGGTGGAAAACACTATCTCGCCAGGGAAAAGTTCAGCTAATTTTGCCAAAGCTTCAACCGGTTCTAAACCGGTTGTTAGTTGCTTTATATTTTCTGCTGATTCACTCATTATATTATTTTAGTTATAAAAACAATGATGCTTCGCAGGCTTATCAATATTACTATTACCGCTACTGACATCATTATTGCCTTGGTAGATATTTTATTTGATATTTTAGCTGCTATGGGTGCTGCTAATGCGCTGCCAAAAACCAACCCTGCAACTGCTTCCCAATGCGCACCGTTTAGCATGGTAATAAAGGTTAATGAACTCATTAACGCTATAAAAAACCTGGATAATTTTACCGTACCTAATGAAAACCGGGGATGGCGCCCGCCGGCAATTAATGTAGACAATACAATAGAACCCCATCCGCCGCCACCAACTGCATCAATAAACCCACCGCCAAAGCCCAGTAATGGAATTCTTTTTATTTTTTCACCGGTTCTTTTGCGCTTTAAATTTAGCGCTTTAGAAAATATTACTATCCCTAAAATAAGCGTGTATATAGAAACTACAGGTTTTGAATATTGGCTATAATGTTCTAAAGATGATAAAATATAAGCGCCTAATACGGCGCCGATGATCCCCGGAATTAAAAGCATCTTAAACAAGCGCCAATTAATATTATGCATTCTATAATGCATCCATCCGGCTATGCCATTACTTAATATTTCTGAAAGGTGTACACCCATACTCGCTGAAGCAGGAGGTATGCCCATTGTTAAAGAAAATGTTGTAGATGTAACACCATATGACATGCCAATGGCTCCATCAACTAAGGCAAATACAAAACCCGCTCCTAAAAAGTAATAGAATACCGGATTAATTTCCTGTACATAGCTTTTAAATGCAGGCTCGTTAGCCCATAGTCCTGTTATACCAACAGCCAAAGAAAAAATTATTGATAACCAGATTAACCATTGAAAATTTTTACGAACAATTTTTGGTTCCAGTAATACCGAGGTTACTTCGTTTAATTTTTTAACCTTATAGGTAAAATCGCCGGTTAATGAATTTCTCAGTTCACTCATTTGCTGTAACGTAGTATCCAGTTCGGCAGGTAAGCTTTCGTTTAAAACCTGTTTAAGCCGTTTGGCGATGGTAGGAGATTTTCCGTTGGTTGATATACCAATTTTCAGATCGCCTTTTTGTACGATGGAGCCCAAATAAAAATCACATAGTTCAGGCTTATCGGCTACATTGATCAGTAGTTTACGCTGATGTGCTGATTCTCTGATGTAATTGTTTAATTGTGAATCGTTTGTGGCGGCAACAACTATATCAGCACTATCCAGATCATCATCGTTGAAAGATTTTTGGATAATTTTTATACCGGGGTAGGATAGATTATAGACCTCAGGAATAACGCTTTCGGCAATAACTGTAACTTTTGCATTTGGGCTATTGTGCAAAATAGCTGTTAATTTTTCTAAACCAACATTACCCGCACCAATAAGCACTGTATGCAATTCGTTCAGTTTTAAAAAAACCGGGAACAGCTGATTGCCTCCGGCTTTTTCATCCTGAACAGCAGTTAGTGCATTATTTCCGGGTAACAGCGTCATATAGTTTTCTGCGTGATTGGAACAAAGGGTGCAATGCCACTACTTCGCCAAATACAATAATAGCCGGCGAAGTGATCTCATCCTTCTTAGCAATTTCAACAATTGTATCTACAACACCAATAGCCAGTTTTTCTTTCGCGGTCGAACCGTTTTGAATTATAGCTACAGGTAGTTTGTGTTTATCTTCTTTTTTAAATATTTCAACAATTTCTGCCAGTTTATGAATGCCCATTAGCACTACAATTGTAGCCCTGCTGCGGGCGGCTTCATAAACATCATTTGATATATTGCCGCTGGATGTGGTACCTGTTACCACCCAAAAGCTTTCGCTTAAACCACGATGGGTAACAGGAATATGCTGCAAACCAGGAACTGAAATAGAACTGGACACACCGGGAATAACCTGTGCCGGTATATTGTGCGCGGCTGCATAATCCAATTCCTCATATCCTCTGCCAAACACAAACGGATCGCCGCCTTTAAGTCTTACAACATGACCGTAATTAATGGCATAATCAACCAGTAATTTATTTACAGCATCTTGTGAATAGGAGTGGTCGCCAGAGCGTTTACCTACATATATCTTTTCTGCATGTGCAGGAGCAAATTCTAATAACTCTTCGTTAGCTAAAGCGTCATATAAAACAACATCGGCTGTTTTTAACGCTTTTATCCCTTTCAGGGTTATCAGGTCGGCATCACCCGGCCCTGCGCCAACTAAAGTGATCCTTGGTTCATTGTTCATGATTGTAATACTGATTCTCTTTTTGCTTTCACTGTTTCTAAAAATGCTGTCGCGGAGGCTTTATAGGCCGTAGCAAATTCTTCAGATGGTTCGTTTTGATTGATCTGCAATACCAGGTCATTAAAGCTAGTGTTCAATTCAATTTCATTTGTAGCAACATACTGTGCATCAAATTCGCGTATTACACCAGCTTGTGTGCTGCTACTCACACCTTTATCTAACAATAAAGCTTTTGCCGAGCCAATTAACACATTGTAAGAATGATATATAGCGTCAGACCATGCACCATTTGTAAATGATTCATTCGCCCAACCTAATTTCTCGTCAGACTCATATAATAAGGTAGCTACCAGATCAATTATAACACTGGCACATTCACCAACACCAATAGCAGATACGTAAGTTTCCTGGTGACCCCAGTCAACAAAATCCTCATCGGTTAAAGTAGTAAGGTCTGCAAGTGGTTTTAATAACTGGTAAAAGTAATCTTTACCTTGCCTGTCATAATAATTATGGAATATCTCGTCGGCAATTGAATTGGCCTTATAGTCATCCAACACATCGCGTAACACCTGAGCCGCGCGTTTTGCAGGAACTTTAATAACTCTTTCGGCAGCACGGCCAACACCATTACCAACTGTACCGCCGCCCAGCATAACCTGCATAGATGGCAACACTTTTGCACCGGCTTTAAGCGAACTGCCATGAAACCCAATATGTGCCAGCCCATGCTGACCGCATGAGTTCATACAGCCACTTATTTTTATTTTTATGTCTCGGTTGTAAATCAGCTCTTCATATTCATTGTAAATCAGATCTTCCAATACCCGCGCAAAGGTCATGCTGTTTGATATACCCAAATTACAGGTATCAGTACCGGGGCAGGTGGTAACGTCAGCCACAGTATCAAAGCCCGGGGCCGAAAAATCTAATTCTGTTAACCCGTTATATAATGCCGGTAATGCTTCCTTACGAACATATTTTAACATTAAACCCTGGTTTTGGGTAATGCGTATTTCGTCAGCCACAAGGGGCTCCAAAACAGCCACCAACTTACGTGCAACATCAGAAGGGATATCACCAACAACAACTTTAATATATACGCCATAAAAGCCTTCCTGCTTTTGTTCGAACACATTGGTAGCCAACCATTGCTCATAACGTAAGGGGTTACTTATTTCAACTTGCGGATAGGTTGTTTGTTGCGGCAGGGCAGGCATAACTATTGTATCCCTGTCTATCTTGTAACTTTTTACCTTATTGGCAGTTCTTTCTATTTTAGTTAAGCGTAATACTTCATCCAATCCCAGCTTTTGTATGAGATATTTCATACGGGCCTTGTTACGGTTATTCCGTTCGCCATAACGGTCAAATACGCGTATAACAGATTCTATGTAAGGTATTAGTTGATCTTCGGGTAGAAATTCTTCTACAATACTTGCCAGTATGGGTTGTGCGCCCAAGCCTCCGCCAAGCATTATCTTAAAGCCACGCTCATTATTGCTGTTTATCTTTGGTATAACACCTATGTCATGAATGTAGGAAAAGGCGGTGTCTTCATCGCTTGACGAAAATGATATTTTAAACTTACGGCCCATGTCCTGGCAAATAGGGTTACGCAGAAAATATTCAAATGTAGCTTGTGCGTATGGCGATACATCAAACGGCTCTTTTGGATCGATCCCGGCGTTAGGTGAGGCGGTAACATTTCTTACCGTATTTCCACATGCTTCGCGCAAGGTTATATCGTCTCTTTCCAGGTCGGCCCATAATTGTGGAGTACGATCAAGACTAACATAATGTATTTGTATATCCTGGCGGGTAGTTAAATGCAGGTTACTGCTTGCATACTCGTCAGATATATCGGCTATGCGTAAAAGTTGTTTAAAAGTTACTTTGCCAAAAGGTAATTTAATACGCACCATTTGCACACCTGGCTGGCGTTGGCCGTAAACTCCTCTTGCCAAACGCAAGCTTCTAAATTTCTCGTCATGTATTTTTCCTTCACGAAAAGCCCTGATCTTTTTTTCAAGATCTATTATGTCTTTCTCAACAATCGGGTTCTCCAGCTCTGTTCTGAAGCTTTGCATAGTATTTTATATTTGTACGTTAAAAAAATGCCTTAGGGGCTTGCTTATGCAAATATATTAAATTGCATCCTTTTGCTATATTTAAGTATCAGTATTGATACGGTCAAATACCCCTACAACCTGCATTTTTATTGCCAAATATATATATAGTATATGGAATTGGTAGAATATTGTTTAAAAAATATGCTTTTTTTAACATTAAGATGAAAAAACGTTAAACGTGGATAAGTGTATTTTCCCGGCTAATAATATCAGCAATACTTGTTTCTGATAATATTTTTAACGTAGCATCGCGTACATCAATAAATACATCGCGTATGCCACAAGTGGTTTCCTGGTGGCACTCATCACATTTATGATAAAAGTTTAAACTTGCGCAGGGCACCATAGCAATAGGCCCATCGGTAATACGCATTATGCTAACCAGGTAAATATCTTTTGGATCTTTATTAAGCGCATAACCACCACCGGCACCCTTTTTACTATATAAAAAACCCGCATTGCGCATATCTAATAATATTTGTTCCAGGAATTTTTTAGGTATGCGTTCTTGTTCTGCAATCTTTGAAATTTGCATGGGAGGTTTGTCCGTGTTCTTCCCAAGAATTACTAATGCTTTAATAGCATATTTAGTTTTTTTCGATAGCATTTTTAAAAA
>NZ_JAQBOW010000071.1 GCF_028287845.1 Mucilaginibacter sp.
TCAACTTGTTTCCAAAGCAGTTTTGCCTGCTCAAAAGTTTCGGCACCTTTTAAAGCCAAAAATGGAGATACCTCTAAACTAACATATCCGTCACCTTTAGCACTTTCATTATATAAACCTGCAAACAAATCGCATGCGTTTTGAATATCTTTTATAGCCAGACCAAAGAAAATTTCCTCATTGGTTTTATCACCTTCTGATAGTGTTGCAATATCATTATCATACATATCGCTGCTGCTTATGGCTTTTTCAAAAATGGCCGGGTTAGAGGTTACGCCTCTTATGCCATCGTCGTCTATTAAAGCTTTAAGTTTGCCATTGCTTATAAAAGCCCGATCAATAAAATCAAGCCAGATGCTTTGACCGAAACTGTGTATTTGTTTTACTTTATTGGTTTCCATTATATTAATTTTTTTTAAAAGATCTATTTTATTAATTGTGATTGTTTTGCTGTGTGCGACAATAAGTGTACCATATATGCAGCCTATTGTCATATAATAATCCTATTAACCGCTGTTTGAGGCTACTAAAACTTCTACATTATAGTTGATAAACAAACCGCTTTCAATTACACCAACTATTGCTTTTATTTTAAATTCCAGATCATTGCTTATTTCATCGAAACGGACATCTAACAGCAGGTTACCATTCTCGGTTATAACTGGTCCATCCTTACCGGTTGCTAATCTTAAAACCAGGCTATTTGCTCCCAGCTCTTTCAACTTTTCCTCTACGTGCGGTAATGCTGCCGGAAAAACCTCTATAGGTACAGGAAATTTCGTTCCTAATTTATCTACCAGTTTGGTGTCATCAATTATAATATAATTTACCGGGCTAGTGCTTATCAGTAACTTTTCTTTAAATAATGCACCGCCACGGCCCTTTATTAAACAATGATTGGGGTCAACCTCATCGGCACCATCAAACAACCAGTCGGGCCGGTTCTCATACAGCGTGGTTAGCGGTATGCCTAAATTGGTACAAGCCAGTGCAATTTCAATAGAAGTTGGTATCGCTGTAATGCTCAACTGTTCGGCTTTTATTTTATCGGCTATTGCAAATAAAGCTAAGTAAGCGGTCGAGCCCGAGCCAATCCCTATTACATCACCATCCTTTACCTTTTCGGCAATTTTATCAGCCAGCTTTTGTTTGCCGGCGCTATTGGTGATAGTGCCCGCCCAGCTTAGATTTTTGATGATGTCGCTATTCCAGTTCATTGTTTTAGATATGAGACGTGAGATATGAGATGTGAGATGTGAGACAAAACCCAAGGGTCAAATCTCACATCTCCATACTCAAATCTATTTTAAAAGCGCTTTCGCTTTCTTAACTACATTATCAACCGTAAAGCCAAAGAACTTATAAAGGTCTTCTGCCGGGGCCGATTCGCCGAAAGTTGTCATACATAAAGTATCGCCTTCGTCTGTAATATATTTATGCCAGCCAAGCGGCGAAGCCATTTCTACAGCTAAACGCTTTTTAATTGCTTTAGGGAACACTTTCTCTTTGTAAGCAGCGTCTTGTTTTTCAAATAGCTCCCATGATGGCATACTTACCACGCGGGCAGCAATACCTTCTTCTTTCAGTTTGGCTTGCGCGTCCATAATTAACGCAACTTCGCTTCCGGTAGCCATTAATATAACGTCTGGAGTGCCGTCAGAGTCTGACAAGATATAGGCGCCTTGCTCTAACTGGCTTGCTTTACCATATTTATCCTGGTCAAGGATAGGTAATCCCTGGCGGGTAAATACTAAAACAGTTGGGCCGCCGGTTTTCTCAATAGCCACGCGCCATGCATGTGCGGTTTCGTTAGCATCAGCCGGACGAATAACCGTAATGTTTGGTATAGAGCGTAATGATATCAATTGCTCAACAGGCTGGTGGGTTGTACCGTCCTCGCCTAAGCCAATACTGTCATGCGTATAAACAAATATCGGGCTTATCTTCATAATGGCCGCTAAACGGATAGGCGGGCGCATGTACTCAGAGAACATTAAAAATGTTGCACCAAAAGGTTTTAGGCCCTTGGTTAATGCTATACCATTTAAAGCAGAACCCATTGCATGCTCGCGTATACCGAAGTGGAAGTTACGTCCGTTACGGTTCTCAGAAGTAAATGAATCTGATTCTTTAAGGTTAGTTTCTGTTGATGGGGAAAGATCTGCAGCGCCGCCAATTAAATTAGGGAAACTGCCGGCAATTGCATTTAATACTTTACCCGATGCCTGGCGTGTTGCCATTTTAGGGTCAGAACCTTTAAATGAAGGTAATTTATCCAACCAGCCTTTTGGTAATTCACCGCTAACGGTTAATTCATACTCGTCAGCCAGTTCAGGGAATTTTGTTTTGTAATCTGCAAACAGCTCGTTCCATTTTTTCTCAATACCGATACCTCTTTCGCCTTTGGTTTTGTAATATTCTTCAACTTCTTTTGGTACGTAGAATGATTTATCCGGATCAAAGCCAAAAAACTCTTTAACCAGTTTAATTTCGTCGGCACCAAGCGGCGAACCGTGCGAACCTGCGGTACCAGATTTATTCGGGCTGCCATAAGCAATTAGCGAACGAACCCTTATTAAGGATGGTTTTTGTGTTTCGGCTTTAGCGTTTCTTAAAGCTAATTGTAAACCATTCACATCATTAGCATCATCAACAGACTGTACATGCCAGCCATATGCCCTGAAGCGCGCGTCTACATCTTCATTAAAGGTTATATCTGTACTGCCTTCAATTGATATTTTATTGTCATCGTATATATAGATCAGGTTACCCAGCTCCAAATGGCCCGCTAACGAAGCTGCCTCTGATGTTACCCCTTCCATCATATCGCCATCACTGCAAATAGCGTAGATATGGTAATCAAATAAATTAAAACCTGGCTTGTTATAACGGCCAGCCAAATGTTTTTGCGCGATAGCAAAACCTACACCGTTTGCAAAGCCTTGTCCAAGCGGGCCGGTTGTTACATCAATGCCGGGGCACAAGCCGTACTCTGGGTGACCGGCAGTTTTGCTGTGTAATTGCCTAAAGTTTTTTATATCATCTAATGACAGGTCATAACCTACCAAATGCAAAAAGTTGTATTGCAAAATACAGGCGTGGCCGGCAGATAAGATAAATCTGTCGCGGTTTGCCCAATCAGGGTTTTTAGGGTTATAATTTAAAAACTCCGTCCAAAGTACATGGCCAACAGGTGCCAACGCCATAGCTGTACCCGGGTGGCCCGAGTTAGCTTTTTGTACAGCATCAGCCGACAAAATTCGTACGGTATTAATTCCTAATTCCTCAACGCTTTGATTTTTTGAATCCATTTCTTTTTTTAATATAAATAGTTTAGATAATTGATTTAATGGTTGATGAGGGTACAACGGGCATGGGTTCTGCATCTGTAGCCCATAACCTTGCGCCTCCTTTTATTCCGTCCTGGTTGGTTACTATTTTTACATTAGTATCCAGTTTAAAGTTAAGCTCGCGGGCGTTGCCGCCGCCTATATATAGGTAGTCATAATTGAACAGTGTTTTCAGGACTTGTAAAACATGTTCCATCCTAGTGTTCCATTTCTTTTTGCCTTCTGCTTCATAGGCGCCATCACCTACGTAATTATCATAGGTATTATGCCGGGTAATAGGGCTTTGGCCAATTTCCATATGCGGCAATAGCTTGCCATCTAATAATAACGCCGTACCAAACCCGGTGCCCAGGGTTAGTACCAATTCAAGGCCTTTTCCACTTACTACGCCAAGTCCCTGCATATCTGCATCATTCACCACTTTTGCAGGTTTACCCAATACCTCTTCCAGTTTTTTACCCAGGTTAAAATTTACCCATGAAGCATTATCAAGATTAGGCGCGGTTTTAACAATGTTATCGCGAACATACCCGGGGAAACCTACTGATATCTTATTATAATTTGGAAATGACTTTGCCAGTTCTTCTATGGCTTTAACTATATTGTCCGGATTGGCCGGCAATGGGGTTACCACTTTGTTATAATCCACCAGTAAAGCCCCGTTACTATCTAAAACGGTTGCTTTAATATGCGAACCGCCAATATCAACAGAAAGAACTTTAAGCTGTGAAGGGATGTTTTCCATAACTATTGTGGATGGCAAAAGTAATATGTATTTTGTAATTATAACAATCTTGCGGTCGAACTATAAACGGTTTTAATAGATAGTCTGCCTGAAAAGCAGGCAAATCGGTTTCTGGAGCTAAATTAGGCACTTTTTTTAAATGCGTACTGACAAAAAAATTTAAAAAAAATACTTTAATATGATGAATGTGATCTGTAATAATACTTTAAAAAAACAGTGTTTGCAATCGATAACATATGGGTTTTAATAATTTTTTCAGGGGACTTTTTTACGAATACGTTTGCGTAAAAATCAGCGCGTAAAAGCATTGTAAATTTGTATACTAAAAATGTTACGGTTTTTGCATTCCTTTTTTTTAGTTATTCCTTTTTAATTTTTTAATTTCAACCTTTGGCTATGAACTATTGATAGCACGACTAATTAACCAATTATAAAAAATCGTTCAGGAATTAACAGTTTTAAGATCGTTATTTATCTATACAACGTATTTTAAACCTTTTTTGAACAGTATAAGCTATAAACAACAACTAATTAAAACTAATAAACATGAAAGAAAATGAAGAAAAAGGAGGGGCCACTTCACGCAGAAATTTTGTGAAGCAAGGCGCTCTTGCTGCTGCTGCGTTTACCATTGTACCCCGCTTTGTGCTTGGTAAAGGCTTTAGGGCACCAAGTGATACCCTTTATATTGCCAGTGTGGGTATTGGCGGAAAAGGAGACAGCGACATTGCCGCCTTTGTTAAAAGCGGGAAAGCTAAATCGGCATTTTTATGCGATGTGGATGCAGTTAAAGCGGCTAAGGTATTTAACCAATACCCGGATGCTAAGCGTTATATCGATTGGAGAGAGATGTTTGAGAAAGAACATAAAAACTTTGACGCCGTACACATCGCTACGCCAGATCATACCCACGCGGTAGTGGGCTCGGCAGCAATGCAGTTAAAAAAACATACCTGGATACAAAAACCAATGGCGCATGATGTATACGAGGCGCGTATGCTGGCCAACATGGGTCATAAATTTAAAGTGCAAACTCAAATGGGTAACCAGGGCTCATCAGCCGACGGTGTTAGACAAATGATGGAATGGTATGAAGCAGGCGTAATTGGTGATGTAACCGAAGTATACTGCTGGACAGACCGCCCGGTTTGGCCACAGGGAGATCACCAGGCAAATACGCCAAACGGCTTGCAATGGCCTAAACAATCGGCTACCCCGCCAAGTACTTTAAACTGGGATTTATGGCAAGGCACAGCACCAGCTAAATCATTCCCGATAGGTACAGATCAACCGGGTGGCATTAACGTATTGCCATTTAACTGGCGCGGATGGTGGGATTATGGCACTGGTGTATTAGGTGATATGGGTGCACACATTTTACATGGACCAATGAAAGTATTAGGCTTACAGTATGTATCATCCGTGCAAACAAGTGTAGGTGGTGGAGGTTCTTTTGATACAGGCCCTGCTTCAAGCTACACCATTATGACTTTCCCTAAATCCGATAAAACAAAAGGACCGGTAAAAGTGCACTGGATGGATGGCGGTATAATACCTCCACGCCCGGAAGAATTAGACCCAAGTGAATTATGGGGTGGCGGACAAATGCGCGACGGTGGAATGTTGTTTATAGGCACCAAAGGTAAAATGTTGGCAGGCTGCTATGCTGCAAGAGCTCGTTTGTTACCGGTTTCACGTATGGATGAAGTAAACGTTCCGCAAAAATATGATAGGGTAAAAGGCAGTACAGACGGTCATTATGCCCAATGGGTTGAAGCGTGCTTGGCAGGTTATGGCAATATGAAAACCAGTTCTCCGTTTGAAGAGGCTGCGTTATTGACCGAAGCTATGCTGATGTGTAATTTAGCCATACGTGGTGTTAATGTTCCTAAAGCTTCTGACCCTGCTGCACCAGCAGCTAATGATAATTTTGGACGTAAACGTGTAACTTACCCTGCGCGTTACATCAATTTAAACTATGATGCAGCAAACATGAAAGTTACTAATGTTGACGAGGTGAATCAATTTGTTAAACGCCAGTACCGCGATCCGTGGAAACTTAGCGGCGTATAATTTACCGCTCTTAATATTAAAAAGGAGGCGCTTGCTACAAGTTGCCTCCTTTTTTGTTAAATGGTTGTTTTAAATTAGCAAGATGATTACCAATAATATATGGGGTGTCACCCTGAGGCCCCTAAATTTAATATTGCTTTGTATTTTACTCCTGTTTTCCTGTGGATATGGCTTTTCGCAAACCCCATCCCGCAATGACCATATTTTTCCATCATCACCCAAAGCCAAACCTTATATTGATTATGACGCCCGGGGATTTTTAATCAACGGCAAACGAATATTTATAACATCAGCCGGAATGGAATATGCCCGCGTGCCCCGCGCGCTCTGGCATGACCGTTTATTGCGCCTTAAACGCGCAGGGTTTAACGCGATAGAAATGTACACTTTCTGGAACTTTCATGAACCCAAAGAGGGCCAATTCAATTTCACAGGCGACCATGACCTTAACGCATTTTTAAAAATGATAAAGGATATGGGCATGTATGCCATTGTTCGCGTTGGCCCCTATTATTGCGGCGAATGGAACATGGGCGGTTTCCCCATTTGGTTAAAATTTAAACCCGGTTTGCGGGTGCGCGAGGATAATCCGCAGTTTTTATCAGCAGTAGACAAGTTTTTTGACCAATTAATGCCCATAGTAACCAATAACCAAATTAACAACGGCGGCTCTGTTATTATGGTGCAGTTAGAAAATGAGCACCGCGCGGCATGGGGTACGATAACCCCCAACAATTACTTTAAGCATTTAATAGCTAAAACGGTTTCCTTAGGATTAGAAGTGCCGTATTTTTTTAGCGGGCTGCATTCGGGCAATGACCCTGCCGGGGATGTTAGTAATTTGGATGACACCAGGCGACCCAATCCATGGTTCTCTACCGAGTACTGGGGCGTTTGGTATTTAAATTATGGTCCGCAGGAACAGGACTCCTCTTTGTACGACCGCCGCACCTGGAAAATAATAGCGCATGGGGGCAATGGCTATAATGTATATATGGCGCATGGCGGTACCAATTTTGATTATAATAACGACAGGGATAACGCCGCGTCGTATGATTACGGCGCATCAGTTGGCCAGGCGGGTGATCTGCGCCCGTTGTATTATAGCTTTAAGCGGGCCAATTGGTTTGCGCGGAGTTTCGGGGATATATTGGCAAATAGCACCAATACAGATGATGGCAAACCAACCATATCAGACACCGGTATTAAAGTTACCGCACGCAAAAGCTCGTTAGGGACAATAGCTTTTTTGGATAATGCTGATTCTGTTGCCCATCAATTTAAATTGCACCCGCCTACAAATAGCGCTGTTAAAACATCCGCAGAAATTAAATTGGCAGCGGGAGAGATTATGCCGGTTGTAAAAGACTATCAATTAACGCCGGAGATTAAATTGGCTTGGGCGCCAACCAGAATTTATAGCATTATTCCGCAAGGAAATACTACTGCGTTATTGCTATACGGAGGTATCGGCTCATCGGCTCAATTATATTTTAATGTGCCAAAGGGATTGACGATCATTAAAGACGCTTTCAATTTTAAAATAGCTGATGATATAATGAGCTTTAATGCTAAAATAGGTTCATCACCTTTGGAATATAGTTTTAAAGCCGGCAGTCAATATATCAGGATAATAACGGTTAGCGATGTACTGGCATCGCATACCTGGTTGGCTGAAGCTGATGGACGAACGCATATCATTATAGGCCCTGATTATGCCGCTGATCTGATCAGCAAAAACAACAAATTAAGTTTGCTGATTGAGCACCCCTGGGTAGATAAAAGTACTTTCCCAACATGGATATTTAAACCAACCGGAGCGGTTATTAAAGTAAATCAAAAACCACAAACTGCTCAACATATAGTCAAACTAAAGTTAGGTGTATGGCAAGTTAAAGACGCCTCGTCAGCAGCGCTCCCCGGCTACGATGATAGCCGTTGGAAACAAAGCGACAACCCGCTGCAAATGGGAGCCGATGGCGATATAACTGCTGATGCCTGGTATCGTACACGATTAAAGGTTGCCGAAACAGGTAATTATATACTGAAATTTAAAAATGTCCGCGACAGGGCCGCCCTGTTTTTAGATGGCAAACGCATAGATACCGGTGCGGTGTTTAATAAAACAGTTAATCTGCATTTAAAAGAAAACACCAATTATACCCTCGCGCTTTTTACCGCGCATGATGGGCGCAATAAATTGATATTCCGCGTAGGCGAAATAGACACCATTGATGCCAAAGGATTATCCGGCCCTGTAACTCTGCAAAAGGCAGATGACAGCGGAAAGGTAATAGCAGTAAATAACTGGCGTATGAAAGGTGGCGGCGATCCAGTTGTTTTAAATGGCTGGCGGGGACTTGGACAGGTTTCTTATAATACACCGCACTATTATCGCACCACATTAAACCTTCCGGCTTTAAAAGGCTCTCAGCCTATATGGCGGGTAAATACTACCAGTTTAAGCTACGGCTCGGTTTGGGTTAACGGCCATAATTTGGGCAGATATCCCGAAAAAATAAAAATAAACGGATTGTATATACCCGGGTGCTGGTTAAAACCCGGAGCTAATAAACTGGTTATTTATGATGAAAATGGGGTGTTGCCAAACAAAGTTTCTGTTGAAGCAGAGGTGGCAGCCAGCCGTAATGAGCAAACGTTACATATTTAAAACGAAACTGTTACAGGAACTTTCGGGTTTATTTAATAATTTTGTTATCGAACTAATAAGTAATACAAACCAATTTTAAAATAATGAAAAAAATATTGTTATCAGTCGTTTTATTGCTTACCGTAGTTACGGTATGTTTAGCAGCAAGTGTAGACGGCGTTTGGAAGGGACTTGTTGAAGGACAGTACAATTTAACGTTAACTCTAAAAGTTGACGGTGATAAATTAACCGGTGTTTTTGCATTGGTTGATAATAACCCAAAATCTGAAAATCCGGATGATGCAGGCTATACCCCTTTTGTGGCAGCACAAATGGGCAAAAACCCTATTACCGATGGTAAAGTAGACGGAAATAACATTTCGTTCACTACCACCTTTAATGGCAAACCTGTTATGTATAAAGGAACCATCGCTGATGATAAATTAGTGCTGACCACAACCTTTAATAACCAGCCCGTAAAAGCGACGCTTAGATTAGCTAAATAAGAAATTAAACATCGCAAATTTTGATAGCCTCTTTTAAAGAGGCTATTTTTTTGTCTTGATTTTTGGGCAGATACTCCTGGGCCACATGGCCTTTAAAGCCCGTGGCTAATATGGCTTTCATAATAGCGGGATAATACAGTTCCTGCGTTTCATCGGGCTCATGCCTGCCAGGTACACCAGCCACATGATAATGCGCTATATATTGATGATTAGCCTGTATGGTGCCTATTATATCTCCCTCATCCATCTGCATGTGGAAAATATCATACAACAATTTAAAATTTTCGGATCCCAGGCGTTTTACCAGTTCCACGCCCCACGAGGTATGGTCGCATTGATAATCTTTGTGGGTGAGCTTGCTGTTAAGCAGTTCCATGCAAATTATAACGCCATGTTTTTCGGCAAGGGGCAGTATGTTTTTTAGACCTTCAACGCAATTGGCCCAACCTGTTTCATCGTCTTTTCCATCGCGGTTGCCGCTAAAGCATATCAGGTTTTTGTACCCGGCCGCGGCTACTTTAGGTATCATGGCGGTATATTTTTCTATTAGTAACTCATGATATTGTTTATCGTTCCACCCGCGCGGGATGCTGATTTCGGCACCATTGCACATGGACGAATAGAGCCCGTACTTTTTTAAAGTCGGCCAATCCTCAGGCCCAACCAGGTCAATGCCTTTCAGCCCCATTGCCTTGGCTTCGGCGCAGAATTGTTCTAACGGAATGTCCCTGAAGCACCATCGGCAAGCTGAATGATTGATATTGCCTTTTAGTTTATAGGGTTGTTCATCCGCAGATTGAAACGCAGATAGTGTACCGGCAGCAGCTATTGCCCCGGTGCCCGCCAGTATATTCTTTATGGCCCATCTGCGACCTGACGAAGATTTCATAGGCTAAAATTACCCTATTTCGTTTACACCGTATAATTTTTTGAGCGCATTAAACATCAATAGTTTATTTTTGTCTGAAATAGAAATGGGTATGAAGAGGAAGTGTGTATTGCTATTGTTAAGTGTTGTGCTGATTGCTACTGTATGTTACGCCAATAGCGTTAGCGGCAAGTGGACCGGCACCATCGCCCTGTTGTATGATGTTACCGTGAACATGAAGGAAGATAACGGCAAAGTTAGCGGAACAGTAACCACCGAAATTGGCGATATCCCCCTAAATAACGGCGTTATAACCGGCAACGATATTATATTTAAACCATTTACCTATAACGGCCTCGCGGTATCGTCTGTAAAAGGAAAGATAGATGGGGATAAAATGGGTGTTACCGTAGTTTTCCAGGGCATGAATTTTACCGGGATTTTGAATAGGGTGAAGTAAGCCCTCCCTTGCGGGAGGGTTGGGTGTGGCTTAATCCTCAAACTTTATCGCGCTAAATAATAATAACGCATCAATAGGTTTGGCCTTATCATTCTTAAATACAAAGTACACATCGTGCATGCCGACGCTTTCTTTAATATCGGTTTTTATCCAGTTTAGGCTTTTGGGTTTTTGGTCCAGTTGCTCAAATTGAATTTGGCCCAACAAAGTTCCGGTTGGCGAATCTAATCTAACTTCTATTGTTCCGCCGGGATTGTTTTCTAAGGCGGTTGCGGTGGCTGCCAGTTCCAGTTGTTTAATACCGGTCATATCCAGTTTTTTAAAGGCGATGTAGCCATCCTTGCGGGCTACAACATTTGTGGTGCCATCCAGTCCGTTTACTTTGGTAGCGGCATTCTTCATGATAGGCGCGGTTGCCGCCCACACCTGCGGGTTATGTAAAACAATAGTCGATACCGTAGTTTGTTTCGGGATGTTTTTATTGCCTTTATCAGTATAAGCCGCGCGGATGATGTAAGAGCCGTTGCCATTATCTTCAGCAGGTACTTTAGGTGTATATGTGCCTTTTACCGGCATGGTATTAACATTGTTATTGGTAACGTTAATAATGTAGTTCACAATGGTACGCGCGTCATTTAACGTAATAGCGGGATGGGCGGGCATGGCTATCGGCCTGTTCCAATGTCCGCTGCCACCGTTGCGGATGGTATGTGCCAAACGCTCAATCTCGGCAGGGTTATCTTTGTACTTGGCTGATATATCAGTAAAGCTTGGCGCTACATTTACGGCATTAACGCTATGGCAATTTTTACAATCGGCATGGCTCATTAAGGCAATGGCCACCGCAAACTGGGTGGAGGCATCAACACTGCTCTGTTCCTGGGCTACCTGCACATAATCAAATCCCTCAGATGTATAATTAATGCTCATAGAAACCTGCGCCGGACTAATAGTACCTGACGCTAAGCTACCATCCTCTTTATCAGTTACACTTACGGTATAATTTATCGGTTTGTTATTAAAATAGAATGAGCTGTTATTATCCAGGCCGACCTTTACCACAGGCGCCTCATTACCCGCAATTATTTTTACAGTTTTACTATTGCTTGCGCCTTTCGCGTCCGTCACGGTTAAAGTAGCCATATAAACACCGGGCTTGGTTAATGTTATAGCCGGGTTTGCAGTTGGGTATATTTTAGGCTGCGCGCCTGCTGTGGTTACTTTCCAGCTATATTTTAACGCGTCGCCGTCGGCATCGTAGGTTCCGGCAGATGACAGCGTGATATTTAACGGAACAGTACCACCTTGTTTATTGGTAGATGCCATTACCGTTGGTTTACGGTTACCCGCGTTATATTCGATCCGTACCAGCTTGGCATTATCGCTTTTGCCAAACCAAACACTACCATACTCTAATACATACAGGTCGCCATCAGGGCCAAATTTCATGTCTATCGGCTCGATAGGGTGATATGATGGCAAAAACTGCTCCATTCCCTTATAGTCGCCATTAGCTTTCATGGAGATAGACATGATCCAGCCGCGGGCCAGGTCGGTGGCCAGCCATTTGCCTTCATAATAGGCAGGCCACGGGCGTTTAGCAAGCGGACGATCAGAGCGGTGATATATGGGCCCCCCAACCGAACTGCGGCTGCCGGTACCTACCAATGGAAACTCCGGCGAAGCCGAATAAGGATAATAAATAAATGGCGGTGCTACTGCGGGCAACTCTTTTAAACCGGTATTGTTAACAGAATTGTTAATGGGTTTATTGGGATCTTTTTTAGGTCCCGCCTCGCCGTTTACATAATCAAAAATAGGGAAGGCCGCGTTAGGGCCAACAAAATATGGCCAGCCAAAAAATCCCGGTTTACGGGCCTGGTTCAGCTCGTCATAGCCTTTAGGGCCAAGGTCGCTGTCCTCCGTTGCATCCGGACCAATATCGCCCCAATATAACCAGCCGGTTTTACTGTCAATAGATGGTCGCCACGGGTTACGATGACCCATTGTATAAATCTCGGGGCGGGTTTTATCCATTCCTTTCGGGAACAGGTTGCCTGCCGGGATGGTGTAGGTGCCATTCGGCTCGGGATGTATTTTTAATATTTTACCTAACAGGCTGTTGGTATTTGCGGTGCCGCGCTGATCGTCCCAGTGCAGTTTATCCGGGCGCTCATCTGTTGATGAAGATAGCAACGCGCCGGTGTTATTACCAATGGTAAGATATAGGTCATGCCTGGCATCCCAAGTCATGCCGCCGCCGGTATGGCAGCAAACTTCGCGCTGCGATTCAAACTGTAGTAATACTTTTTCAGATCCTGCAACTAAAGCATCGTTCTCAAATTTCCAGCGGGTAAGCATCCATTTTTTTTCTGTCGGATGTGAGTAAAAGGTATATATCCAATGGTTCTTATTAAAATCAGGGTCAACAGTAAGCCCCATTAATCCTTCTTCGGCTTCGGTAACTTTACCCCTTGCGCTGGTATATTTGGTATTAACGGGCAGGGTAGCAATTACCTTTATCATTTTGGTTATAGGGTCGAATAGTTTTATGGCACCTTTGCGCTCGCTTATTAAAACACGCCCATCGCTCAATACCTCGAAAGTATTAGGTTCATCCAGGTCGCCGGGTTGGGTAAGCGTTACCGGGGTAAAGCGGCTCTCATCTGGTTTTTTAGGTTCATCGCCGGTAAATGCGAACAATAACGCGGCGGTTAAAAACAATACAATAGCAGATATTTTGATAACAGGTTTGTTGCTAAACATAATGGTTAATTGGTTATTACGGGCTGTAAATATAATAAATGCGCACCAACACTTAAACGTTGAGGTATAACAGTTATTTAATGAATGCAGTTTTGTAAGGAAAATGTTATGATAACAGCGTGCTACCAGCGTTATTGCGGCGACAACTCACCCTGTCTCGCTATGCTCGACATGAGGCTGTCTCAAAATTGATATATAAAAATCAAAACAGTATTATATTTTCCGGATTTAACTCTCTGCGTTCTTTGTGTCTTCTTTGCACACTTTGCGGTAAAGATTTAAACGCAGAGACCGCAAAGGAGACGCAAAGATCACAAAGGCCAAATATTATTTTGTTGCTATTTACTGCTAATAGCTTTTGATATAACCTCCCAGGGGGTGAGTTGAGCACAGGCCCCGTAAAATATCGATTCATTCATTGTATTATTTCTCAATAAACTATTATCTTCATTATTATCTAACCCTGTCGCAGTCAAACAATCACAAATATGAAATACAAACTACTTACCCTGCTGCTGTTTATTGTTTCGGCAGGTTTTGCGCAAACAGATGCTAAACTTACTGCCAAATTGCAGGATCTTTTAAAAGGTTTTAACGGACAGGCGGGCATATATGTGCAAAACCTGAAGACGGGCAAAACGGCAGCTATTAACGCGGATACGCTGTTCCCCACGGCCAGTATGATAAAAGTGAGCATTCAATGCGGGGTGATGGATAAAATTGAAAAGGGCCAGCTGCAATACAACCAAAAACTGGTATACCGCGACTCGTTGTTATATGCAGGCAGTGATATTTTGGGGTCGTTTAAAGATAAGGATACTATTGCCCTAAGCAAAGTAGCCATGCTGATGATAACCATGAGCGATAATACGGCCAGCCTATGGCTGCAAAAGCTTGCTGGCGGCGAGTATATTAATAATTGGCTGGACCAAAATGGTTTTACGGCAACGCGGGTAAACAGTAAGGTACCGGGTCGAGAGGCTATGCGCGGGAAATATGGCTGGGGTGTAAGTTCGCCTTACGAAATGTGCCGGTTGTTCACTATGATACGCCAGGGCAAGGCTGTTAGCGCAGCAGCCAGCGAACGGATGTACCGCAACATGGGCCGCATTTATTGGGACGAACGCGCACTGTCGCAAATACCGCCTTATGTGCATGCTATAAGTAAACAGGGGATGGTGAACGCGTCGCGGTCTGAAACGGTGCTGGTAAACGCCCCGCATGGCGACTACGTTTTTTGCATCACCACCAAAAATAATCATGACCAAAGCTGGACCCCCACTAACGAAGCGGACCAGCTGATCCGCAAGGTATCTGCCCTGCTATATCATTATTATGAGCCAAAAGATAAATGGGTGCCTGTTGATGGGATTGGGAAGTATATGTTGAATTAGCAGGATAAAAAGGTGAGCACCTGATTTAGGGTGAACCCACCTGGTCTTACCTGACCCCACCTGATCCTACTTGACCCTACCCTGCTGTCCGAAGTTTGCAGTTGCAGGATATTTAGTAGTAATATACTTTTAAAGCATCATGAGTACCAAATACAAATTCAAAAACCAGGAGTTAATGAGGCACACTGCATACTCGACGCCAGATGGGGTAATATAAATTAGAAAGAAATGATTTATTCAAATTTAGAATTTACATTTTCTTGTTTTACATTTGGATATAATGGGACACCAAACATTAAAGCTTATTGAATTATTAATACCACTAATAGCATCAACTATGGTAATTATTGATTATTCAAAACAATGCATGATGCCTATAATTGAACACTTTAACAATAAAAAAAATCTTTTTTTTAAGAATTCTTAAATTTTTGTAGACGTTTTCTATATTTTCGAAATAATTCAAGACATATTCTAATTGTAGTCTTTATAATTGTAGACGAAAGTAATTCTATTGACTTTCCGCTGTCCGAAGTCTCCCTTGCTGTCCGAAGGTTGCAACTTCGGACTACTATGCCTGTAGTCTGTGACTACAGTACGCAATGATCTTTTTAACACAATAGTCTAAAGACTATTTGCATAGTCGTTCGAAGTCGGAGACATTCGAACAGCGAGAGAAGTACAAGTTGAATTAGTAGGGTAAAGAATGAACACCTGATTTAGGGTGACTCTACCTGGTCCTACCTGAACCCAATGTCATTAAGTTAAGAGAACCCCATCGGGGTTCAAGGTCGGTAGAAGAATAAATACCAACGAAATGCCGTGCCGTCAGGTACGGAACTTCGCCGATTGTTGCGTACCTGACGGCACGCCAAATGATTTTCTATGACGTTTTTCTACCGACGTTTTGCACCTACGGCGCATTTTTTTAAATAATCTTCCTTAACTTAATGACATTGTACCTGGTCCTACCCGAAGTTTGTAACTTTGGACTACTATAAATTATATTAACAGATGTTAATCTTGATCCGCAGAGGGCTAATTAATTGCCAATATTTAATATTCTGAATTAAAAGCTTATATAATCCGGAAGTCTCTTATTAAATTAGGCCAAAGAATTTTTATGAAATCACTTAAAGATCAGGTTATATGGATAACGGGCGCATCTTCGGGTATTGGCGAAGCGCTGGCCTGCGAGCTGTCGGCCCAAGGCGCTAAACTTATCCTGTCAAGCCGACGAATACCTGAATTGGAACGGGTAAAGAATAACTGCGCCCATTCTGACAATGTATATATCCTTCCACTCGACCTGACCGACAGCACAAATCTTGAAGCGAAAGTACCCACCGCCATAGCGTTATTTGGGCATATCGACATTATGGTGCATAATGGTGGTATTTCACAACGTGCGCCCGTTGCCGAAACCGATATTGCCGTTCATCGGCAAGTGATGGAGCTTAACTATTTCAGTTATATTATATTAACCAAAGCGCTTTTGAATCATTTTATCGAGCGACGTTCGGGTTATTTTGTGGTAACCAGCAGCGTAATGGGCAAAATAGGAACGCCAATGCGCGCGGCTTACGCGGCTGCCAAACATGCATTGCATGGCTATTTCGATTGTCTACGCGCCGAGGTGGACAAGTACGGCATCAAGGTAACCATACTTACACCCGGCTATGTTCATACGCCGATAGCTGTAATATCCGGCGACGGAAGTTTTATCAGCGGTAAATCTGAACAGATCAATAGCGGGTTTTCAGCCGATAAAGCTGCCGGACAAATTATAAAGGCAATCCAAAATGAAATATTCGAGCCTTATATCGGCAAATTCATTGGTGAAGAAAGACTGGCGCTTTTTGTTAAACGCTATCTGCCGGGATTGTTTGCCCGGTTGATTCCACGGTTAGGCACACCCAAATAGTTACTTCGTTTTGCTATGCAAAGCGGGCAGAATGCCGTTTTCGTTCAAGTCGGAAATCGAACAGCGGGAGATAGCCGCTTTTCGAATTGCATAATAGTCTAGCACCACTATTCACTATTTGTTTAATAATGTATCAATTATAGTAGTAGTTTTCGCTTCAAAATCATCAGAATATCCTATAAACGTATTTGCTATTTTTCCCTCTTTGTCGATCAAATAAAAAGTTGGAAAGCTATCTACGTGATATGATTTTACCACGCCTGCGGCATCAACATAACCGGGGTATTTTATACCATATTGTTTTTCAAATGCCAAAACCGTTTTTTTGCTGTCTCTGTCTGTTACGCTTGCTATTACAATATCTTTACTCTTATATTTTTCATAAAGTTTATTTAATGGTTTTATGGCATCCATACAGGGAAGACAGCCAATAAAATAAAAATCCAACAATACAACTTTTCCTTTCAGTTGTGTCAATGACACCTTTTTGCCATCTGCCGAATACATGGTCCAATCGGGAGCAACTGTCCCGGATGTTAACAAAGCAAGAGGTGGAGTAGTTTGCGGTTTAGGCAGGTGGAAACCTTTAGGTACTGTAAAAGTAGCTATACCAATGTCGGCCTGATCTAACTTATAATCAGAATAGCTATTTTCTGTATAGGAATTTGTTATTCCGTTTCCAACAAAGTTATTTCTTGATTGGCTAATTATACTTTTAGGTAAGCCGGTTTGTTTATTAACAAATAAATGCACACGTGTATAATAATGTTCTTTACTAATTACAGTGTCATAAATAGTGGTAATTATATGAGTGCAGGTAAGTGCGTTAATAATTGTGTCACCTCCATTTATAACTGGTCTCTTTTCATTAGTTTTAGATTTCATTAGTTTCAGATAAAAAAACAATGAACCTCCAATAGCCCCCGACAGCGTCTTTTTAATCTGATAAGTACTGTCCTGAGGAGTTAAATTGATAAGGTTTTGCCCATTGTATAAATTTATATCATAATTTTTACCTTCGGTATCTGATGTTTCCCTTCTGAACAGATAACCAATAAACTTGTCTTCTGGAGTTTTTAAAAAAATATCTTTACCTTTTTTTATTAATGTATCGCTTGTAAAGTCCTTTTGCTTATAAATGTATTGATAGCTAAAGTTTTTATAACTTTCAAGTTTATCAATCACATTTTGCACTAAAGAAGTTTGCGCTTTTACATCGGTGTTATACAGGAAAAATGCAATACAAATAGCCGCTTTAATAAGCATTCTGATTGTGTAAGTCATATCTGTTAATATTAGGTTAGATAATTGCGATTTGGCACTTTTTGTTTAAATGTACAGGTATTATCAAATTAGTTAATGGATGTGGATGGATTTAACATTTTTTAACCCGCTGTTCGTAGTATTTCCCTTGCTGTCCGAAGTTTGTAACTTAGGACTACTACGCCTGTAGTCTGCGACTACATTACGCAATGATCTTTCTTAAGTCTAAAGACTATTTACAAAATCGTCCGAAGTCGGAAATCGAACAGCGGCAGATGAAACAGCGCGACTGTTTCATCTGCCATATTTTTTGTTACACCAGTCAAAAATTACCCATTTCACAATAATTTGATTACCAACAAATTAACAAACATTTAAGCTTAAAAATTCTGACGTAAAAGTTGTTACATTTTGTTACATCACTTTTTGGTAATATGGTTGTTTCCAATGATTTAAGTCAAAATCTTGTTACACCTGTTACATTTTGTTACACATTTGCGTGTAACAAAACAATGCCGCCGGGGTAACTATATTGTTCGCTCTTTCCCATCTACCAGTTACTTTTCCCTTGATGGAAAAGTAACCAAAAGATCAAGTCAGCAGAGAGGCTTCTTTGCCGCACGAGGCTTTTGCGCTGCAAAGCAGATAAAACCACGGGCTGTAATATTTTGCCCATGTTGTCGCGCAGACCGGCGCTTCAGCAAAATTTACTATGCCCCTCCCGCCGCACAGTCCAGCTTGTTTTACCTCCTTTCATCCGAAGCTTATCTGCTGACGCTTTGCTCAACAGGACCCGCAATTTTCATATTAATGAGCAATGAAAAGTGGGCAAAGGCCTGCCGGAAAACGCGGGCCGGGTGTCTGGCCTTGAGCGGCGAAGGATTTTTCCGGCTTGATCTTTTGGTTACTTTTGGATCAAGCCAAAAGTAACAGCCCCCGCGGCAATTGAGCGGGCGGATGCTCAATTTGTGTAACAAAGGAAGTTAGCACCCAAACACGCCACTTTTACTTATGCGTCGCCGCCATATAGAAAGTTATCTCGCCACCTTTCATAATATCAGCATGTTTTAAAAACAGTGTGTTTAATGGTTTGCCGTTTAGCACTATCTTTTGCACATACACGTTCCGGGCGCTTTGGTTATTTACGTGGATAGTAAATGTTTTACCACCAGCCAATTGTATAACCGCTCCATCAACCGCCGGACTGCCAATTGCATATTGGTCCGATCCCGGCGCAACAGGGTAAAACCCTAACGAGCTGAAGATGTACCAGGCGCTCATCTGGCCGGTATCGTCATTTCCACCCAAACCATCCGGGGTTGGCTTGTACATCTTTGGCAGTATCATGCGCACGCGCTCCTGTGTTTTCCAGGGCTTATCGGTCCAGTTATATAAATATGCTACATGGTGCGATGGCTCGTTGCCATGCACATAATTGCCTATGATGCCGTCGCGGGTAATGTCCTCGGTTTCGGCAAAATACTTATCCGGCAGGTTAAAGCTGAACAGGCTGTCCGCATAAGCTACAAAGCGTTTGTTGCCGCCCATTAATTTAATCAGCCCCACAGGGTCATGCGGTACATATAAGGTATAGTTCCATGCGTTGCCTTCAATAAATCCCTGACCAATGGTAGTAAGCGGATCAAACTTTTTACGGAAGGTACCATCTGCCAATTTAGGGTGCATAAAACCTGTTGCAGGGTCGTACACATTTTTATAATTCTGTGCCCGTTTGCTAAACTCGTTATAAATAGCCGTGTTGCCCAGCTTCTTAGCCATTTGCGCGATGCACCAATCGTCATAAGCATACTCCAAAGTTGATGATACCGCGTTGCCATCCTTTTCGTCGGGGATATATCCCATGTCCATATAGTAACCTATGCCCTGGTAATCGCGATGGCGGGCCGTGTTTACACAAGCTGCTAACGCATGATGGACGTTAAACGGCGCATTCCCTTTTATCACCGCGTCTGCAATTACCGAAACACTGTGGTAACCACTCATGCACCAGTTCTCATTAGCCGAGTTGCTCCATACCGGCAGCATGTTTTCCGGGCTTTGGTCGTAATGCGCCAGCATGGATTTTACCATGTCGGCATTACGCTGCGGTTCAATAATATTAAACAGGGGGTGCAGCGCGCGGTGGGTATCCCATAAACTAAAAGTGGTGTAATTGGTAAAACCGGTTGCTTTATGAATATTCTGATCCAAACCTTTATACCGGCCATCTACATCCATATAAACAGTTGGGTTTATCATGGTATGGTACATGGACGTGTAGAAGTTTTCCTTAGTTTCTTTATCTCCGGCGATTACAATTTTATGCAGCTCTTTTTCCCATTGCAGTTGGCCCGTATGTTTAATTTTATTGAAATCCCAGGTTTGGGCTTCGGCTTTCATATTGGCTAAAGCGCCTTCCATGCTAACCGGCGATAACGCGAATTTGATCTTTATCTTTTCACCTTCATTTGTTTTAAAATCAAAGTAGGCCCTTATTTGCTTTCCGGCTATTTCGGGGAAGTTTTTGGTTTGATTGAATTTCCCCCAGAAACCGCCATACACCTCGCGTTTAGAATAATTTTTGTAGCCGTGGGCGATGAATGGCTTAGAGAACGTCATGGCGAAATACTGCGTGCGGGTGCGTGCCCAGCCATTAGTTTGGCGGAAACCCATTACCAAAGTATCATTAACCACCCGCAAATAGGTCCACACGTTTTTATCAGGGTAATTGTATATGCCCGCCATCAGGTCCAGAATAATATGCGCGTTATCAGATTTTGGGAAAGTGTATTGATGAAAGCCGACACGTGTTGTGGTGGTCATTTCGGCAATAATATTGTGCTCGTCTAATTTTACTTTGTAGTAATTGGCCTCGCTTACCTCATTCTGATGCGAGTATGGCGAGCGGTAGCCGCTATGCGGTTTATCTGCTGTACCGGGATTTAGCTTTAGCGTACCAACAGTAGGCATAATTAAAAAATCGCCCAGATCTGAATGGCCCGTACCGCTAAAATGGGTATGGCTAAAACCTACTATCGTTTTATCATCATATTGATAACCCGCGCAATATTTATAAACATCGGGGTTATACTTGCCGTCCATTTCATAGCCAATGGTATCTGTTTCAGGGCTTAGCTGCACCATCCCAAAGGGCACAGTGGCGCCGGGGAAGGTATGACCCATGCGTTGGGTACCTACAATTGGCTTAACATATTGTATTAAATTTTCGGGTGATTTTTGCGCGTTGGCTATAAAGCCTGTACAAATAAGCAGGGCAGTAAATATTTTCTTCATGAAGAGCAGTTAATCTTAAAGTTCAAATATAAGCAAAGCTTACTTATACTTTCCAACCCAACTCTGCGTCACTTACCGTAAAGAAGGTTAGTGATCTCAATCTTTTAATTATATTTACAAACATCTTTGCCAATATGGCATGCAAAATATAAATTGTAACAACGGTATATGTTTTGTGCTCTAATTATCAAAAAAACAAAAACTAAAAAAATGAAAAAGCTATTCTCGGCAATATTGGTTATCGTGGCAGCAATGTCATTAAGCTCATGCAGCTATAACAGCATGGTACAAATGGATGAAAACGTTAAGGCCAAATGGGGTGTGGTACAAGCACAGTATCAACGCCGGTCTGATTTGATACCTAACCTGGTTGCAGCTGTAAAAGGTGCGGCTAATTTTGAAAAAAGCACTTTAACAGATGTTATTAATGCCCGTGCAAAAGCAACATCTGTACAGGTTGATCCATCTAAATTAACACCCGAGTCTATTAAGGCTTTCCAGGCTGCACAAGGACAATTAAGCTCTGCTTTGGGCAGGTTGATGGTGGTTACAGAAAATTATCCGCAGTTAAAAACCAACGAAAACTTTTTGGGGCTGCAAGCACAGATAGAAGGCACAGAGAACCGTATTACGGTTGCACGGAACGATTTTAACGGCGCTGTGCAGGATTATAACACCAAGATCCGTTCATTCCCGGCAAACATTACTGCTAAGATGTTCAGCTTTAACCCTAAGGGATACTTCGAGGCTGAAGCAAGTGCAGATAAAGCGCCGAAAGTGCAATTTTAATTAATGAGTGAATGAGTGAGTTTTGAATGAGTGAATGTTTCACTATCGCTTATTCAAACCCCGCTTAATTATTCACTCAATCACTCATTCCATCATTCACTAATTAAAAACTCATGGCAGTATTTAACGACGAGGAGCAACAACGCATACGCGAGGCGATAGCTGATGCCGAAAAATGTACTTCGGGCGAATTGCGGGTTTGTATTGAAAAAACCTGTAGTGAGGATGTGCTTGACCGCTCGGCTAAATATTTTTACCAATTGGATATGCATAAAACTAAACTGCGTAACGGCGTATTAATATATGTTGCTGTTGTAGATCGCAAGTTTGCCATTATTGGCGATGCAGGGATAAACCAGGTAGTGAGCGAAGACTTTTGGGACAGCACCAAGGAAGATATGCTGGAACACTTTAAAAATGGCAACATAGTTGAAGGCATTGTTACCGGTATTAAAATAGCCGGTGAGCAACTGAGTAAATACTTTCCGTATGACCGGGATAAAAATGAACTATCAGACGATATTGCCTTTATGGATGGCGATTAAACTTAAAACCATGTTCAAAAAAATTATATTATTTGTTAGTTTATTGCTTTGTACCTGGAGCGTTTTCGCGCAGCAGCTTCCACCCAAATCAAACACAATAGTTACAGATTATACCAATACCCTATCGGCCGAGGAAAAACAGCGGCTTGAAAGTAAATTAGTTGCTTTTAATGATTCATCCTCAACCCAAATTGCGGTTGTGATCATGAAATCTATTGGCGACTACGATGTTAACGAATATGCCCAAAAACTTGGCCGCGCATGGGGCGTAGGGCAAAAAGGCAAAAACAACGGTATCATGGTGTTGGTGGCGTTGGATAACCGTAAATTATCTATCCAAACGGGTTATGGTGTTGAAGGTGCATTACCTGATATTATTACCCAGCAAATACGTGTTAATGATATGAACCCACGCTTTAAGCAGGGCGATTATTATGGTGGTTTAGACGCGGGTACTGATGACATTATTAAATATACAAAAGGCGAATATAAGGCCGAGAAGAAAGCCCGTCAAAGCAAAGGCGATGGCGGCAGTCCGGTTGGTTTTATAGTTATTATAATTGTAGTTATACTGATAGCTGTATTTCGTAACCGTGGCGGCGGCGGTGGCCAGGTTATTGGCAGCCGTGGCGGCGCCAGTCCGTTCTGGTGGTTTCTTGCCGGCTCAATGCTGGGTGGCGGTAATCGTGGTGGCGGCGGCGGTTGGGGAGGTTTCTCTGGTGGCGATGGCGGTGACAGTGGTGGCGGTGGTTTCGGCGGATTTGGCGGCGGCGATTTTGGTGGCGGCGGATCTGGCGGAAGCTGGTAGGACCGTTGATTTATTTTGATTAAGAGATTACGTTGATGCTTGTTTTAATCCAAAGGCGTATTTCGATCAAACAAAATTCATATTCATACATTAATCAATCAACGAAATCATACAATCATTAAAATCAGCGGTTCAGAGATGGATAAACTTAACTGGAAAATTTGCCATTCAGAATATATACATAAGGGCCCATGGGCAACCCTGCGTACCGATAAATGCGAAATGCCCGATGGCCGCGTTGTTGATGAATATTTTGTTTTAGAATATCCTAACTGGGTAAACGGAGTAGCTTTAACTGCTGATAATAAAATTATAATGGTTCGCCAATATCGCCATGCGGCAAATATTGTTTCCTTAGAAATTCCGGGTGGTGTTATTGATGGCGACGAAGAACCGGAGGCAGCCATGCGCCGCGAGTTGCTGGAAGAAACAGGTTATCAGTTTGATGAAATAGAACTGTTATGTACAGTTTATGCTAATCCATCAACCTCAAACAATCATACCTATTGCTATTTAGCTAAAGGCGGCATTAAAGTGCAGGAACAAACTTTAGACGATCATGAAGAGTTAATAGTGGAAGAATATTCCATAGACGAAGTAAAGCAACTTTTAGCCGATAATAAAATTGCCCAGTCCCTGCATTGTACCGGGTTGTTTTATGCTTTTATGAAGTTGGGAGAATTGTAATGCTTTTTTGGTGATATGCTCTGTTATAGCTCAGTGCTATTTGTCTGATAAGTAAACTCTTATCTGGTGTTTTATCCGGCATCCTCAATAGTGCCTGCTTTTGTAAGGCCCTTTTTCTATCCCATCTTTTTATTCTATAGATAGATGTTTGAATTGTCAAAAACAAACGCTACCTTTGCGCCCGATTTGGCGATGAAGCCAGATACGTTATTTTTAATCATGAACCCATTTATTGAACTGGGAATCCGTCATGATATTGTTAATGCCATCTCTGAGTTAGGATTTGAAAATCCTACACCAATCCAGGAACAATCAATCCCGGTATTGTTAACAGGCAGCAACGATTTTGTCGGATTAGCCCAAACCGGGACCGGTAAGACTGCTGCCTTTGGCCTACCACTGTTGGAATTGTTGGATTTTGAAGAAAACCATCCGCAGGCGCTTATTTTATGCCCAACACGCGAACTTTGTTTGCAAATTACTAACGACATTAAAAACTACTCCAAAAAAATGGGCAACGTTAACGTTGTTGCCGTTTATGGCGGAGCCAGTATTTCTGATCAGTTACGCCAGATAAGACGCGGCGTGCAAATTGTAGTAGCCACACCTGGCCGTATGCTTGATATCATCAACCGTAAGGCTATTGATTTTACAAAGGTGAAATTTGTAGTATTGGATGAAGCCGATGAAATGCTCAATATGGGCTTTCAGGAAGATATTGACAGTATCCTATCTACCACACCCGAAGAAAAGAAAACCTGGTTGTTTTCTGCAACTATGCCGGCCGAAGTGCGCCGCATAGCTAAAAAGTACATGAATGAGCCGTTTGAGCTTACCATGGGCACCAAAAACACTGGCAACGCTAACATTGAGCATGAGTACTATATAGTACGTGCCCGTGATAAGTATGCTGCTTTTAAACGTATTGTTGATTTTAACCCCGATATTTTTGGTATTGTATTTTGCCGTACCAAGATCGAGACACAGGATATTGCCGAAGCTTTAATGAAGGATGGCTACAATGCCGATTCATTACACGGCGATCTGTCACAACAACAACGCGATAAAGTTATGAAACGCTACCGCGAGCGTAACCTGCAATTATTAATTGCTACTGATGTTGCCGCGCGTGGTATTGATGTTAACGATGTAACACACGTTATTAACTATTCATTGCCTGATGAAGTTGAGAATTATACCCACCGTAGCGGCCGTACAGCCCGTGCCGGTAAAACAGGGGTATCTATTTCTATCATCAATGCTAAAGAATTAGGTAAAATACGCCAGATTGAAAGAGGCTTAGGCAAAAAATTTGTTAAGGTAGAAATACCTACAGGTTTTGATGTTTGCGAAAAACAATTATTCTCTATCGTTCATAAAATACATGACGTTGAGGTTAACGACCAGCAAATTGAACAATATCTTCCGCGTATTATGGAAGAATTTAAGGACCTTACTAAAGAAGATTTCATTAAACGTTTTGCATCTATAGAGTTTAACCGCTTTTTAGATTACTATAAAAACGCGCCTGATTTGAACGCGCCAATTGAAGAAGGACGCTTTGATCGCGACCGTGATCGTGGAGAACGTGGTGAGCGCTCAAGCCGTGGAGGCGAGTCTGGCGGTAAATCAGAATACACGCGTTTATTTATAAACTTAGGTTCTGTTGATGAGTTTAACCGTGGCGATCTGTTAGGCTATATCTGCACCAATGGCAAAATAAGCGGCCGCACAGTTGGCAAAATAGATGTTAAAGGTGTTTACTCTTTCTTTGAAGTACCAAATGCCGAGTCGGAAGCTGTTATCAACAACTTTAAAGGCGTTGAATTTAAGGGCCGTGAAGTTAGGATAGAAGTATCAGGCGAAGGCACCAGCACTACCCGTAGTGGCGGTGGCGAACGCAGAGAAGGCGGTTACCGTGGCGGCGAACGCCGTGAAGGTGGCGGTGGCTATAACCGTAGTGGTGGTGGCGAACGCAGAGAAGGCGGACATCGTGGTAGCAGTAATCCAGCGGCAGGTGGTGGTTTCCGTGATTTTTCCGGCAAACGCCGTGAAGATCGCCCGGAGCGCAAACGCAGGTTTTAATATTAAGGTGAATGGTTGATTAAGTTGATAAGGTGAATGGTTAACCACTCACGTATTCAACTACTCACTGCTCTCCAAATGATAGTTTTTAGTTTAGTTAGTTTAGTTTACAAAGCCTCCCCGATTAATCGGAGAGGCTTTTGTTTTTTAAAGCAAATTGAAAATATTTACTAATCCAATCACTATTACCGCGTAAATTCTATCAATTGCAAATCAGGGTCCTGTATGGTAAGCCTGTTAGGCTCCAGCTTTTGTATCACAAACTTGGTATAGGGCTGATTACCTTCAAATGAAGTATAAATAGTATCGCCTTTTAAAAAATACTGTTCGGGCACTTCGGCATTATTATCCATGGCAAAGCCTTTGTCCGTCACTTTTAGTTTTGTTTTACCATCTTTTGATGTCCAGCTACCCTGTAGTTTATCTTTTACAGGATTGGTGCATGACATACTAAATAATAGAATTGCAAATACTATGTGTACGGTTATTAAGGCATATGTTTTCATGATATAAGAATTGTGATACGCCTGTAAGACTTATTAATGTTTGTAAGGTTTATTTCTTAACTGCCATTTTTTAAGATATTTATAATGGCCGCCTTTGTCTACATAAAAATAACGCGAGTGTTTATCAATATAAACGTTCTCACCGGTTGGAGCCCAATGGCCTTCATATCTTTTATCGGCAACGGCTACGGCGCCTTTTACGGCAACCTCTGATGTTTTATGACCAACATCCTGAGCGGCATGGCCAATTTTTTTGGTTACAGGTTCGTGGTGTTCCTGGGCATAGCTTTGGCTGGCGGCAAAAATACCTGCTGATAGCAGAGCAATTTTAAGTGAGTTTTTCATGGGTCTAAATAAGTTATTTTAGGATGTTAACACAGTTTCTCTGCCAATTGTTTCATTTCAAGAGCAGGGGAACGCTTTTGATATAAAATAGCGTAAACAGCTTCGCATATAGGCATGTTCACTTTGTATTGTTTATTGATCTGGTGCAGGCAATTTACGGCGTAATAGCCTTCGGCTATCATGTTCATTTCCAGTTGGGCCGATGTTACGGTATAGCCTTTGCCTATCATATTACCAAAGGTGCGGTTACGGCTAAACTGCGAGTAAGCGGTAACCAGCAGATCGCCCAGGTAGGCAGATTCTTTTATATCGCGGGTTATGGGGTGTACCACATCAACAAAACGCTTTAGTTCGCGTATGGCGTTTGATATTAATACCGATTGAAAATTATCGCCATACCCTACTCCATGACAAATGCCGCTGGCAATAGCATATATATTCTTTAATACGGCGGCGTATTCGGTGCCATAGATGTCATCAGATACAATTGTTTTAATGTAACGGGTATTGATCATCCCCGCAAATTCGGCAGCAAGAGCGGGATCGCCAGAGGCTATGGTTAAATAGGATAGTTTTTCTAATGCAACCTCTTCGGCATGGCAGGGGCCGCTGATAACGGCAAAATCGTTGAATGACATATCATATTTCTTATTCAGAAACTCACCAATAATAAGGTTCTCATCAGGAACGATACCCTTTATGGCAGATACTATCTTTTTGCCGGCGAAATCTTCGGCACTAATATCAACTAAAGCTTCTTTTAAAAACGCGGCAGGTACATTAAGCAGCACCACATCTGCAAGCTTAATTAATGCCTTAAGGTCTGTCGAGATATTTTGCGCAGGCACCTTTATTTCAACCGAGCTTAAATAGTTTGGATTATGGCCGAATTTATGCACATGTTTTACCGACTGCGGGTTGCGCATCCACCAAAAAATTTCTTTTTCGGTAACGTTATCAGTTAACATTTTAATATTGGCTGTAGCCCAGCTACCCCCGCCAACTACTAATATTTTGTTATTTTTATTTTGCATTAAAAACTTTGTCTCGCAACAGGTTTAATTGACGGGGCAAAGTTAATGAAAATGTGTAGATGTTGTCTGAACCGTGATTTTTAGGATTTACAGATTAGCTTGATTAAAATGCAGGAAAATCCAATAATCCCTAAATCCTAAAAATCATGGTTCAGAAGACAAACAAAAAAGGCCAACCACACGGTCAGCCTTAAATTACATCATTTGCACATCTGCATATTTACTTATTATCGTTAGTAAACAATTTAGATTTATCTACTTTTTCAACCAGGGCGCCATCTTTTAATGTTTTGGATATGGCAGGGTATGGGGCAGATACTACCTCGTCGCCGGCTTTTAAGCCTGAAGTTATTTGTACATACATATCATCCTGTATACCGGTTGTTACCATTACCTGTTTAACCTTGCCTGCGTTATACACAAAAACATATTCTTTTGCAGGCGCTGTGCTTGCTGTTTTAACCGGGGTAGTAGTTGTGCTTTTTTTAGCGCCACTCATATCCATCTTTTTATCTTCGCGGGTAGTTACCGCTTGTATAGGTACTGCCAGTGCCTGGGTATGGTTTGTTTTAATATCAACGGTGGCTGTTAATCCCGGGCGAAAAGGTGATGGATTATCGCCTTTTTTGTTTAGCAGATCATTATATGATTTTGCGTCTATCCTAACTTTAACGGTAAAGTTGGTAACCTGGTCTGCATTGGTGCCTACCACGTTTGCCGAGCTGCCAATCTCTGTAACCACACCATTGAATTTTTTACCTAAAAAGGCATCCACTTCAATTTTTGATGAGTCGCCAATTACTATGCGGTTAATATCATTTTCATTCACATCAACATTTACATCCATTTGGCTAAGGTCTGATATGGTCATGATCTCTGTCCCTGCAAATTGCGCGGTACCCAAAACGCGCTCGCCTTTTTGTACAGATAGTTTAGAAACCACCCCGTCAACAGGCGAATAAATGGTTGTTTTATACAAGTTATCCTGCGCTTCTTTAACTGATGCTGATGATTGTGCCAGGCCATAGGTTGAGCCTATTACATTTTGCTTGGCAGCTTCAAGGCCCGCTTTTGCACCTTCATAACTGGCTTTTGCGGCGTCAAATTCTGCCGCGGTTAATACTTTATTATCATATAGCTCTTTACTGCGTTTATAAATTGCTGCCTGGTTATTATAGGTAGCTTCGGCTTGTTTTAGCATCTGACTTGAATTGCCAACACTGGCTTTTTGCGAATTATAAGATGCAACCGCGCGCTCATAACCCGATTTTAAAATATCAGGGCGTATTTTACAAAGCAATTGGCCCTTTTTTACAACATCGCCTTCTTTAATGGGCAATTCAACCACCTCGCCGGATACTTCCGGGCTAATTTTTACTTCAACATGCGGTTTGATTTTACCGCTTGCAGAAACCGTTTCATTAATTTCACGCACAGCAGATTTTTCTGTAGCAACCTGTGTTTTATCAGATTTGCCTATCATGCCGGTTGCTTTACCGATTATCAGCAGCGCAATTAGTACGCCAAGTATTATCAAAATATATTTTGTAGTCTTTCCCATGATTGTTCAGGATTTTTTATTTTAAAGTGTTATGGTGTTACCCAGGTAATAATCAATTATTTTACTTCTGAAAACGACGCTGTATTTTGCTTCGATCATGTCATTTTGCGATTTACTAAAATTGGTAACCGCTGTATTATAATCCAGAGAGTTTATCAAACCAACATCATACCGCTGCTTGGTAACATTCAATGCATCTTTATTAGCTTCGAAAGTTTGCAATGCTGATTGGTATTGTTTTTCGGCAGCCTGCAAGTCAAGCACGGCTTGTATAATAGTTTTACTTAAGTTATTCTTAGCAATTTGTGTACTTAGCTGCGCGTTTTGATAGTTGAGCCGGGCTTTACGCATCGTGGTACGGTTGGCAAACTTATTAAATATAGGTATTTGCACACTTAAGCCAATCGACTGGTTAAAGTTATCATTGATCTGTCTGAATGCAGAATAGGGGCCGTAAATAGGTTGCTGATATGAGGTTACAACAGCCTGATTAGTAGCCTGTACTATACCTATTTGCTGCGTAATAGCTGTTTGCCCAATAATTTGTTGATTTAAACGATCTGAGTAGCTGGAAGCCAACCCGCCAAATAAACTAACCGTTGGGTAAAAATTTCCGTTTGCTATTTTAATTGCCTGGGCATAAGTTTTTTGCTGTGTTTCGGCCAGGCGAATATCCGGGTTAACGGTTAATGCCGTTTTTATAACCTCGTTAGCATCATATATTGTTTTTATATCGGTAAGCTTGCTTATGTCCGGTCGTTCAACAGCAATCTCTGCATACGGGTTCATCTCCATATATTGCTTTAATATCAGCACAGACAGATCCAGTTGATTTTGAGCAGTAGTTAAATTAAGGGTAGCTGTTGATACCAGTGCTTTTGCCTGCGAAAGATCAGCCAGAGTTTGGTTACCTACTTTAAAGCTTATCTGTGATTTATTTAATGTTTGGTTAGCAATATCAATTTGTTGTTTAGCGGCGGCTACCAGATCCTGGTTAGTTAATATCTGCAGGTAGTCGGTTACTACATTTAGTGTAAGGTCGTTTTTTATTTTGGCAGTAGTGCTTTTATCAACATCAAGTAATAGTTTGTTTTGCACTATCTGATTACGCAACTGCCCGCCCTGGAACAGCGTTAACTGTAACTGAGCGTTGCCATTTATATTTAAAGAGGTTGATGAAGTATAAGTAAAGGACCCGGCAACCTGGCTGCGGCCAAAGTTATAGCCCCCTTGTGTGTTTGCGTTAATGCTTGGCAGCAAATTATTTTTAGCCTGGTCCAGATCTGCGGTACCAATAGACTCGGTAACCTGTGCTTGTTTGATGGTTAAATTGTTAGCCAAAGTGCGATCGACCGCCATTTGCAGGGTTATTTTTTCTTGCGCCTTTGCTGTAAAGCCTATCATGACTGTAAACAACAAACCAAGAATGCTTACCCTTTTAAATATAAATTGTGTCATAAGGTTATTCCGTACAATTATTAGATATGAGTATTAGCTACTATATTTGAGAACCGCATCAATTGCACAATTTACTCAAATATAATAACTGTAAATGTACCTGGTTAAAACTCCCTGGTTGCTTAAAAAGCTATATCCCCAATTAATATGGGATGTGAACAAGGCGGGCCGTTGCATTTATCTGACGTTTGACGATGGACCTATACCTATTGTTACACCCTTTGTATTAAATATTTTACGACAATATAATGCTAAAGCTACGTTTTTTTGCATTGGCGATAATGTACGTAAACATCCGGAGATATTTGAACAGGTAAAAGCAGATGGCCATGCCATAGGCAATCATACCTACAACCACCTTAAAGGTTGGAAAACCGAAGATAAAATTTACCTGGATAATTTTTTGTTAGCTGATGAATTGATCGGCTCCAATCTGTTTCGTCCGCCGTATGGGCGCATAAAAAGCTCGCAGGTAAAATTGCTTAAAGATGCCAAACCCGGTTTGCAAATTATGATGTGGAACATATTAAGCGGCGATTTTGACATCAACCTAAAACCTGAAAAGTGTCTTGATAATGTTTTAAAAAATACGACCGATGGCGATATTGTATTATTTCATGATAGCCTCAAAGCGTTAGACCGATTGGAGTATGCTTTGCCTAAAGCAATGGAAATTTGGAGTAAGGAAGGGTATGCGTTTAATGCGCTGCCCGTTTAATTAGGTATTTGTCCCAGGGACACGTGAATACACCTGGGACAGTTGGGACAGTCATTTTGATAATTACAAAAATAAGTTGTAAATTTATATTTTAATGGACACCCGCTCCTATTTCACCGGCTGCTGCGTTTGCGTAGTTGCGGAATCTTGCTTCCCATCATTTTTTATGACCGTATAGACAATGGCCCCAATAACGGTAATAGCCAAAACTATCAACCCTATCCAGCCCGAGCGTTTGTCCTGGCGTATCAGCCATATTAAAAATGCAACAAGCGGCAGTACAAAAATTATCCAGAAGATTAACGAGGGAGCGGTCATTTTAATGAGTGAATTAGTGATTGAGTGAATGTGATTAATAAAGTATTTAATAATTGAATTCGTTGGCAACCATTCACTCAATCGCTAATTCACTCAATCATTCATTATCTACATCGGCATTCTTGCCAGGGGTGCAATGTTTTGCCCGGCGAAATCACCTTTTAAAAATTTATGGTAGCCGGCTATGGCTATCATTCCGGCATTGTCGGTACAGTATTGCATTTCGGGGATAAAACAGTTCCCGCCGTTTTTATCGCCCATTTGTTGCAGGCCCTGCCTTAAACCTGTATTTGCCGATACGCCCCCTGCCAAAGCTATGTCCTTTATACCATAAAGATCTGCCGCTTTTTTTAGTTTGTTCAATAATATGGTAACTATTCGTTTTTCAACCGATGCGCAAATATCATTTAAATTTTCGGTTATAAAATTAGGGTTAAGCGCTACGTTATCTCTAATAAAATAAAGTATAGATGTTTTCAATCCGCTAAAACTAAAATCAAATCCGGGTATTTGCGGCTCCGGAAATTTGTAGGCATCAGGGTTACCCAAACGGGCATGTTTATCAATTAATGGGCCGCCGGGATAAGGCAATCCTAAAATTTTACTTGTTTTATCCATTGCTTCGCCGGCGGCATCATCCAATGTTTGGCCCACTACTTCCATATCAAAATAATCTTTCACCAAAACTATTTGGGTATGCCCGCCTGATACTGTAAGGCATAAAAACGGGAAGGTTGGCTTGCGCTCGGCAATAAAATGCGCCAGTACGTGCGCCTGCATATGGTTAACCTCAATAATCGGGATGTTTTTTGCCAATGCAAAAGCCTTGGCAAATGATACACCTACAAGCAGGGAACCTAAAAGTCCGGGGCCGCGTGTAAAAGCTACTGCATCAATGGCATTTTTGCTTACTTTTGCATTTGATAGTGCTTGTTGTACAGCGGGAACAATATTTTGCTGATGAACCCTTGAGGCAAGCTCAGGGACAACGCCTCCGTAAGCTTCGTGTATGGCCTGTGTAGCAATAACATTGCTCAGGATAACCCCATCAACACATATAGCTGCAGAGGTGTCATCACAAGAAGATTCTATTGCTAAAATTACCGGCATTTTACAAAATCAAAATTTATATGTCAAACTTCGGCACACTTAATTCGTTAGAAGTTTAATTAATATACAAAGTTATTAAAAAAGCACTAAAAATAGCCCTAAGTATAGTATTGCTCCTGTTACTAATGGCGAGTGTATTACTATTGGTTTTTCAGTACAAACCTGTACAAACATGGGCCGCTAAAAAAGCTGCTGCTTACTTATCAACCAAGTTGGGCACCGAGGTTAGTGTACAGGGCTTGTATATTAAACCATTCTCATCGATTGTGCTTGAAGATTTTTATGTGCTTGATAAGCAAAGGGACACTTTGGTACGTACCCCCAAATTAACCATAGAGCTTAATGGCTTTTCTGTTTTTAGCAGTATTAGGGATAGAATTATTGATTTTAAACAGATACAGCTGGATAATGGCTCTTTCTATTTAAAAAATCTGGAAGGTAACGTTACTAACTTGAAATTTATTTTAGATAGTTTAAAATCTAAGGATACAATCCAAACAGTGCCGGGTAAGCCGTGGACCACTATATTTGAAAAAACAATTGTAAACAACTTTCATTTCCGCTATAAAAATCAGTTAAGGCATGAGGTAGTTAAGGGGATAAATTTTGATGATATAGATGTACGTAACTTTAGCACTGTAGTAAACCATATGGACCTTATGAACCATTTGTTTAAGGGCGAGGTGCAATACTTAACACTGAAAGAAAAGGGCGGTTTTTACTTAAAAAACTTTAGAGGGAATACCACAGTTGATACCGACCATATACTGGTACAGCACATGCTGATACAAACGCCAAGATCTGTTATCAAAGATTATTTTAGCATGAAGTACAGAAAGCTTGATGATTTTAATGATTTTGTAAATAAGGTGCGTATGGAGGGTGATTTTAAACAATCGCACATATCATCAACAGATATAGCCTACTTTACAACCTCGCTGGAAAAAGTGAATTTTGAGCTGGGTGTTGATGGGCGGATACAGGGAGCGGTAAATAACCTAAAGACAAGGCACCTTACCGTTACAGCGGGACAGGCCACATTTATTAAAGGCGATTTTAATTTAAAGGGATTGCCGGATTGGGATAAAACTTTGCTTGACCTTAAATTTGAACAGTTAGCCACCAATAAAAGGGACCTTGACTTTTTATACAGTCATTTTACCGGAACACCCGGGGCTAAAATGCCCGATATAGTTGGCAAATTTGGCAATGTTAATTTTTCGGGAAAGTTTAAAGGATTACCAAATAATTTTGCGGCATCCGGCACATTTAAAACCCAACTGGGGCGGTTTGATCCGGATATTAACCTGGAAATAAATAAAACCGGTACGCCAAGCTATACCGGTAAAATAGCTGCTTATAACTTTGACCTCGGCACGCTGGTTGGTACCACCACCTTGGGGCGTACTTCATTTAATGCCAATGTTAAAGGCAGCGGCGACGCGCTTAAAAATCTGAACGAAAATATAATTGCGAAGATAAATTATATTGATTTGAATGGTTACCAATACCAAAATGTAACAGCAAACGCGACCTTTATAAACAAAAAAATTAACGGCAGTCTGTCAATTAAAGATAAAAACATTCTGTTTGATGGCAACGGAACTGTGGATCTTAACCCACAACTACCGGTTTATGATTTTACCGCTGCCATACACGATGCGCATTTAAATAAATTAAAGTTTATTACAGATACTATTACAGTAAGCGCGCAGCTTAAAACCAAATTTTCTGGCAATGACCTTAAAAATTTTGAGGGCCGTATTATGTTTTCGCCTATCCGGATAATCGATCCGCGTAATAATTATTTACTGGATTCAGTTTACTTTTCTGCCAGTGGCAAAGGCAATGAAAGGCTGATAGCGCTTAAATCTGATGCGCTTGACGGCAGCATTAAGGGCAGCTATGATTTGGCTACTTTACCCTCGTATTTTAAAACCATTGTTAAAAAATATATCCCATCATTACAATTAGATGCCACTACACCAAAACCTCAGAATTTTGATCTGAATTTAAAGATCAAAAACCTTGATCCGCTTACAGCCATCTTTTTTCCGGATCTGCAAATACCAGAGCAGGGAACTTTTATAGGTAAGTTTAATTCGAATAGTAAAACAGCCACAATTAACGGCTTTATAAAAACCATAAAATACAAGAAGATAGTCTTTCACAACTTTATTTTAGACGAAAGCACATCCGACGCTAATTTAGGGATCAATATTTCATTGGATCGTATAGATCTTACAAACGACTTGTTTATTAAAAACATTGACATTACTAATTTTGTAAGTAATGATAGTTTAAAATTCAACGTAAAGCTGGCCGATAAAGATGCTACCAACCAGCTTGACTTGTACGGCCTGGTTAAGTTTGGGCAGGATACTACCGCAAAACTAATATTACTACCATCAGACATTATACTGGAGCACCAGGATTGGAGGCTAACAGACCAGGTAAGAGTAAGGCTGTTAGACGGTAAAACGCAGGTATCGGGCTTCGAGCTTTCAAACGGACAGCAAAAAGTAAGGATAGATGGTTTTATATCTGATAACCCGGAAGATCAATTAAAGGTAACCTTTGACAAATTTAGAATGAGCACCCTTAACCAGCTCACAAAATCATCTGATATTGTGTTGAGCGGCAAGCTTAATGGTGACGTACTGCTTTCGTCTATTTTAAAATCGCCGGGAATTGATGCACACATGAATATTGATTCATTAAAAATGAATAAAACGCTGGTGGGCAATGTTAAACTTGTATCCAGTCTTGATAATGAACGGAAGCAGGCCAATGTAAATTTAAACATTCTTAACAAGGGTTTAGAAACGCTTAATATTGGCGGCACTTACTCTTTAGGAAAAGAAGAGACCGATAAGCTTGACTTTACAGTTAAAATGAACGAGACAGAGGCCGTAATTTTTGGGCCTTTTGTTAAAGATCTGGTGTCTGAGCTAAAAGGAACCATTTCTACCGACCTGAAATTAACAGGATCATTGGCAAAGCCGCAATTAAATGGCAGCGTTACCTTAGCTAATACCGGTATTACCGTAAATTATTTAAAAACGGCTTATATAGCCAATGATAAATTAATTGTAACTAACAGTGTTATAAATATTGATAACCTGAGCTTAAAAGATATGCATGGCGGTGAGGGAACTGTTAAGGGAAGTGTTGATTTGAACAACCTATCTAACCCTACTATTAACGCTGTGCTTACAGCCAGAAACCTGATGGCTTTAAACACTACTTTTAAAGACAATCACCTTTATTTTGGTACAGCTTACAGCTCGGGCAGGTTTAGCTTTGTGGGGCCCATTGATAATATAAGCATAGATATTAGAGCACGCACAGAAGCTGGTACGGTATTTAATATTCCGCTAAATACATCTACAACGGTTAGTGATTATGATTTTATAAAATTTGTGAGCCATAAGGATACTACCGGGCTTAATATTCCCAAAGTAAAAGCATTTAATGGTGTAACACTAAATTTTGATTTAACGGTTGATGAAAAAACCACCGTAAAAATAACAACCGATCTTGGCGTATTAACCGGGACGGGCCAAACAACAAACTTAAACATGCACATAAATAGCCTGGGCGATTTTGATATGGTTGGCAGTTTTTTAATTACATCCGGAAAATTTGAATTTACGGCTAAAAACTTTATCAGTAAAAACTTTGCTGTAAACCAGGGTGGCACTATACGCTGGACGGGTAACCCTTCCAATGCGGAAATTAACCTGAATGCTATTTATGAGGTACGTACAGACATTTCGCCCCTTTATACTGCCGCTGGTTTGCAATCACCAAAAGGTAATGAGCAGGTGTTGGTACAGGCAGAAATGCTTATTACCAAATCCCTGCTACATCCGGATATTGGTTTCGATTTTAATTTTCCTACTGATCCTTCGATAAAAGACGACCTGGGAACTTACCTGGCCGATAATAATAACCGTAACCAACAAGCATTAAGCATTATTGTAAGACGCAGCTTTGCATCAGGAACCGGCAATAATAATTTAACCAATCAGGTATTTAGTACAGCGGGCAGCGCCGTAAGCGAATTGTTTTTTAATAGGGTGAACAGCTTTATATCACAATCAAACATCCCTAATTTTGATTTGAACATACGCTCATTTAATGATGCCAGCGCATCATTAAAATTTTTAAAGGACAGGCTGCTAATAAACGGAAGCTTGTATAGTACCAGCGCTAATGGCAATAGCTTATTTAATAACAGTACTAATTTGCTTAATTCAAACTTTAGCAACCTTACCAAAGATTTTGAAACATCATATCTTATACGGGCAGGCGGTACAAACGGCGCGCTAACTGCACGTTATTCTTACCGTGTTTTAAATACCACTACTTTAAATACAATTGACCAATTGACCGTGCAATATGTTAATGGATTAGGGTTGGTTTATCAACGGGACTTTGATACCCCGGGAGAGTTTATAAGAAATATGTTTTCGAGAGGGAAACGTGCAGCTAAGCCTGTTGTAAACCCAACGCCAATTGTACCGCCTTCAGGCATACCCGCTACTACAATAACCACACCCCCTGCATCTGTAAAAAATGATGAAGAGGAGGAAGAAGCTCAATGATCACGCATTATGGTGTGATCCATCTTATCTCTTTTTGTTTTAAGATAAGCCTCATTGTGGGGGTTTGAGGCAATTTCAATAGGTACATTTTCTACCACTTCTAATCCGTATCCTATAAGTCCGGCCCTTTTTTTAGGGTTATTGCTCATTAAACGCATTTTTGATATTCCCAGGCTGCGTATTATCTGTGCGCCAATACCATAGTCACGCTGGTCCATAGCGAAACCTAATTGTATATTAGCCTCAACGGTATCAAAACCATTCTCCTGCAAATTATAGGCCTTTAATTTATTTACCAGCCCTATTCCACGGCCTTCCTGGTTCATATAAATAATGGCGCCCTTGCCCTCTTTGTTTATCATCTCCATAGATTTATGTAACTGAGGGCCGCAATCGCACCGGCATGAGCCAAAGATGTCGCCGGTAATGCATGAGCTGTGTACACGTACCAATATGGGCTCATCCGGTTCCCAGGTTCCTTTTACTAAAGCCATGTGGTTTTCGCCGGTGTTAAGCTGCGTGTAGGCTATCATTTCAAAATCGCCCCATTCGGTAGGCAATTTTACAGATACTTCTTTTTTTATTAAGGTTTCTACATCTAACCGGTAAGCTATCAGGTCTTTTATAGATATAATTTTCAGATCAAATTCTTTGGCCATTTGCTCAAGTTCGGGCAAACGGGCCATATCGCCATTTTCGGTCATTATCTCACAGATAACCCCGGCAGGTTCAAACCCGGCCAATACGGCCAAATCAATAGTTGCCTCTGTATGGCCGGCCCTGCGTAATACACCGCCATTTTTAGCTATCAGCGGGAATATATGCCCCGGCCTGCCTAATGCTTCAGGCGTAGTTTCGGGATCAATTAATGACATTATCGTTTTTGAACGGTCCGTAGCCGAAATGCCTGTAGTACAGCCTTCCAGCAAATCAACAGAAACCGTAAAATTAGTTTCGTATGATGTGGTGTTATGGCTTACCATTAGCTCCAGCTCCAATTCGGTAGCGCGTTGCTGGGTAATTGGCGCGCAAACCAGGCCACGGCCATGCCGTATCATAAAATTTATAGCTTCGGGCGTAGCATTACGTGCAGCGGTTAAAAAATCGCCTTCGTTTTCTCTATCCTCGTCATCAACAACAATTATAATTTTACCGGCTTTTAAAGCTTCAATGGCTTCTGGTATGGTATTTAGCATTTTATTGGATTTGGTAACTTTTTATAGATACGTGCCTAATAGTAACAAAGTTACTGATAATGTAAAAATTATGGGTCGGTTAACTGTAAAGATTGTTTGTTAGCTATTAAAGATTGGAGGTTGAAGATTAGTAATGGCAGGTTTTATAATTTAGTTAACTAATCTTCAATCTTTAATAGCTAATCTTTAATCTCTTTAACAACCACTCTCTTAATGCTGCCAAATAAGTTATTAAAGAAACGCTTGTACATTTCGGCATCAAATATTACAGAATCGGTAGCGGCTTTATAAGAAAGGAATAAACCAATAGGTGTTAAAATAATAATAGCTATCCACATACCAATAAACGGAGAAGCATCGCCGGCTTTAACCGCTTTTTCGCCAATTGTTGATATGATATAATAGATTAAAAAGAATATAACCGAAACTACAACAGGCAAACCCAAGCCACCTTTACGTATGATGGCCCCAAGCGGCGCGCCAATTAAAAACAAAGCAAGGCACGCTGCCGATAGTGTGTATTTTTTTTGATATTCTACCGATGCGCTATGCACACTGCCCGAAGCATCTTTATACCGCTCGTCGCGGGTTTTTATAAGGTCCTGTACAGAGCGCACTTCGCTTTGCGCGTTTGTAATATAGCTAAGCCTATCTGTATTGTTAGCTGTTTTTAAAACCCCTTGTTTGTATTTTATATAATTGCTTTTAGCATGTTTTGCCGGCATAAAAAAATACTTAATATAGGGCGTCACTAACGTATAATTAACCCGCCGTCCGCTATCAATTAAATGGTTGATGTGCCCCATGGTATCCCTAAGCTGTTTTATATTCATCATCTGGAAAGCGGTTTTAAACTCGCTTTCGTTAGTGCGGTGAAGTTTAAAACCAGACATATCTAATTTGTTTTCTGTTGATTTAAAACGAAATCGTGTAAGTTTCTGGCGGGGGTTGGGGCTATAGGTTGGCCCGCCAGGATCCTCCTGGTATTTTATACCGTCTTGCAGTTGCATAACTAGATACTGATCATCAGATGAACGAAACATTTTGCCTTTTTTTGCAAATAAAAGATAGCTTTCATTGGTGCTCAGGTCTTTATGATAAATGGTTATATCATAAAGGGTTTGGCCATCCGGATCTTTATGCATTACGCGGATAGTATAACCCGGAAAGCTATTGCTGAACACACCCTCGGGTAAAAAATTAGCCGATTTCTGTTCGCGGGCATCATATAGTAAAGAAAAGTATTTAAGATTGGCTACCGGCAGCATATAGTCGGAAAAAATGAACGCGCTTATACTGAGTACAAGAACTACCACAAACATGGGGTACATGGCCCGGTTTAATGATATCCCGGCAGATTTGATGGCAACAAGCTCATAATTTTCGCCAAGGCTGCCGTAAGTCATGATAGAGGATAGCAGTACAGAAAGCGGCAGCGCCATCTGCACATTGGTGGCCGAGGCATACACCATCAATTCAACTATAATGTACCACTCAAACCCTTTGCCTATCAGGTCGTCAATGTATTTCCATAGAAATAGCATCAGCAGCACAAACATTACTATCAAAAAGGTCACCAAAAAGGGCCTTATAAATGATTTAAGTAATAAAAGATGTATCTTTTTCACAGGTACAAAATTAGGGAAAAATCCCCGTTATGCGCCTAATACGCTTACAAGGTATCGTATTTGGTTATCCCAGATCAATCTGCGTTCGCCCATTGTATCTTCGGTGGCAAAATCAGTTATGCTAAGTGCAACATCGTTGGTTAGCTCATCCTGTATTATTTCCATCTCAAAAAAACAATGCGGATCGTCTTCCATCCATTTAAACCTAACCAGTTTATTTTCTTTAATGTTTATCAGCTTGGCTTTTTGCTGTTCATCATCCCAGGTAAAGGTATAAACCTGATCGCGCACGCTAACATCATCAGCAAACCATTGGGTAAGACCATTAGGCTCGTTTAGAAAGGTGTATAATATTCTTGGAGATGATTTTATTTCATACTCAATATTAAATCTCTTTTTCTCAGACATCGGGGAGTTTATAATTGAAGGCTAATAAGCCACAATGTTAACATTTTTTCTAAAGGAAACGAATTTCTGCTATATTTGCAAACCTTTTTTATGGGTAACCATTTTTAAGATAAAGCGGCTAAGCTAATTAGCGTGTCTTAACACTTAAAAAAAACGGCGGGGTAGCTCAGATGGTTAGAGCGTAGGATTCATAACCCTAAGGTCGGCAGTTCGATCCTGCTCCCCGCTACTGGCAGAAAGCCTTCGAGAAATCGAAGGCTTTTCTTGTTTGATAGAGTTTGCCGACTTAGCTAAATAATGGCAATGCCTGTTGTAATCCTTTAAGGCGCTATCAGTGAGCGATATAATGATAATCTTTTGTAAACATTAGGCATCTACAAGGGCAGACGCATTAAAATAACTCAAAGAGTACCGCCTATATAAGGAGGCTCCAATAGGAGCCAAAATAGGGTTTGTCTCGTCCGTCTATAAACAGGGAGCTCCTCCGGAGCCAGTATTTGCTGAAACAAAGCGGACATTTGACTCCGGGGGAGTCACCTGTTTATAGAAAAGCTATAAAGTTAGAAAAGGCTCCATGGGAGCCTCCTAATGATGTGTATTATTATTTTAATGAGTCTGCCCTGAGCCATCTACCCGTTGATAGGGTCTATTACGTAATTTAATCCTATCTTTATTTTCTAAACCTTAACGCAATGATTAAAAAAAGACCCAATCTTTTATTGCTGTTCCTGATTTTACAAAGTTGCACCTATGCTCAAACTTTCAACAAAGCCAAGTTAGATAGTTTTTTTGTTGCGCTGAACACGCGGGATGAAAACATGGGTAGCATCGCCATAGCTGCCAATGGAGTGGTGGTCTATCAAAACGCCATCGGTTATAGTCAGGTAAATAAAGGTTTAAAAACGCCAGCGACCATTGAAACTAAATATCGGATAGGCTCTATCAGTAAGATGTTTACCGCAACTATGATATTTCAGCTAATCGATGAAGGTAAGCTTAGCTTTGAAACGCGCTTGGCGAGTTATTTCCCACAACTTCCTAATGCCGGAAAGATCACCATAGGAGAAATGCTTGACCACCGTAGCGGTCTTCATAATTTTACGAATGACTCGCTTTATAGGACATATATGAGCATCCCTAAGTCAGAAGCCGAAATGACCGCCATCTTTGCCAGGCAGAAACCCGATTTTGAACCGGATGCAAAGGCTGAATATAGCAATACCAATTTCGTGCTGCTGGGTTATATCATTGAAAAATTGACTGGTAAAACCTATGCCGAAGAATTAAAAAAACGCGTCACCACAAAAATAGGCTTGGCAGACACTTATTACGGTACTAAAGCCAACCCAGCCAATAATGAAGCATACTCCTACGATTACGCAACACAGTGGACGCAAGTGCCCGAAACGGATATGAGTATTCCAGGTGGGGCTGGCGCGATTGTATCTACGCCGACTGACCTGATTAAATTTATAAATGCGCTTTTTGCAGGCAAACTCATTAGCCAAGCTAGTTTAGAGTTGATGAAAACGATGAAGGACAATTACGGTATGGCCATGTTTGCCTTTCATTTTTTTAATGATAAAAACGGTTATGGACATGCCGGAGGCATTGACGGATTTTCCAGTTTACTTATTTATTTTCCCGAGGATAAGCTGGCTGTAGCCTATATCTCCAATGGTATCAGGTATTCAACCAATGATATTGTCAAAGGTGCATTAAGTATTTATTTTAACCGCCCGTTTTCAATCCCTGAGTTTAATGAGTCTAAAACGATTACACTAAATACTACTGACCTTGATAAATATGTGGGTAAGTATACCAGTACCCAAATGCCACTAAAGATTGATATCACTAAAAACAATACCGTGCTGTTTGCGCAAGCCACTGGTCAGAGGGCATTGCCGCTGGAAGCTAAAGGAGGTGATAAATTTGTTTTTTCTGCTGCTGGCGTTACTTTGCAATTTGAGCCCCGTAAAAAAACTTTTACTTTAACCCAAGGAGGAAAGACCTATTTATTTACTAAAACCGACTAATGGGATTAAATTGTAAATTCGAGATTGACTGTCCGGTATGGGCTACAAAAGCCACTCAAAGGTGGCTTTTTTGCTTAGCTACAGCTTTGTCCTGTCATATCCCATTACAAGCCGACTAATAGCTTTTATATTAAAAACGAGGCCGAAGAAAGTAATTGATTGATAATAATTACATTTGATAAAACTCGCCCTGTATATGAAAAAAATATCCTTCATATCGCTATTTATTTCATGCTTTTTTACAGCCGGAGCGCAAACAATTAAGAATGCCAACCTCATTATTGGCAAGGTTGATAGTATACATTCTGAAATATTAAATGAAAACAGGCAGGTATGGATATATCTTCCTGCCAGTGCCGGCAATGTTATTTATGCCCGGCAACATTATCCTGTATTGTATTTATTAGATGCCGAAGATCACTTTACGTCGGTTACCGCAATGATTCAACAATTAAGCGAAATAAATGGTAACACGGTAGTCCCCGAAATGATAGTTGTAGGAATAACCAATACAGACAGGACACGCGATCTTACACCAACCAATTCGCTGATTGGTTTTAATGGTAAAACAAACCCGGGATTAAAAACTTCCGGCGGCGGCGAAAAATTTGCAGCATTTATAGAAAAAGAATTGATGCCCCACATTGACTCTTTGTATGCCCCATCACCTTATAAAGTAATAATTGGCCATTCACTTGGCGGGTTGGAGGTGATGTATATCCTGGTGCATCATCCCGGTTTGTTTAATGCTTATGTGGCTATCGACCCAAGCATGTGGTGGGATTCCAGAAAATTATTGAACGAAACAGAGGGCGTGCTGGCCCAAAAAAAATTCGAAGGCAGATCTTTATTCATGGCGATAGCCAATACGATGCCTTCGGGTATGGATACGATGGAAGCCAGAAAGGACACATCTGCAGCTACCATTCATATCAGAGCTTTATTGACGCTTAATGAGGCCATAAGAAGCAACGCCGCTAACGGCCTGACGTTTGCTTATAAATACTATTATCAGGATAATCATGGGTCTGTTCCGCTTATTGCAGCGTATGATGCCCTGCATTTTTTATTCAACGGATTTGGTTTTACCGCAGACGAAATTGCTGAGTTTTTTGATTTAACTGTTAAGGTTGATGCAGCAACATTAATTAGCGATCATTATCAACGGATTTCAAATCAAATGGGGTACAAGGTGCTTCCGCCGCAGTCATTGTTTGGCCTGATCGGTCGTTCCCTTTTGGTGAAAAATATGCCGGAGCAGGCCTACTCGGTCTTCAGTTTATATCTCCATAATTATCCAGACAGCTTTAACGCAAATGATAGTTTTGGCGATTACTATAAAAGCAAAGGGGACACACAGCATGCGATTGAATATTATTTAAAAGCGCTTGCTATTTTGGAGAACAGTGATACAAGGGCAAAACTTAAGCAACTTCAGGAAAAGAATTAGGAATTGTTGTAACCGCAGGAGTCCGCAAAGGACAAACTCAGGGCAAACGCATTAAAATAACTCAAAGCGTATCGCCTATATAAGGAGGCTCCAATAGGAGCCAAAAATAGGTTTGCATTGTCTTCTATAAACAGGGAGCTCCTCCGGAGCAATATTTGCTGAAACAAAGCGGACGTTTGACTCCGGAGGAGTCACCTGTTTATAGAAATAAGCTATAAAGTTAGAAAAGGCTCCGATAGGAGCCTCCTAATAGCGCGTATTATTTTTTAATACGTTTGCCCCGAGTACAAAGATCACAAGGCCAGGCATTATTTCCTTTTGCTTATATTTGGCTATGTTTCCTCATCCGTTTTAATATGCTTGACTTTCGCTTACAGGTTTTTTACACAGTTGCCAAAAGACTCAATTTTACTAAAGCCTCGGCCGAATTGTATATTAGCCAGCCTGCGGTAACAAAGCATATTAAAGAATTAGAAGCAAGCTACAAAACATCCCTGTTTGAACGGAGCGGCAATAAAAAGATCAGTTTAACCCCGGCCGGGGAAGTGCTTTTGCAATACACCGATAAACTATTGGATATTTATCGCGAGTTGGAATATGATATGAATACGCTTATTGACCAGCATAAAGGCATATTGCGCCTCGGTGCAAGCACTACAGTAGCGCAGTATGTTATACCGCCCATATTAGCACAGTTCCATAATAAATTCAGGGATATCAAGGTGCAACTTATCCCCGGTAATACCGAAGAAATAGAACAAGCTTTGTTAAGTAAAGAAATTGATGTGGGTATTATTGAGGGCGTTGCTCATAATCCGCAAATAAAATATGAGAAGTATTTAAAGGATGAATTAGTGCTGGTAAGTGCCGCGAATAACGCATCAATAAAAAAGGAAACCATTAAACCCGAAGAGCTTAAAAACTATCCTTTGCTAATGCGCGAGCCCGGTTCGGGAACTTTGGATGTGATAGCACATGCTTTAAAACCCCATCACATTAAATTAGCAGACCTGCAAATAGAGATGCAGTTAGGCGGTACTGAAAGTATTAAATCTTATCTGTTGCATAGTAATTGCCTGGCATTTTTATCGATACATTCTATTTTAAAAGAATTGAAGAATGGCGAATGCCGTATTATTGATATTAAAGGCCTTTCTATTGAGCGCCCATTCCATTTTATACAGCCGCATGGCCAGCCATCTTCACTTGCGGAACTATTTACGTGTTTTGCCCGAAATTATAAGCTTTAAATAAGAAATTATAAGCTTTAAATAAAATGATGCTATCAATAACTTTTGGTTATTGATAATTAGATTATGTAATAAAAAAGGTGTGGCCCAATAACGGACCTTTGAGTAGCAAAAAGAAAAAAATGCATACTCAAAATCAATTAACACCCACCAGCGGATATATCTTCGACGTTAATGATAATACCCGGAAAATTTTATTTATAGGCTGTATGGCCCTTTGTGTTACTACGTTTATAAGCCCGGCAATAGCTTTGTTAATGGGCCTTGTTATTGCCCAGCTAACGGGCCATCCCTATCTCCAACTTAATCATAAAGCAACACATTTGTTATTGCAAATATCTGTAGTAGGCTTGGGTTTTGGCATGAATGTGCACCATGTTATGCAGGCCGGAAAAGAAGGGATATTGTTCACCATTGCATCTATAACCGGAACTCTTGTTTTTGGTTATTTTATGGGTAAATGGTTAAAAATAGAACAGAAAACATCCTATCTAATTGCCGCCGGTACTGCTATTTGCGGTGGCAGCGCCATTGCAGCTATATCGCCCGTTATTAAAGCCGAAGAGAAGCAAATATCTGTCGCGCTGGGCTGTGTTTTTATTTTAAACGCTATTGCTTTGTTTGTGTTCCCCATTATTGGTCACCACCTTAATATGTCGCAAACGCAATTTGGCTTATGGTGTGCCATTGCTATTCATGACACCAGCTCTGTTGTTGGCGCTTCCAGTAAATATGGCGCTCATGCCCTGGAGGTTGCTACAACTGTAAAGCTGGCCCGCGCCTTATGGATCATACCTGTGGCTTTTATGTCGACATTTATTTTCAAAAACAAATCTAAAAAAATCAGCATACCTTATTTTATCGGTTTATTTATATTGGCCATGCTTGCTAATACCTATATACCGGCAACAAAATTGATTAGTCCCTATATGATCATTATAGCGAAAGCCGGATTAACGCTTACCTTATTTTTGATAGGCGCGGGGCTTTCCAGGAAAGTATTAGCATCCGTAGGGCTAAAACCATTATTGCAGGGAGTGGTACTTTGGATTGTTATTTCAGTTACTGCATTATATGCGGTAATGCATTTAGCATAATCCTTCCTAACTATTTAATCGACTTGATTTTCAGCACATTGTAATTTTTGGTGTGCCAAGGTGTGCCTGGTACAGTACAGTAATAATATTTAATGGAAGATAACTCATCATAGATTTGCCATTAAACGCAATCATTCCTTTTGCGATTGACCATTCATGTATATTTGCTATTGCAAGCAGCCACGTGAGTCATCCTGTTATAATTTGGTTAAGCAACTGGCTGAAAATAAAGTGAATCGATACATCATACCATAAACATAAAAAATCATGAACACAACAAAAATAGGCTGGATAGGGCTGGGCAAAATGGGTATTCCCATGTCGCAATCATTAATAAAAGCTGGCTTTCCTGTAATTGTATACAATCGCAGTAAAGAAAAAGAAGCGGGTTTAAAAGCAAGCGGTGCCGGTGTTGCATTAACCCCAGCGGCTTTGATACAGCAGGCAGAGGTAGTTATCATTATGGTTACTGATGATAAAGCTATTGGAGACATTTTTAAAGGCGGCAATGGCCTGTTAGGTGCAGGCACCAGCGGAAAGATCATCATTAACATGAGCACGGTATCGCCGGCAATAAGTAAGGAAATGGCTACTGCCTGTGAGCAGCAAGGCAATCATTATTTGGATGCACCGGTGTCTGGCAGTGTAAAGCAAGCGCAGGAAGCACAACTGGTTATTATGGCAGGTGGTGATGAAAGCACTTTCGAAAAATCTAAGCCAATACTTGAAAAAATTGGCCGCATGGCCCTGCGTGTAGGTGATACCGGCTCGGGCAACACGGCGAAACTCGTTATTAATACCTTACTTGGCATACAAGCTCAAGGATTGGCGGAGGCAGTTGTTTTTGCGCAACAGAACGGCATTAAAAATACAGACCTGATGACGCTCATCAATAACAGCGCGCTAGGCAGCCCATTTATTAAAATAAAAGGCGAAGCCATTGTAAATAATAACTTTAATGCCATGTTTTCATTAAGCAACATTGCGAAAGATCTGCGCCTTGCCAAGAACATTGGCCTTTCAACCCCGCTTGGTGAGGTTGCTTATCAAACATTTCAAGATGCAGAGCCAGCTTTGGGTGATGAGGACATTATTGCGGTTTACAAACAAATAAGTATTTAATTTTGCCGGAACCGAAATTGGAATTAAAGAATTTTAAGGGATTGTTTTAGGGCAAAACAATCCCTTAAAATTTCTCATCATAGCGTTATGCAACAGCTATAAAAGTTGTATAAATATTATTCAGACCAGGGCGAATGTAAAATGCAATCGCAAAAGTTTTTTCTATGGAAGTTCGGGATCATATACGCGCAAACATCCGCTTTAATGTTACCAAAAGTGGTTTCTGTTTTGTGTTCAAATCCACTGAAAAAAGTCGGTATTATCTTTTTCTTAAAATCATTTCTTGGAAACGCTGCTATAATGTCCATTCTATTCTGCTCGGTAAGGTTTTCATATCCCTCGCCCATTACATCAAGCCCAACGCCTGAATACATCAGGGCAACCTCGGGTTCTTTGTGTTCAGCAATTCCGATGGTTGTGTGAAGGGCTATGGTATCCCAAACAAGCTGAAGCGATTCTTTTGGAAGTCCGTGACTTTTAAGAAAATCCCGCGCGGCATTTGCGCCATCCACTTCGAATCTTTTATCAGGGCTACTGTAGTGTTTGGTTAAACCAAGATCATGAAAGACAGAGCTTACATAGAGCAATTCCGGATCATACACTATACTATTGCGCTGCCCGTTAAGGGACGAAAAAAGAAAAACTCTTAACGAATGATTATAAATAAATTCTGTGCCATGCTCGAGTAAAAGCTCAGTAGCTTGCTTAGCTATGCTGCTATCCGGAATCTTAATGCCGGCTACGGTTGATAATTGATTGACTAACATATCTTTGTTTTTTATTCAAAGATATTGAACACGGCGCTTTGATGGAATGTCAAAAACGGGCCTTTACATGCCAATATTTACGAAGATAGACCGATAACTATCAGGAGAAACTGACGCCATCCTTTTAAAGTAATGACTAAACTGTTCGGGGGTAGAAAAGTTCAGGTTATAGGCAATTTCCTTAACCGGTTTTGATGTGAATTGCAAAAAACGTTTGGCCTCTGCCAACAGTTGCCCGTCTATGATTTCCTTTGCGCCCTGACCGCCACATTTTCTACAAATATCGCTTAGCTTCCGGGCACTCAAACCAAGCATTTCTGCATAAGTCTCTACAGATCGGTTAGATGAAAATTGTTTAATAACAAGTTCCATAAATTTTCTATATAGCTGATTTTCCTGCTTATCATAAGCACCCTCCCGAAGTGCATCCTTCAGATTAGCAATCTTTATCATTATAACTTTTAAATAGGCAGCTATTGCATCAGGTTTATTTATGTATTCTTCCGAAACATATTCCTGGTGCATCATATCAAAAAGGGGCAAAAGATTGTTAAACTCCTTCTCTGAAACCGGTATATATTGGTGTGAGCTTACATTATTGAAGAGCACCGCTTTACAATTGTTGGCGCTTGCCGGAGTTCTTTCCCAAAAGCTATCTCCAAAACTTAAAGTATATCCTTTTATGAATTTAGCTGTATAGAGTGAAAAAAGTTGCCCTTTAGAAAGTAAAAATACTTCATTACCTGAAATAGGGTAAGACCTATTGTCTATCATAACCTCGCCGGTGCCATTGGTAAGCAGCAGTATCCTGTGATAGTTTAATCTCGTAACTCCAACCGGCAAACCATCTTTTAAAAAGGAAATAGAAAAGGAATCTTTAATTTCCTGCTCCTTTATTAAGTTCTGATCAATGTTGAGAGCGGCTTTCATATATACTTGCAAATTTAAGCACACGCTATTTAAAAGGTAGCTATTACTTAATTTTTTTACATTGATCCGATATCTGTAGTTTGGCTTCTAAGATTGATTTAAATAAAGAAGATAAATTAGGTAAGATCTTTAATAACTTAACTGCCTGAAATGTTATTTAATCAGGATGAAAAGAAAGCACTTGCTAAAAAACAATTTGAGGGAATCTTACAGCCATACAGTAAGACCGGCAAGTACTCTTTAGATCATTAGCATCTGACTTTATTATAATACTGCTAAATATTCCCTTGTCAAATATTATCAGAACATTTACTAACGGCCAGGTGTTGTATTATATAGTTATAAGCCACTATAAATGAGCTTTCTAATAATTGGCAATAATAAATTTTAATAAATACCATAACTATGAAAAAGTTAATCACACTATTAATGCTGCTAGGCAACATTACAGCCTTTGCCCAAAGCCAAACGGGGGCCAATCCGGATTCGGCCACTTTAATATTTGTAACCCAGGCCAACTTAAGCAATATGAAAGAGGTACATACCGGACAACTGGCCATTAGTAAGGCTAAAACCGCCGGCGTTAAAGCCTTTGGCACCAGGATGGTTGCAGATCATACTAAAGCAGATAATGAGCTGATGCAGATAATTAAATCAAAACGTTGGCAGGTATCACCACCGGCTGCTGCCGATGTGGCTCCTGATGATATGCTAACCCGTAGTTTAGGTTATAATTTTGATAGAAACTATGTAAGGATGATGGTGCAAGATCACAAAAAAGCTGTTGCTTATTTTGAAACAGCTGCCGTTAATGTACCCGATCCGGAGGTAAAAGCATTTATAAGAAAAACTTTGCCTGTGTTAAGGCAACACCTGGCCAGTATACAAACCATTGCCACTAATATGGGTATTACTTATAAATAAGCGATTATTAATATTAATGCGTTTGGTGATTAAAATCGATATAAAAAATTAATTCCCGGGTGAAGTAAGCAAATGCAACAATAAACCTATATCCGTTAAATGTTATTACTGTACCATGTACACGTTGATGCATCAATTGTGGTACGCTGAAAATTAACGGATTAATAGCAGTTGTGTGCGAATTTGTACTATTAATAAATGGACAGCCTTTGGTAAAATTATGTTAATAAGTTTTTGAGTGTACTTAAAACACTATATTGTTATTGTTCGTACAATATTATATCTTGTTTTAATTATGGAATAATAATATATTATGGAAAAAATATATATAACAAATCAGGTTAAATTAGAAATATTAAATATTGGGGGCCTAGCTTCAACACAACCTTATAATTTAAATGGATTTACACCCTTATTTACCTTAGGATACAGTAACTTTCCGCATTGTAAAATATTAGAAGACAGGCTACAATCAATAGCAATCCAATACAATACCGGGAAATTGATTTTGCCGGATAGTATATCAGAAGATCTTACTGTTAAACAGTGTATTGAATTAGTAATGATGTAATGTATAAAAAACAATTTGGGCAATGATAATGAACACGATTTCATTACATCAATACGAACAATTAAAAAAAAGAATACTTGTAACAGCCGGTATCAGCCATGTTTTACCCGCAGATTGTAAAGTACTATCACATCGTGTATCAAAAAAAACCGGTAATAGAATTAGTGAAACTACTTTTAAACGTATATATGGTTTTGCCCATAGTAAGTTTACGCCATCATTGTTTACGCTTGATATACTGGCAAAATATTGTGATCATAAAGGATGGAAGGATTTTTGCGAAAAAGAGGATAACAGTTTAATAAAAAACCAGAATGAAAATTTAAACTGGCAATTATTGCAGCAAACCGCTCACAAAATAACCGCATTTACACTACAGGCCCTAAAAAACAAATCGGGTATTCCATATAATCAAACTATTAAAAGGGATTTTATTGATTTTCATTTTGATGAATTTTTAAACTCTGGCTGTACAGGCACACTATTGACTGCGCCTGCCGGATATGGAAAAACCATAGCACTATGCCATTGGATTGAAGAAAAAATGGCTGCAGATGCAGCTAATGGGACTAATGACATTATACTATTGTTTAGCAGCAGTGCTTTAATGAGCGTTTTGCTAAGTGGCAAAGGTTTGAACGACTGGATACTTACTTTACTTGGGTACAGTATTGATAATGATATTAATGTTTTATTAGATATTAAGCAAAGGAAGGATAGTAAGTTTTACCTTATTGTTGATGGGTTTGATGAGTTTATGTTTAAAAATGAGCAATTCAAGGTTACTTTAAATCAGCTAATTGATGTTTTTTCACTTTACCAATCGCACGATTGGTTTAAACTTGTTTTAACTACGCGCTTTGCTACCTGGATAAATAATAGCCAGACTATGGAAATTGGTACCGGCACATGGTTTACGGGGCTTGAAAATGATAGTTATAGTAATGTGCCATTGTTTAATAGAGAGGAGCTTAAAAAGCTTTGCCATAAGATTAACCCCGCAGTAGAAAGCGTTATTTCTATAGAGGTAGCCGAAAGTTTTAATCATCCTTTATACCTGCAATTTTATTATAAACTTAATAAAGTAAACTTCTCATTAAACAGTGTTGATCATTTTTCTATCTATGAATTGATCTCTACATTCATTATACATAGGGTTTTTCTGGGCAATTACCCTACAGAAAAATTATTGTTTATTAAAAAGTTTGTTGAAGCGCTTGATTTTGAAAATGATGTTTACCAAATAGATAGATTACAGGTGAATGATCTTATAAAGCAATATAGCCATGCCTACCAGGAGTTATTAAGTATAGGCTTTTTAAGAGAAACGAATGAAAGCAGTAAGTACCATTATAATAACTGCATAGTATTTGGTAATGATAATTTTCTGGAGTATAGTATTGCCAGGATATTACTTTATGAAAATAGTAACTTGTTTGATGCTGATTTGATTAAAAGAATAAACACTTTACTAGCTAATAGCCCGCGGAAAGTAGAGGTATTAAAGTGGTGCATAATGCATGCTATAAACTCGGGCCAGTTAAGAAATATCGACCAATTAACAGAGGCGATCCTGGGATCAAATGAAAAATTAGAGTTGATTATATTTTTGGGCAAATTGTTGGAGAAAGAATCCTTATCAGTAAAAAACAATGAAGCTCTGGTGCAGTATTTTAAGCAGCCTTTTAGTAAAAAAATATTTGAATATTTTTTCGGATTTGAGCTTATTAATCCGGACTATAAAAAAGTGCTGAATGTTTTATTAAAATTTGAGTTTTCAACTAAAAAAAAGATATTAATTCATACTACTTTAGGAATAATAGCAGCTATTCAGCTTGATTTAAATGAGCTGGAGGCTTGCCTTTTAAATTTAAAAGCCTTCCAAAAAACAGCGTATGATTCTTTTATCATAAATCCATTAAACTGCCTTGATGCTTTATACTATCATTTAAAATATGGCATTATTAAACGGGAGGTTCTGCGCGATCTGACTAAATTATCATTTAATCCGCCCACAGACAGAACGGGGTTTAAAAAATGTGCATCAAATGACCTATTGTATTTATTGGGGTTAAATACAATGATGTTATGCTATAACTCTAAAAAAACAATCAGGTTTATTGAATTTTTAAAGAAAAATTATAAACCTGATTTGTTTGGTGATAATACAACGCAATATGGATTCTTTTTAAAAGTTATAACTGCCGATGCTTATTATGATTTGGGTAATAATACAAAGGTAGCAGAAACGTATTACGCTATTTCTAACGCTTATAAAAATAGCGGGGAACGGTTAACGCCTTATATGAAAATTTTGTTTCATAACCTAAAAGTTAAAACCTTAATAAACACACCGCGTGCAATTCATATCGTTACCGAAATGAAAAGCATTAATGCCATTGCTGATAAATCCGGCTATAAATTTCCTAAGCTGTATGTATCTGTGATATTATTAAAGAGCGCTGATTTGCAAACATCAATGCCCAAATTGTATAAACAGGTAAATTATGATTTTATAAAAATGCTACACGAAAATAAGCTAAACACCAAGATTTTTTTGCAGCAGAATGCAATAAGTAATGGAGCATAAAAAAAGGCTCCCTGGTAACCAGGGAGCCTTTTTCTGTTATAAAGTTAATGCTATTAAAGCTTGCGTTTAACCTCTACATTTTCGTAAGCTTCAACAATGTCACCTACTTCGATGTTGTTAAAGTTTTGGATATTTAAACCGCACTCGTAGTTTGCCGATACTTCTTTAACATCGTCTTTAAAGCGTTTTAATGAAGCCAGTTCGCCGGTATAAATAACCACACCTTCGCGCACTATACGTATTTTACTGTTACGGGTAATTTTACCATCTAATACCATACACCCTGCAATGGTACCAACCTTGCTAATCTTGAAGGTTTCGCGTATCTCTACGTTAGCAACAATCTTCTCTTCGAAAGTTGGTGCAAGCATGCCTTCCATAGCAGCCTTGATCTCGTTGATCGCATCGTAGATGATAGAGTAAAGCCTGATATCAATTTGCTCGGCCTCGGCCAGTTTACGTGCGCCACCTGAAGGACGTACCTGGAAACCAATAATTATCGCGTCAGAAGCGGAAGCTAATAATACATCAGATTCTGATATCTGTCCAACAGCTTTTGATATAACGTTAACCTGTATCTGCTCGGTAGATAGTTTCAACAATGAATCGGATAACGCTTCAATTGAACCATCCACGTCACCTTTAACAATAATATTAAGCTCTTTAAAGTTACCAACTGCCAAACGGCGGCCAATTTCATCAAGGGTGATATGTTTTTGTGTGCGTAAACCTTGTTCGCGTTGTAATTGTAAACGCTTATTGGCAATCTCACGTGCTTCAACTTCGGTTTCTAACACGTTAAATTTATCACCAGCTGTTGGCGCGCCCTGCATACCTAATACCTGTACCGGTGTTGATGGCCCTGCAGATTCAACACGCTGGCCGCGCTCATTGGTCAATGCTTTTACACGACCGCTGTAACAACCCGCTAAAATAGGATCGCCTACCTTTAATGTGCCTGCCTGTACTAATATAGTAGTAACAATACCACGGCCCTTGTCTAAAGCTGCCTCAATAACAGTACCAACGGCACGTTTCTTAGGATTAGCTTTAAGTTCTAACAATTCGGCTTCAAGCAACACTTTTTCTAAAAGCAGATCGATGTTTAAGCCTGTTTTTGCCGAAATTTCTTGTGTTTGATATTTACCACCCCATTCTTCAACCAAAATATTCATGGCCGATAGTTGCTCACGCACCTTGTCGGCATTAGCACCCGGGCGGTCAATTTTATTGAATGCAAATATAATTGGGGCACCTGCAGCCTGTGCGTGGTTTATAGCCTCGCGGGTTTGCGGCATCACACTATCATCAGCAGCAATTACAATAATTACAATATCTGTTACCTGTGCACCCCTTGCACGCATAGCGGTAAACGCCTCGTGACCCGGTGTATCCAGGAATGTTATTTTTCCTTTATTATCTGGCAATGTTACTTCATAGGCACCAATGTGCTGGGTAATACCACCGGCTTCGCCACCTATAACATTTGTTTTACGTATAAAATCAAGCAATGAGGTTTTACCATGATCTACGTGGCCCATTATGGTTACAATAGGTGCACGGGGGATCAGATCTTCCGGAGCATCCGGTTGATCAAGGATAAATTCTTCGTCCTGTGGTTTTACAAACTCAATCTGGTAGCCAAACTCATCAGCAACAATACTTAGTGTTTCTGCATCAAGACGTTGGTTAATGGATACAAACATACCCAGGCTCATACAGGTTGATATGATCTGCGTTACAGGCACATCCATCATTATCCCTAACTCATTAGCCGTAACAAATTCTGTAACCTTCAATACTTTTGATTGCGCATCTTGCTCTAATGCCAACTCATCCGCATTTGCAGCCACATCATCACGTTTTTGACGACGGAATTTAGCCCGCTGTGCGAACTTGCCAGATTTACCTGCGCCGCTTAAACGGGCAAGCGTTGCCTTAATTTGGTCCTGTATATCTTTTTCTGAAGGCTCTTCTTTAGGGCCGGTACTTGCCGGAGCATTACGGTTAAAGTTATTATTAGGGCGATTGCCTTGATAGCCGCCACCGGTATTATGAGGCCTGTTCCTGAAATCAGGACGATTGGCGTTATTATTGTTATTACCGCCACTTTGTGGAGCTGTGCCACCACCAGCCGGATTAGCTCCCTGCTGATTGTTAGTGCCGCCACTTTGTCCGGGAGGTGGATTATCTTTACGTTTTCTTTTACGTTTATGATCCGCATTAGTGTTTGATGATGAAGCTACCGGGTTACGTTTTGGCACAACAGGTAAAGTTATCCTGCCAACAATATTCGGCCCGCTTAAACGCTCGGCCTTAGCTCTGATAACATCATGGTCGCCGCCACCTTCTTCATTAGGTTCAACAGCAACAGGTGTTACAACCGGAGTCGCTATTTTTTTCACCTCTTCAGCCTTAGGTGGCTCTGGTGCAACTTCCTTTTTAATTTCAGCTACCGGTTCTGATAGTTTTATTTCTTCTTTTGGTTCTTCTTTTATTTCTTCTTTTAACGCAACAGGCTCTGGCTTTACAACTTCTTTTTCAATCTTCTCGATTGGTTTAGCATGTAAGTTATTCAGATCTATTTTCCCAACAACTTTTACACCCGGAAGTGAATCGGAACTTTGCTCTTCTACCTTTACAGGCTCAGGAGCAGGTACCGGCTTTGGTATTTCAGCCTGAACAGATGGGGCAGTGTAATTGCCGGCATTTTTTATCAGAATCTCTTCATTCTCAAAATCCCTTGAACGACGGTTTGTTTCAACCGGCTTATCAGGAGTAATGCCAGGCTCGTCTTTACGTATCTTGCCGATACTTATCTGCTTGGCTTCTTCCTTGATACTTTTGTCAACAGCAAACTCTTTCAACAATGCGCCGTACATGTCGTTATCCAGCTTTGCCATAGGTTGTTTTTCAACCTTGTAGCCTTTGGTAGCCAAAAAATCGACAATGGTACCCATGCCAATGTTAAGCTCTTTTACTGCTTTTATTAATTTTATTGATTTGTCTTCTGACATTTATTAATTCTTTCTCTGCTTTATTGTAATGCAAAAATACGATTTTAATTTTGCTTATTTTTTTTATTCAAATTCTGCTTGTAAAACTGATAGTACTTCTTTTACTGTTTCTTCTTCTAAATCGGTACGTTTTACCAATTCGCCTACAGTTAAAGCTAAAACCGATTTTGCTGTATCTAAACCAATACGTTTAAACTCATCAATGATCCAGCTTTCAATTTCATCTGAAAATTCTTCAATATCCACATCTTCATCATGCTCATCAGCCTCACGGTAAACATCAATTTCATAACCGGTTAATTTACCGGCCAGTTTAATATTATGCCCGCCACGGCCTATCGCTAATGATACCTGGTCGGGTTTTAAATATACTGCCGCTGTTTTTTTCTCATCATCCAGTTTAATAGATGTGATCTTAGCCGGCGATAATGCACGTTGTATATATAATTGAATATTATTAGTATAGTTTATTACATCGATATTTTCGTTCTTCAACTCGCGAACGATACCATGTATACGCGATCCCTTCATGCCCACACAAGCACCAACCGGATCAATACGATCATCGTATGATTCAACCGCTACTTTAGCTCTTTCGCCCGGCTCGCGTACAATTTTCTTGATGGTTATTAAGCCATCAAAAATTTCAGGTACTTCCAGCTCAAATAAGCGTTGTAAAAACTCAGGCGCTGTGCGCGATATAATGATCTTAGGGTTGCTGTTAAGCATATCTACCTTATAAACAATAGCTTTTACGCTATCGCCTTTTTTAAAGTAATCGGCAGGTATTTGCTCTGTTTTGGGCAATAAAAGTTCATTACCTTCATCATCAAGCACTAAAGTCTCTTTTTTCCATACCTGGTAAACTTCACCTGTAACAATTTCACCAACGCGGTCTTTATATTTCTTAAATATCTCGTCTTTCTCCAGTTCTAATATTTTAGATACCAGTGTTTGGCGAGCGGCTAATATAGCACGGCGACCAAAACTCTCTAAAGTGATCAGCTCAATATAGTCATCACCTACTTCCAGATCCGGATCAAGCGTTTTCGCTTCTTTTAATTCAATTTCCAGGTCATCATCCTCGCTAAAGCCATCTTCCATAACCACACGTGTGCGCCAAATTTCTAAGTCGCCATTATCCGTATTCACAATTACGTCACAATTTTCATCTGTTCCGTATTTTTTGCGGATCATACTTCTGAAAACGTCTTCCAACACGCTCATCATCGTTGGACGATCGATGTTTTTGAAATCTTTGAATTCCTGGAAAGAATCAATTAAATTAATATTGCTCATTTTTCATTAAAGTTATTTGTTCATTAAAGGCAATGAAGCTATCATGGGCTTGTTCTTTTTTTTAAGCTGTAGCTCATGATGGTTCTTACTTAAATGATATTAAAACCTTTGTTTCTATTATTTGCTCTACCGGGATAACGCTTTCAATAATTTCGGCCTTTTTCCCTTTTTCTTTTATTTTTTCTTCAATCAGTACAGCATCTTCTGTAATTGCCGTTAGCTTACCTTCTCTTTTACTGCCATCGGCCATTTTTATAGCCAGGTCTCTGCCAATGTTTTTGGTGTATTGTCTTACCATAGTTAGTGGTAAATCAATACCCGGCGATGATACTTCAAGGTTGTAAGGTGTTTTTATCACATCTTCCTCTTCCAGCTTAAAACCCACATAACGGCTTATCTGCACACATTCGGCTATCCCAATGCCTTTATCACCATCAACCAGTATAATCAATTTTCCGTTCGGGTGTAATTTAGCACTCACCAAAAATAAATCAGGCCGCGCAATTTCGGCAATCTTCTCTTCAACCAGTTCAACAACCCTTTTTTCAATGTTCATATCCGCATCCTTTTCCGCCATTACCGGAATGATTGGTAAACTAAAAGAGGGGGCAAACGGCCCCCTCTTTCTTAATTAGGTGCAAATATACTGAAATATTTTTGATTTTCAAGCAGTTCATGGCTTAAAAATCAAATCAATAAAATGTAATTTTCCTATTCGGGCATTACCTTTAATATAATCCCATATGTTTTTGTTGCCCGCGTAGTTATAATAGCGCACAAAATAACTTTGTTGTTTTGTAAATGGGGTATCCGGAGTAAATATTAGTATGCTGTCTTTAAGCTGATACTGCCCGGGCTGTATGGGCTGGTAGTCTTTCATATCAGTATCTGCCGGCAGGCGGTAAATGGCGAATAAACTTTGCCAGGCATTTATTGTATCCCTGTTAATATCATGCATGATAACAGACTCGATACCGGTTATTTTTAAGGATTGGTTGTTATTAACCAGGCTAATATTTACGGTAGTTTTAGGTGGATTTGCTGTGCAACCCAGGCAAACGCATATTATTAACAACCAAAATTTTTTCATTAAGTAATATTACTAAAACAGATAGATTTAAAAGTATTATAAAACAAAAGGTATAAAGTTTAAATTTATACCATATGCTGCCACTGCTAACTGCCCAACAAATCCGCGAAGCGGATGCTCACACAATAGCTAATGAGCCTATTATCTCCATTGATCTAATGGAGCGGGCATCGAAGGCATTTGTGGGTTGGTTTATTAATCGTTTTCCGGATAAGGGCAACGCCATATCAGTTTATTGCGGCACCGGTAATAATGGTGGCGACGGCTTGGCAATAGCCCGGATGCTGCACGATCATAAATACTTAAATTTAGATATAAAAATTGCCCGATACACTGATAGGGCAACCGACGACTTTAATACCAACCTGCACCGTTTGCAGCAAATGAGTCTTAGCTTACACGAACTTAAGGCCGATGCAGAATTTCCTGCTGAAAATAGCGCTATTATTATTGATGCCTTATTGGGCAGCGGTTTAAATAAGCCATTAATGGGCGATTATAAAAGGCTGGCGACATACATTAACCAACTCAAAAGAACGGTTGTAGCCATTGATGTGCCTACCGGCCTTTTTACCGATGGCGAAATTGATAACGAGGCGGCTGTTATAAAGGCCGATCTGGTAATTACTTTTCAACAACCTAAAATTAATTTTCTGCTGCCTGAATCTGCCCCGCATATTAAATGCTGGGAGGCGGTAAACATTGGCATTGATGAGGAGTTTATAGCATCACTTAAATCACCTTACCTGTTTATTGAGGAAAAGGACATAAAGAAACTACTAAGGCCACGCCGTAATTTTAGCAATAAAGGCACTTACGGGCATGCTTTAATTGTGGCCGGTCAGGAAAAAACTATGGGGGCCGCTTTATTAAGTTCGGCAGGATGTGCCTATGCCGGGGTGGGTTTAACTACGGCTTGCGTACCCGAAAGCAGCCTTACTGCTTTAAATACTTACCTGCCCGAGATTATGGCAATTGTAAGAAAGGGAGTTGAACTGCCCGAAATAAAATGGCAGCAGTTTGCTGCCATAGGTATAGGCCCCGGGTTAGGAAAAGATAAAAATGCCTTAGCATTAATAACCGAAATTTTTACCAACTATAAAAAGCCGGTGGTTATTGATGCGGATGCGCTTAACCTGCTGGCAAGTAATCCTGATCTTTGGGAAAAAATACCCGCGGGAAGTATATTAACCCCGCATATGAAAGAGTTCGACCGTTTGTTTGGCAAGCACGTCAATTGGTGGCAGCGCCTGCAAAGCAGTTTAGAAAAGGCAAAGCAGCATCATATATATATCGTTTTAAAAAATGATTACACACTGATAGCCACGCCTGATGGAAATGTTTATTTTAACAGCACAGGTAACCCTGCAATGGCAACCGGTGGTATGGGCGATGTGCTTACAGGTATTATCACCTCTTTATTGGCGCAAAAATATTCTCCCTGCGAAGCTTGCCTTATTGGGGTATATATACATGGAAAAGCGGGCGATGAACTAGCGATGCCCAATCGTTTAAATGTTGTTTTGCCAGGGCAGCTGGCCAAACACCTGCCTATTGCAATGGCAAAATTAATGGCATAAAAAAACGGAGCAAGTATTATGCATCCGTTTTTCCTACTTATTAACTGATCTTATAAAGAACTAATACTCTGAGAAAATTATTGATAAGACGCTGGTAGTCTTAAAAAGTTACAAAAAAAGCAATTTTTTTGTAAAAAACCGCATTTTTTACAAAAATTAACTTTTTTTAACCATTTTACCCGAAAATTTTAATTTATAGAGGTGCAAATTGACATACAATGCCGGTTTGTATGCTTTTATGACATTTTTTAAGTAAAATTTATAAAAAATTCCTTTTTTGGTTAAAAAATGCAACTTTTTCATTAAGATCAATTAAAATGATACAGGATTTGAATTATTGACCTATATGTTAAAACTCACCAATAAACTTCATTTCGCTCATGGTTGGTTAGTGCTGCGGCCTGTTGGCTAACGGGTTACTTTAAATGCATTGGCTAAATAATAGCAGCTTTTTGTTTTTTACTATCGAAGATAGTAATGTGCGCTGAATTGGTAATCAGGCTATTTAATATTTATTGCGTTGATTTTCTGAAGATTCAACCGCGTTTGCAAGTGCATATCGCTCCAGTGCTTTTTCCATCTCCACAATATCGGCCTTTATTACCGTTTGTTTTTGAATCATTGCTTTCACTGCAGTTTTTCTTTAGGGGATATATCGCCCAAACGTTGAAGAGATGAAGGGATTTATCAGATTTCGAACAGGTGTTTTTCAGCATGATATGATGATCGAACCAACGGCCCGCTCTCTACATACCTAAAACCTTTATCAAGCCCAATCTGTTTGTAAAAAGCAAATTGATCTGGGTGTATCCAATCAATTACGGGGTGATGACTGCGTGTTGGCTGTAAATATTGACCCAAGGTTAATATATGTACGCCAGCTTCCAGCAAGTCGTCCATTGCTTCTAAAACATCTTCTTCTTTTTCGCCTAAACCCAACATGATGCCTGATTTGGTACGTAATCCCGAAGCCGATATTTGCTTCAGTGCTTCCAAACTGCGATCATATTTAGCCTGTATACGCACCTCTTTTGTCAAGCGCCTTACGGTTTCAAGGTTGTGCGACACTACTTCAGGGCGGGTTTCAATCACCCTGGCCAAATTATCCCATACCCCTCTAAAGTCGGGCAGTAAAGTTTCTAAAGTAGTTTCGGGGCTTTCGCGGCGGATAGCATTAATAGTATCGGCCCAAATTATTGAACCGCCATCTTTTAAATCATCCCGATCAACAGAAGTAATAACGCAATGTTTTACCTGCATCAGCTTAACCGAGTTTGCCACACGGTTAGGTTCGTCCATATCAACGGCAAGCGGCCTGCCTGTTGCCACCGCGCAAAATGAGCAGGAGCGTGTGCAGATGTTACCTAATATCATAAAGGTTGCAGTACCCGCCCCCCAGCACTCACCCATATTAGGGCAATTGCCGCTTTCGCAAATGGTATGCAGCTTATGGGTATCAACCAAACTACGCACATGGGCGTATTCTTTCCCTACGGGAAGTTTTACCCTTAGCCAATCAGGCTTGCGTTGTGGCTGATTAGCTGGAACTACCGGCAATTCTATCATGAAACAAAAGTAGTTAAAAACCAGCTAACCCAATAAACGGCCAGAACAAATATTACAGTAAGTTGATGCTAGCACAAATTAATAAAGTTTTAAATTTGTAATGAATCAAGAATTAACTTGACGGATTTATTAATCATTTGAATAATCACGTAAAAATTTTATTTCGGTTTTATAGCGACATTTTAGAAGAGGAAACTGTGGAAACAATGTGGGCTATTACTATCGATGAGAGTAAAGGGCTTTATAAATTAGATAGCATTCCTTTTTATGCGCCGTTGATAGCGTCGGACGATATTGTATTTGCTGAATATGACGATATAGAACTAATGCTTACTTACAGAAATACAGTTGAGTATTCGGGAAATTCAACAGTAAGAGTCGTTATAATGGACGATGCCAATGAAGCTAATGACATACGTAAGATTTTTGAAACTTTAGGTTGTGTTTCGGAAAAGGTTAACAAGGTTTATTTCGTAATGGAAATCCCAGCAGATATTGACTATAAAACAATAAAAAACAAATTAATTGAGCTTGAAAATAAACAAGTTCTAGAATATTCAGAACCTTGTCTTTCCAATATTCATAAATATTAAATTAAACAAAATCATGGCAACTATTGAAACAACATACCTTGGCGGCTTACGTACCGAGGCAACTCACTTACAATCCGGAACTAAATTAATTACTGACGCGCCCACTGATAACAAAGGGAAAGGAGAAGCCTTTTCGCCAACCGATCTGTTGACCGAATCGTTAGCAGGGTGCATGTTAACTACAATGGGTATAGCTGCTGATACGCACGGCATCGATATAGTTAATACCAGTGCCGAAGTTACTAAAGTAATGGCCACCAACCCACGTCGCGTAGCCGAGATAGTTATCAATCTGAAATTCCCGGCAACATATGATGATAAGGAAAGGAAAATACTAGAACTGGCGGCTACAACCTGCCCGGTTTACATAAGCCTGCACCCTGATGTTAAAAAAACAATTGATTTTGGGTGGTAGGTTGTTGAAGATTATAGATTAGCTATTTAAAGATTAGGCCTGCCAAAAGTATAAAGTTTTATAATTTTATTAAGCGATGAGCCCAATCTTTAATCTCTAATTAACTAATTTTTAATTAACTAATCTCTGATATAGTCTCGTCCACAGATATCCCACCATGCGATTGATCAAGAATGCATTCGCCATTTTTAATTAATAATAATTGCGGTGATTCGTGGTGCACGCTAAATAGTTGTGCTACATGGTTAGATACGTCCCGATACTGTATCAAGTCTAAAAAATACAACGGCATGTTTTCGGGTAAGTTTTCCCAATCTAATTCAAAACGCTTTTTAGCCATCATACTGATGGAGCAGCGGGTGCTGTGTTTAAAAATTAAACTATAACCTTCTTGTTGCTTAATTTGGGTAAGCTGATCTGTAGTTTCTAATAATGTCCACTTCATATGGCGCAAAGGTAAGGATGCTTATTTCGTTCTAAGTAATTACAACGTCAAACAAATATTTGTTTTAAGCAAGTCTAAGAAAATGACGGGTTAGTTACGTCCTCGGGGATAAGAGTTATAAGCCGGGCAAAGTTTATTTGTACAAGAGGTGATGGTTCCTATTGTTAGTGCTATAAGTACTATATAAATTACTTTTCTCATCTTTTAATATTTATAAATATATCCGTTATACGGGAACTATCTTCTTAAGGTTGTAGCAAGGTGAGCCATTTTTATAGCTGTTATAGCTGCTTCATCTCCTTTGTTGCCATGTTTGCCGCCCGAACGATCAATTGCTTGCTGCTGATCGTTGGTTGTTAATACGCCAAATATAACAGGTTTTGAATACTTTACAGCTACATTAGTTAACCCATTGGCCACGGCATTGCAAATAAAATCAAAATGCCTGGTTTCTCCTTGTATAACACAGCCTAAACAAATTACTGCGTCTAATTTACTATTTTTTAATAACAAATCTGCCCCTGATGTTAATTCAAAACTACCGGGTACGGCATAAGTGCTGATATTAGAAGCCAGGGCGCCATTAGCTAACAGGCTTTTATGTGCACCCTGGTATAGGGCGTTAGTAATTTCGGTGTTCCACTCAGAAACTACAATCCCAAAACTATACGGTGCTGCTGACGGCACTACAATATCCGAAAAATCTGATAAATTTTTTAGCTGTGTAGCCATGGTTGTGAAGATTAAAGATTAGAGATTGAAGATTGGCGTATTCAACTAATCGCCTAATCTTCAATCTTTAATAACTTAATTACAGTTTCGCGTCTACGCGTGCAATATATGCGTCTATATTTTGTGCTTCGGCACTGGTTGGATAGTCACTTTTAATTGATTTATAGGTCTCGCTTGCAGATTTGTTATCATTTTGCGCTTCATAAACCAAGCCTAGTTTCTTTAAATAAAGCGGCGATAAAAAGTTATTCTTTGCTTTATCAATTGCTTTTTTGAAAAAGCTAGCAGCTTTATCAAAGTCTTTCAATTCTACATAAGCATCACCGGTATTTCCATAAGCTTCGGCGGCAACCATTACATCATCGCCCCTGTAGTTATTAAAATTATCAATGGCTTTACGGTATTCGCCTTTATTTAAATAAGCAACACCTAAATAAAAATTAGCAAGATTGGCGGCTTTGGTATTGCTATAATCAACAATGATCTTTTCAAATCCCGGGTAACCGGCATCTCCTTTAATTGCTTTGTCCCATTCTTTTTTACTCCAAAAATCCTGCGCTACGTGCATTTGATCGGCAGCACTAACCTCTCTTGGAGCAAGGTATAATTTTTGGTAAAGAACATACACAAGAATCATTGCAACAACAGCTGAAGCTATAAAAGCTAAGCTTTTTTGATTCTCACGTGCAAATTTGCTTATCTGTCCAAAGTTGTCATCTTTTAGGGCAGTAGTATTCTCGTGGGTTTTTGACATTTCTATTCTAAATTAAAGTTTGCAAAACTACATTTTTTAAAAAGTTTTAGCAACTGCTTTTTATTTTAATAAATATGGCTATTTTTTTTAATATATAATAACCCCAAAAGCAATGCGGTAATTACTAAATTTGATGCATCAATATGTATTTAAAACAGCTATCAGTTATCAACTTTAAAAACTACGAAGAAGCCGGGCTAACATTTAGCGAAGGTGTAAACGCGTTTTTAGGTAATAATGGCGCCGGTAAAACAAATCTGTTAGACGCTATACATTACCTGTCTTTATGTAAAAGCTATTTCAACCCAATTGATAGTCAGCAAATAAAACAAGGAACAGATTTCTTTATCATAACAGGTACTTTTAGTAAAAATGATAAGCAGGAAGCAGTGGCCTGTTCTGTAAAACGCAATCAAAAAAAGCAGTTTAAACGTAATAAAAAAGACTATCAACGTCTGGCAGACCATATTGGCCTATTACCACTGGTAATGGTTTCGCCTTATGATATCAGTATTATTATAGAAGGCAGCGAAGAGCGGCGCAAGTTTATTGATAATGTTATATCGCAAACCGATAACCTGTATCTTGATGAATTAATAATTTATAATAAGGTATTGGCAAACCGCAATGCGCTTTTAAAAATGATTGCCGACACCGGCAGATATGATCCTGGTTTGTTAGAGATACTGGATGAGCAGCTAATAACATCAGGCAGCCGCATATTTGAAAAGCGTAAAGCTTTTATGGAAGCATTTACCACGATATTTAATAAGCACTACCAGTTTTTAAGCGATGATGCCGAGCAGGTTGAGCTAATTTATGAATCGCAATTGCTTAATGAAAATTTTGCCGCCCTGCTTAAAAAGAATATCGAACGTGACCGCGCGCTAGAACGTACTACAGCAGGCATACATAAAGACGACCTGCAGTTTGCAATACATGGTATGCCCATGAAGAAGTTTGGATCGCAGGGGCAGCAAAAGTCTTTTTTAATAGCGTTAAAATTAGCGCAGTATAGTTTTTTAAATCAACAAAAGGGCTTTAAACCACTATTGCTGCTGGACGATATTTTTGATAAGTTGGATGACCAGCGCGTAACCAAACTAATGCAAATGGTATCAAATCATGATTTTGGACAAGTATTTATTACCGACACCAGCGATGCACGGGTAAAGAATATATTTACGCATATGGGCGTGCCTATAAAACTATTTAAAGTAAAAGCAGGAGAGATAGATGCGTAAAACTAACGACAAATCGCTCAAGGAGGCAATTGAGCAAATGATGCAGGTTTATAAAATTAAACGCAAGTTTGATGAAACCGGTATTGTTGCTACCTGGCCCGCTTTGGTAGGCAAATCAGTAGCTAACCGCACAAAAGAGTTATTTATACATGATAAAAAGCTCTTTCTGCGTATTGAATCATCAGTAATAAAAAATGAACTTATGCTAATGCGTACTCAAATAATAGAGAAGATTAACAATGAAGCTAAGAGTGTGTTAATTGACGAGATTGTCTTTCTCTAATCTAACGCATAGTTGGTTTTCTGCTTAGATGATCCGGAGTACTCCCATCCTGTGGGAAAGTTATAGTATTAATAATTGGATAAAGGCAATAATTAAAAAGAGGTTTCCAAAAAGCAACAAATGTTGAAACCTTTTGGAAACCTTTTTAAGCAGGGTAGTTTAAAATCTTTCAAAAGCAGAGAAAAAGAAGTTACCTTCTATCGCTGCATTTTCATCAGAGTCTGATCCATGAACCGCGTTGGCGTCGATAGATTTTGCAAATAAATTACGTATTGTACCCGGTTCGGCTTTTGATGGGTCAGTAGCGCCTATAAGTTTACGGTAATCTTCAATTGCATTATCCTTTTCAAGTATAGCAGCAACAATTGGGCCTGACGACATAAATGAAACCAGGTCCTTATAAAAAGGACGTTCTTTATGCACGCTGTAAAATTCGCCTGCTTTTTCTGCACTTAAAGCAGTGTATTTTAATGCCACTATTTTAAAGCCGTTGCTAGTAATCTTATCTAAAATTGCACCGATGTGGCCATTGGCTACTGCATCGGGCTTAATCATTGTAAAAGTTTTGTTGCTTTCCATTTTGTTGGTTTTGGGGATGGGAGCTGTTATCAGCGTATAAAAATTCCACCTTTTGTATATAATCGCGCAAAAGTATGTTTTTGTAACCGAACGCTCAAGCTTTTTTCATTAATTTACGGATGCATTAAGTTTATTTATATAGCTTTGCAACTCTTTTTTTAAAATTAATGTTAGATACAGCCTCGCTTAATAAACTACTAGCGCAACCTCAAAAAATAGTTATTACTACTCATCACAAACCTGATGGGGATGCTATGGGTTCGTCTTTAGGTTTATATAATTATTTAATACAGCAGGGGCATCATGCTAAAGTTATTGCCCCTACAGATTATCCTGAGTTTTTAAGCTGGATGCCAGGTAATGGCGAAGTTATTATCTATACAGAAAACATACAACAAGCAGCCGATTTGATAGCTGATGCGGACCTGATTTTTTGCCTTGATTTTAACGCCCTTAACCGTATTAATGATATGGGCGAATTGGTGCGTGCAGCCAAAGCCTATAAAATAATGATAGATCATCACCTTGAACCGGAAGATTTTGATGACTACCGCCATTGGGATATTAACGCATGCGCTACAGCGCAATTAGTGTATGATTTTATTGTTAATGTATTAAACAACAAATCACTTATTAATAAAGATGTTGCTACCTGTTTGTATACCGGTATAATGACAGATTCGGCATCATTTAGATTGCCCAATACAACATCAACAGTACACCGTGTAGTTGCCGATTTGATAGACGCAGGCGCGGTTAACTGGCGTATACATGAACTGGTTTATAATAGCGCATCCGAAAATAGACTTCGCTTTTTAGGGCATTGCCTAACTAATTGCATGGAAATTTTGCCGGAGTTTAATACAGCAATTATTGCCGTAAACAAGTACGATCTGAAAAAATATGACGTTAATACCGGCGATACAGAAGGTATAGTAAACTATGCTTTATCAATTGCCAACATACGTTTAGCGGCTTTTATAGTTGAAAGAGACGGCAAAGTAAAGCTTTCACTACGTTCGAAAGGAGATTTTCCGGCAAATGAAATTTGTAAATTGTACTTTAGCGGCGGCGGTCATCGTAATGCTGCAGGCGGACAGTCATCGGCCAGCTTACAAGAAGTTATTGCTCAATTTAAAAACATATTACCCGAATATAAAAAACTATTAATTCAATAAAAATGAAAAAAAATCTGATGTTTTTGGCACTTGCAGCTGTAGGATTAGCAAGTTGCAATGGTGGATTCAAAAAAGGAGAGAACGGATTGTTATATAATAAATATACTGACAAATCGGGTCCTAAAATAAACGAAGGCGACTTTGTAATGGTAAATTTGGTTGTAAAAAATGATGCTGATTCTGTATTGTTCAGCAGCTATGAAGACGGCCATCCACAACCATTGCTGGTGCCTAAACCACAATACCACGGCGACCTTTTTGACGGTATAAAACTATTAGCCGAAGGTGACAGCGCTACTATTAAACTTAGCGCCGATAGTATATTTAAAAAATCACCTAAACCACCTACTTTTAAAGGCAAGTATGTGATTTATGATGTTAAAATTGAGAAGTTAATTCCTAAAGGCAAAATGACCGACCAGGTATTCCAATCAACAGTTACTACTTATATGACAGGTCTTAATACAGCCAGCAAAAATGCCGAGCCTGCAAAAATTACAAAATATATTGCTGATAATAAACTTAACGTTACTAAAACAGACTCAGGCTTATATTATGTTATCACTCAAAAAGGCAACGGCCCTGTTATTATGCCGGGCGATACCGCGGTAGTTAATTATTCAGGTACTACACTTAATGGAAAAATGTTTGATAGTAATGTAAAAGCCGATGCCATTAAAGGTAAATTGCCTAATGTTGCTCAGCGTTCGTTTGCCCCTATCCGCTTTCCGGTTGGTCGTAAAGCAGTTATTGCAGGTTGGGATCAAGGTTTGCTATTATTAAACAAAGGTGCAAAAGCTACTTTTGTAATACCATCAAGCTTAGCCTACGGCGAACGTGGCAATGGCCCTATAGGCAGCTATACTCCACTTGCATTTACTGTAGAATTGGTAGATATTGTTCATCCTAAATTAACTGCACCCAAACCAACGGTAGCTTTGCCGCCTGTTAAATCGGTTCCGTTAAAAAAATAATATAACTCGTAGCCTCTCTGTTAATACGGAGAGGCTTTTTTAATTATGAAAAAATATTTTGCATTTCTTTTAGTTGCCGCATTTGCTACAAAGGCCAGTGCGCAAAACGGTTTTCAGCGTACCGCTAAGGGTACAGAATACCGAATGCTTACTCACAATCCAGGCGATAGGATAAAAGTAAATGATGTTATTACCTTCGAGGTAGTTCAAAAAACCGATAAGGATTCAATCCTTTTTAGCACTTACAGAACCGGTAGGCCCGCGCAAGCGCAAATACAGCCCATAGGCGACTTAATGGATATATTCCCGTTATTAACTTTAAAGGATAGTGTGTTAATTAAGGTGCCCACCGATACTATTTTTAATGGACATGAAGATAAGCGCCCGCCTTTTTTACCTAAGGGCAGTAACCTGCTGTTTTTAATGAAAATAGAAAAGGTACAATCACTTACAGAGGCCATGGCCGAAAGAGATAAGGAAATTGCCGAAGGAAAAGCTTTGATAGCTAAATACCAGGCAGATGAAACAACCAATACAGATAAGTATATAGCAACTAATAAACTGCTACTTAAAACCACTCCCTCGGGATTAAAATATAAAATTAACAAGGTCTCGGTTAAACGTAAGCCTTTAGCTGGTGATACCTTACTGGTAAATTACGTAGGCCGCACATTGGATGGTAAAGTATTTGACTCGAGCATTGCAGCCGAAGGCATGAAGGCCGGTTTACAAAGGCCAGCAGATTCCTATCAGCCTTTACAAATGGTTGTTGGCCATGGCGAAGTAATACCAGGCTGGGATGAAGGATTGCTTTTATTAAATGAAGGATCAAAAGCTACGTTTATAATTCCGTCTAAACTGGCGTATGCCGAAAAAGGAGCAGGAGACGATATTAAACCATTTAGCACTTTATTGTTTGATATAGAGCTGGTAAAGATTAAACCCGGTAAACATGTGCCGGTAAAAGCAGCCGGAACTAAGCCGGTTAAAAAGGTTGCCAAACCGCCAATTAAGAAGGCGGTTGCCAAAAAGACAAGTTAAAAAAAAGCCTTCTGATAATAAAAGAAGGCTTTTTTAATTTCCCGAAATTAAAAACTACTTTTATCCAATTATAAACTATCACAATTAAAATGAGAAAGATACTTATGTTTTTAGCACTTGCCTCGATGGGCCTGGCAAGCTGCAATGGTGGATACAAAACCGGCGAGGGCGGGATGTTATACAAGATATTTACCGACAAAGCCGGCGCTAAAATAAAAGAAGGTGATTTTGTTAGCCTGCACATGATCGTAAAAAATGATGCGGATTCTGTAATACAAAGCACGTATGATAGGGGTATCCCGCAGCCATTGCTTGTAAACAAATCGACAAACAAGGGGGATATATTTTCAGGGCTAACTTTATTAGCCGATGGCGACAGCGCGATCATTAAAGTATCTGTTGATAGCCTGTTTAAAAAATCCTCTCGTCCGCCGATGTTTAAAGGAAAGTACGTAAACTATACCGTAAAAATTGAGAAGCTGATTCCAAAAGGAACCCAGAGCGAAATGGAATTTGAAACAAAGGTTACTGCTTTTTTGCAGGCAGAGCAGCTGGCACTTAGGAATGCCGAGCCGGTAAAAATTAAAAAGTATATTGATGATAAAAAACTAAACGTTGCTAAAACCGATTCGGGTTTATATTATACCATCACCCAAAAAGGAACCGGCCCATTGGCAATAAAAGGCGACCTGGTTGTGGTGAATTATACCGGTAGCTTTTTAAATGATAAAATATTTGATACTAATATTAAGGAAGATGCTGAAAAAGCTAAGCTTCCTGCCGGTCCGCGTCCGTATATGCCTGTTCGTGTTCCATTGGGAAAAAACAAAGTAATGGCAGGATGGGAACAAGGCTTATTATTATTAAATAAAGGAGCAAAGGCCACTTTTATAATTCCGTCAAACCTAGCCTATGGGGAGCACGGTACTGAAACTATTGATCCGTTTACCCCACTTGCCTTTAATATAGAGGTGGTTGATATTATGCATTCAAAGGGCGAAGATATTGACCCCACACGGTCGGCACCGGCTCTGCCTCCCGTAAAGAAATAATAAACTTAAAAAAGCCTTCCCACAAACCGGAAGGCTTTTTAATTTTGCAGTATGATACTAACAGATACGCATACCCATTTGTATTATGAGCAGGACGCTATAAAACGGGCGGGCCTTATACAGCGATGCAGAAAAAACGGAATTGATCGCCTGTTTTTGCCAAATGTGGATGCTGCCTCTGTTGCGCAAGTGTATGACCTGGTAAACGTCCACCCCGATATGTGCTTTCCAATGCTGGGGTTACATCCCTGCTCTGTAAAAGAAGGGTGGAAAGATGAACTGGCTATTATCCGCGAAAGCAAGCAACAGCATAAAATATATGCCATAGGCGAAATAGGTATAGACCTATATTGGGATAAAACAACACTTGGTATACAGGTACAAGCATTTAAACAACAAATTGCCTGGGCAAAAGAATTAAAACTACCTATAGTTATTCATTGCCGCGATGCTTTTAATGAAGTGTTTGAAGTATTGGAACAAGAGCAGGATGAAAACTTACGTGGCATATTTCATTGTTTTACCGGTAATGCAGAACAGGCCCAAAAGGTTATTAGCCTCGGCTTTTATTTAGGGATAGGTGGTGTGGTTACCTATAAAAATGCCGGTTTGGATAAAATTTTACCTTCAATTGATTTAAGCCATATCGTTTTAGAAACAGATTCTCCGTACCTTACCCCCGTTCCACACAGGGGTAAACCCAATGAAAGTTCTTATTTGATCTATATTGCTCAAAAAGTGGCCGAAGTTTATCAAACAGATATACAAACTGTAGCTACTATAACAACAGCTAACTCAAAACAAATATTTGGTGTGTGAAGAACAGGAAGAAATTTAAATTTAGCATAATCCCAATTTAATGAGCCAGATACTTATTATCTATACCGGTGGTACAATAGGTATGATGACCGACCCTGTAACCAAGGTGCTAAAGCCCATTAACTTTGAGCAGATAATGGATAATGTGCCCGAATTAGAAAAACTTAATTGTAAAATTAAAGTTCACTCGTTCGAGGAGATTATTGATTCATCTAACATGAACCCCCAGATATGGAGTGAGCTTGCAGGGTTAATCGAGGCTAACTATGATGATGTTGATGGTTTTGTAATTCTGCACGGGTCAGACACCATGGCCTACACGGCATCGGCGTTGAGTTTTATGCTGGAAAATTTGGCCAAGCCGGTAATATTCACCGGATCGCAGTTGCCTATCAGTGCCATACGCACGGATGCGAAGGAAAACCTGATGACCGCCATCGAAATTGCCAATGCTAAAAAGAACGACCGCTCACGCGTGCCCGAGGTTTGTATTTATTTTGATTATAAGCTATTCAGGGGCAACCGTTCATTTAAGTACAATTCATCCAAGTTTGAAGCATTTCGTTCGCCAAACTGCCCTATATTGGCCGAGTCTGGCGTACACCTTCGTTTTAGTGTAAATGATATCAGACAGCCTGGCGGCGCGCCATTCATCAGTCATAAAAATTTAGTGAATGATGTGGGCGTGCTTAAGTTATATCCCGGCATTGGCCCTAAAGTTGTAGAAAGCATTTTGGGTGCCGATGTAAGGGGCATTGTAATGGAAACTTTTGGCGCGGGCAATACCACTACCGATAGCTGGTTTATTGATATGCTTAAAAACGCGATAGACAGCGGCAAGGTAATAGTAGATATTTCACAATGTAAGGTGGGTACGGTAGAGCTGGGCCGGTACGAAACCAGCAAAATATTAAAAGACATTGGCGTAGCCAACGGCTATGATATGACCTTTGAGGCAGCCGTAACCAAAATGATGTACCTGCTTGGCCAGGTTGATGATGTTAAAGAAGTAAAGCGCCTGATGGAGGTTGACCTGCGCGGCGAATTAACTGTATCCTAAATAGTAAAGTGTAGGTGTATACACTGGCAAAACAGTGTCGCCATCAAAGCCGAATATTTTTAATACTACTTCTTACTCACCTTTATTTTCTCCCTATTGTAGCCAAAGGCGCCGGTTAAGTCTGTGCCTTCTAAAATAAGCGTGTAGTTAGCCGGTTTATCGGCACTATAAAATGATACGGTAGCTTTACCATCTTTATCGGTAACCACACTCGGCGCCCAGTGGATGGTAGAGCGCAGATCTGTCCCCATAGCTGTAGTTGCATTTTTTATAGTATACCGCGGGCGGTAAAATTGTTTGGCTAGGGTAAAGGGCAGGGGCTTGTAGAGATAAGTGCCTGTGGTAGTACGCATCCATGGCCCTTTGCCTCCACGTGTGGTGACCTCTATAAATGCCCAATCCATAAAAGTAGGATAATCCCCACTGCTAAGTATATCCATACCTAAAAATTTGACACCGTATGAGCTGTTATAACGCGAATTCCACATCAGCTCAATTCCTTTAATATCTTCTGCAGAAAAATAATCAAAAATTTGTTTAATTTCCCTTAGCCGCCCCTGATCGTCTCTTGGAAGGAATACTGTATAGGATAATACTTGCTCGGCATCTATACCATCAATGATCAAGCGTATTTCTTTGTCATTAACACGATAACTTAGTCTTTTAGGTGCTGGTTTTCCCTGCTTGGAAGGCGCTGATGGAAACTCACCAATATTAAAGTCTTTAATTTTCTCCTTTAGCAGATCACCAAGTGTCATCTTTCCGGCTTTTAGCAGGTCCTGTTCATCCAGAACAAGGTCAGCCTCGCCGGGGCCATTTAAGTTATGCGATTCTTTTACAAGTTTAGTCTCTTTAATCACTACTTCTTTCAGCATATGTCCTTCGCCCCGGAAATTGGCCTGTGCCTGTAGTTGCGATGCTTTGATGCTCGAGTTGCTTAACGAAATTGTATCGCTATTTACATACCAGGGCGTAATCAATCCATTCGGTTTAAACCTCGGCGGGATGAACCCCTCCATTTCAATACCCACATTAAAGCTCTTGCCGCTTTTGTTGCGGGCCTGTATCTTAAACTCGGCGGTATCAATAGGGAATAGTTTTCTGAACGTAAACCTGCCATCCTTATCCGTCACCGTATCCCGCACAAATTCGGGCTTACGCGAAAACAGTACCATGCCCGCTTTTTCTACCCCTTTGTTAAATAGGTTAGTCACCTTGCCCTGCACAATAAACTCCGGCTCGGCAGCAAACTGGGGTTGTGGCGGCTTAGTGCTGAATATCGCCTTCCAATCATAACCCACCCAACCCTGGGTAAGCAGCAGGTTATCAAAAGCGTTAATACGCCCAAGTGTATTCTTTTCAAAATACCAGCCGGGCTCTTCGATGGTTCCTTTAAGATCTGATGTCATTAATAAGTTACTGATGATATTACTGCCGATGCTATCGGCCCGCACCTGCGAATCGTCAGTTACGGCTAATGAGAAATTACCCCTCACGGGTTTGCCAGCATTATCTTTTACAGTTATTGCTAACGCGATGCTGTCCCGGATTGAATAAACGGGCTTGCTGGCAGCTACGCTTATCTGCAAATTATCATTATGACTGATATAAACTATTCGTTCATTTAAAGCCTGATTGGTACTGTTCAACAAAGTAAAATGCGCAATACCGGTTGGAAACAGGTCTTTACCAATTACCTTTTTTACCTGGCCGTTTTTAAAGTTGATAGCTGCGGTGTAGCATATCAGGCCCCTTGTTTGTGCTATCAGATAGTAAGTATTTGTTGAGCTTAATACATCAGGTGTTGCGTTTATGCTTATTTCCAGGTCTTTTTCTTTAGCTTCTATTCGCAGCGAAGTTCCGATTGGGTTAACCATTGGCAATGGATAACTTTTAGTAATGTTCCCCGTAAGGGTAACTTTAGCATTGTAAGTTTCGCCGGCAACAGGCATCAGCTCAAAACTGCCCATGCCCTTATGGGTTGATTTGAAAGTAGCTATTTCCATATTTTTGCTGTTAAACACCTTACCGCTAATTTCAACTGCTTTCCCATCTTCACTTATGGCTTTAAAGCCAACCCTTGTATCAATACCACTAACCATATTACCACCCTCGGGCATAAACTGCACATCGGTATTCTCGGGCCTGTTTAAGGTTACGGGAATTACTAAAGTTGATGCTTCCTGCGCTATTAATCCAACTCTTTTTTTTATTTCCTGCGCCTGTATGGAAAGATCTTTTATACTTACATTTTCGGGCAGGTCGAAGTTTACATCCATACTGCCATCCATGCCCGTGCTAACTGTGTTTTTGAACAAGCTATGTTTACCGTTCATTACCCGCAGCTGCATATCTTTCAGCCGGTAAGGCGACCTATCCAAACCCGTAAACCGCAAATTAGCCTGGATCTTGCTTTTTTCGGCCTTAAATACTGCTTTTATTAATGTCGATCCGCTTAATGCGGATATATTTATACTTTTCTTAAATACATAATCCTCGCCAAAATTCAGCATCCAATTGGTATAGGCACGCAAGGTATAACTCCCTTCGGGGAAATCTTTATCGATCAAAGCGATATCACCCCAGCCCAGTCCCGACGCGACCGGCACCATAATACGTTTTATACATTTATTGCTGTTATCATCCAGTTCCACGTACAACAACCCGCTGCGTAATGACGGCTTTAAAAAGTCGGCATTCATCAGGTAAGCCTTAAAATGTAAAGTATCGCCTAAGGCATAATATGGTTTATCTAACTGCAAATACAGCTTTTCTACCGGCATCCGATCGCGCATGCCGGCAATTGCCGATAGGGTAGTTAACAAACCGCTGTTTACCTGGGCGAAAGCGCTGATCGACCATAAGCAACAAACTAAAATAATAACTGTTCTTTTCATTTTGCTGGAGTTGATCCTGATCCTGATCCTATTTTAATTTTTTTCCTGTTAAAACCTAAGTTGCCGTTCATGTCGGTCCCCTCAATTATTACGGTATAGCTGCCCCGCAGATCGGCGCTATAAAAGGACAGGTCTGCTTTTCCAGAGGCATCAGTAACTAAATTTGGCACCCAGAATATGGTAGAGCGTCTGTCCTTACCGATGGGTGTTGAATTAACCGTATAACGCGGCGAATAGAATTGCCTCGGCCAGCTTATAGGCATAGGCCGGTAAACAAAATCACCGGGAGGGATTGCATCGTCGCCAAATTTAATGTTGGTGGTAACGCTAACTTGCAGGTAAGTAAGCATTCTTTCTATTTTTATAGGAGGGTCAGTAAAGGGAATTACAATCAACACTGGAACAAGTATTTTTTTCGCTGAAAAGCCTTTTATATCCTCAGTCATAAGGTGGTCAAGCAATCCCAATACTTCAGGGGACTCATCGGGCACCTTTTCTGGCGGTGGTTCATCCATAATATCGTACTTAACACCCGGCTGGGTAGTATGTGTAAATTGCAGATGCGTAGTCCTCTGCCCGTCAACAATCAATCTCAAGTGCATTTGGCTCAGGTCTTCCTGCTGGTTAAGCAACTGGTGCAGGGTTAGCGGTTTTTTACCGGGGCGGGCATTACGTATTTCTTCTTCATCCATTTGTATAAGCAACCTGTTAAGGTAAAGCGGCTCGGGCTGTTTGGCCTTTATCTCTACCTCTTTTAGTAGTATGGTATTACGGGCATCATAGCTTTCATCCCATTCTATTTTTTTCTTTTTGGCGTAGTTTACCATTATGCTGTCACTGTTTACATACCAAGGCAGCGGCATGTTTTTGGTAGCGGTTATTTCGGCCGGGGCAAACACATCAACGTTTACACCAATATTGAGCGTGCGTTTAGTTTGTATCCTGAAATTTATGGTATCTAAACGAGGGAAATCCTTAAACGTGAACATTCCATCCTTATCCGTTTTGGTGTTAAGTAAGATTGTCGGTTTGGTCGATATCAGCATTACCTCGGTATTGGCTACCGGCTTATTAAAAATATTGCTTGCATGACCCTTTACAATAAAATCTGTTTCGGCATCATATTGGGGCTTTTGGGTTGGCGCAAATACCTGTTTCCAGTCATAACCTACCCAGCCCTGGGTTAGCAGCAGGTTATCCAGGGCAGCGGCCCTGTCTGCATTCTTTTCATTAAAATAATAGCCGGGTTCTTCAACCGTCCCTTTCAGGTCAGACGCAAGCAGCATATTGCTAACTATATTATCGGTAAGGCTATCTGTATTTATCTGGCTATCGTCGGTAACGGCTACAGAGAAATTGCCGCGTATGGGTTTGCCATCTTTGCCGTTTGTTTGTATGGTTAAACCAATGCTATCCCGCAGGTTATAATTTGGCTTATCCGTATTGACAGCGATTTGCAGGTTGTCCTGATGGTCGATATAAAATATACGCTCATTTAACGGCCTGTTGTAACTGGTAAATAAAGTAAAATGTGCTATGCCGGTAGGGAACAGATCGGTAGTTATTATCTTTTTTACTTCGGCACCCTTAAAATTGATAACCGATGAATAACATACCACCCCTCTTGTCTGGCCAACAAGGTAATAGGTAGTTGCCGCAGTTAGCAAATCGGGAGTTGCGGCGATGGTTAGTTCTAACGCATCTTTGCTTTTTGAATTTACACTTAAAGCGGTGCCGGTTGTATTAACCTTAGGCAATGCATAGATTTTAATTGTGCCGTTAGATAAAATGGCTGCGGCTGTATAACTCTCGCCGGCTTGTGGTGTCAACTCAAATACGCCCATACCTGTATGGGTTGATTTAAATGTGGCTACTTCCTTTTGTTTACTGTCGATTATTTTACCGCTTATGGCTATTCCCTTTCCATCCCCATTTATTGCTTTAAAGCCTATTCTTGCGGTTAAGCCTGCTACCAAATTGCCGCCTTCGGGCATAAACTGCAGGTCGGTGTTCTCTACCCGGTTTATGTTTATGGGGATGATGAGCGCCGTTGTATCTGCCCCGGTGCTCATATCTTGTGCATGTATGTTCACATTTTTTATCGCCGACTTTTCGGGTACATCAAAATTTAATTGGACATTTCCTTCGGCACCTGTATTGGCTTGCTCTTTAAACAGGGTTTTATCGGCTTGCTTTATGGTTAGCCGAATATCCTTTTGCTGCTTCGGTTTATCATTCAGTCCTGTAAAGCTCAGGTTAGCTGTTACTTTGTCTTTACCAATGCCGTTTTCCAGCTTGAAATTTGCTTTTACCAGGGTCGAACTACCATTTACCGACGAAATATAAAAGCTCTTTTTATAAATATAATCATCGCCAAAATTTTCCATCCAGTTGGTATAGGCCCTGAGCGTATAAGCGCCCTCGGGTATGTTTTTTCCGCGAAGCGCTATGTCGGCCCAACCAATGCCTAAGGCCAGGCGGATTGTTATCCGTTTAACAATTTTGTTTGAATTATTGGCCAGCTCTACATAAAGTAACCCGCTTCTTTTGGATGGCTTTAAAAAGTCGGCATTTAATAAATAAGCTTTAAAGCGCAGGGTATCGCCCAGCGAATAATACGGCTTATCCAACTGCAAATACAGCTTTTCTATCGGGAACCGGTCGCGCATACCGGCAATTGCTGATAGGGTAGTTAGTAAGCCGCTGTTTACCTGGCTGTAGCCGGCAGCAGAAAATAAAACCATTGCAAATAAGATGGTTGCCTTTTTCATTAAAACAATAAGTGTATAGTTTATACGTGATTATAAACTAAATACGCAGATAGTAAAAAAAGGGGGGATAGGGCGTAATTATATAATTAACCGGGGCGATTAAAACCCGTAATCGCGCTCTACTTTGCAAATGCGTACCTTATAGCTGGCATACCATTTTTCGCGGCCATATTTTTGCGCCATCAGGTGGTCGGTATTGGCTTTCCAGTTTCTTATCGCTTCTAACGATTGCCAGTAGGACACGGTTATGCCTATTTCGTTCCGTGCAGATTCAATGCCGAGATAGCCTTCCTGTTGAGCGGCCAGCTTGTCCATAGCATCTGCCATAGCAGCATAGCCATCATCGCCTTCGGTTCTTATCGATGTAAATATTACGGCGTAATACGGGGTTTGTGGGGTTTGGGCGATCATAAGATTTGATGTGAAAATGTGCGGATATGCAAATGTGCAGATAAAAAATGATGTGCGAATGTGAGGATATGACGATGTGCAGATATTTTTCTGCGCGGCCCCATTCGTTATTTTCCGGCTGCTTAGCGGGTTGACCTGAACCGACCTGATCTATCCTGACCTACCGGATCTACCCTGACCTACCTGGTCTACCCTTGCAACGTATCATCTCCTTAAAAAGATGTGCAGACAATTATTAATCATCTGCACATCTTCGTATTTGCCATATCTGCACATCAATTATGTTCCGTATTCCGGCGTTGTTACTTCACTTTCTTCAAACTCGTAATCAGTTAATGGCGGGCATGAGCATATCAGCGTTCTGTCGCCATAAGTGTCATTAACCCGGCCTACTGAT
>NZ_JAQBOW010000087.1 GCF_028287845.1 Mucilaginibacter sp.
TGGAACTCGGTGCGTCACGCCAATTTATTATCAGTAGGCTTAAACTGCGCTTTGGGTGCAAAAGAAATGCGCCCGCATTTGGAAGAACTTTCTCAAAAGGCAGATGTATTTATATCAGCCTATCCCAATGCCGGACTGCCTAATGAGTTTGGTCAGTATGACGAAACCGCGCACGAGACCGCCCACCAGGTTGATGATTTTATGAAAGCCGGGATGGTAAACATTGTAGGTGGTTGCTGCGGTACAACGCCCGATCACATTAAATGTATTGCCGATAAAGCGGCCAAACATTCACCACGCTTAATACCAACCGTTGAGCCTTTTATGCGCTTAAGCGGACTTGAAGCCGTTACCATCACTCCCGAAAGTATTTTTGTGAACGTGGGCGAACGTACCAATATTACCGGGTCGCCAAAATTCTCTAAGCTGATATTGGCAGAGAATTATGAGGAAGCTTTAACAGTTGCCCGTCAGCAGGTAGAAGGTGGTGCCCAGGTTATTGATATTAACATGGACGAGGGCATGATCGATTCGGAAGCGGTGATGGTTAAGTTTTTGAACCTTGTAGCTTCCGAGCCGGATATATCCAAATTGCCTATCATGATCGACTCATCTAAATGGACGGTTATTGAAGCAGGATTAAAATGTATACAAGGTAAGGGTATAGTAAACTCCATCTCGCTTAAAGAAGGCGAAGAAAAGTTTAAAGAAAGTGCCCGTAAAATATTAAGCTACGGCGCAGCAACGGTAGTGATGGCTTTTGATGAGACGGGCCAGGCCGATTCATTAGAGCGCCGTAAAGAAATTTGCCAGCGATCATACAATATTTTGGTTAATGAGGTGGGTTTCCCGCCACAGGATATCATATTCGATCCTAATATTTTAACCGTAGCAACCGGCCTTGAAGAACATAATAACTACGCGGTTGATTTTATTGAAGCCACCCGCTGGATAAAGCAAAATCTACCTTACGCTAAAGTTAGCGGAGGGGTGAGTAATATCTCGTTCTCGTTTAGAGGGAACAATGTAGTGCGCGAGGCTATGCACTCGGCATTTTTATACCATGCTATACAAGCAGGCATGGATATGGGCATTGTAAACGCCGGGATGCTTGAAGTTTACCAGGAAATTGATAAGGAATTATTGGTGCTGGTAGAAGATGTATTGCTGAATCGGCGTGATGATGCTACCGAGCGCCTGGTTGAATATGCCGATACCGTAAAAAGCAAAGGCAAAGAAATAGTACGCGACGAAGAATGGCGCAAAGCGCCCGTTGCAGAGCGTTTGTCGCACGCGCTGGTAAAAGGTATCATTGAATATTTAGATGATGATGTAGAGGAAGCCAGGCAGCAATACAGCAAACCGCTTGAAGTGATAGAGGGCCCGTTAATGGACGGGATGAATATTGTGGGCGATTTGTTTGGTGCAGGCAAGATGTTTTTACCACAAGTAGTAAAATCGGCACGTGTAATGAAAAAGGCCGTGGCCTATTTGCTGCCGTTTATCGAGCTGGAAAAACAACGGGTTATTGATGCGGGCGAAGATTCGAGCGGGAGCCGTGCCAATGCCGGCAAGATATTAATGGCCACCGTAAAAGGCGATGTGCATGATATCGGAAAAAATATAGTAGGCGTAGTTTTAGCCTGCAATAATTTCGAGGTGATAGATCTGGGCGTAATGGTGCCGGCGCAGCGGATAATTGAAGAGGCTATAAAGCAAGAAGTAGATATTATTGGTTTAAGCGGATTGATAACACCATCACTGGATGAAATGGTGCATTTTGCTAAAGAGATGGAGCGTCAAAACTTCACCATTCCGTTAATTATTGGCGGTGCAACAACATCACGTATACACGCTGCTGTAAAGGTTGCGCCAAATTATTCTGGTGCGGCAATACATGTTTTAGATGCATCGCGTAGCGTTACGGTTTGCAGTAGCCTGATGAATAGGGACAATCGCGACAGCTATATACAAGGCATAAAAGACGAGTATGAAAAAGCCCGCGAGGCACACGCGAATAAAAAATCTGATAAGCGTTTTGTAACGCTGGAAGAAGCGCGCGCTCAAAAATTCGAAATAGACCTGGCTAAAGTCGCTCCAAAACCGGCCTTTACCGGCACTAAGGTTTTTGAGGCATACCCATTAGCAGAGTTGGTGCCTTATATAGACTGGACACCGTTTTTCCATACCTGGGAATTACGCGGCAGTTATCCAAAAATATTTGATGATAAGTTTGTAGGGGTTGAAGCCAAAAAGCTTTATGACGATGCACAGGTATTGTTAAAAGAGATTGTTGATAATAACTTATTACAGGCAAACGGCGTTATCGGTTTTTGGCCGGCTAATGCGGTGGGCGACGATATAGAATTGTTTACAGATGAAAGCCGTACCCAACAATTATCGCGCATACATACCCTGCGCCAGCAATCAGAAAAAGTAAAAGGCGAACCTTATTATGCCTTATCAGATTTTGTGGCACCAAAAGAAAGCGGTGTGGCAGATTACTTTGGCGGATTTGCCGTAACAACAGGTATTGGTTGCGATGAACTGGTAGCCAAATTTGAAAAAGATTATGATGATTATAACAGCATCATGGCCAAGGCCCTTGCTGATAGATTAGCCGAAGCTTTTGCCGAAAAAATGCACGAGCTGGTGCGTAAAGAGTATTGGGGCTACTCGAGCGGGGAGGAACTAACTACAGAAGAACTGATCAAAGAAGAATATCAGGGTATTCGTCCGGCACCGGGTTATCCCGCTTGTCCGGAACATACCGAGAAGATCACTTTGTTTGATCTGTTGAAGGCTGAAGATAACGCGCACATGCATTTAACCGAAAGTTTAGCCATGACACCGGCTGCTTCTGTAAGCGGGTTTTATTTCGCGCACCCGCAATCACGGTACTTTGGGCTTAATAAAATAAGTAAAGATCAGATAGAGGATTATGCGGTTAGAAAAAATATGACAATAGAAACGGTAGAGCGTTGGTTGGGTCCGAACTTGAATTATTAACCCCCCGACCCCCTAAAGGGGGAGGAATAAAAAGCTAAATAATAAAGCGTCATTGCGAGGAACGAAGCAATCTCTACACATGCAAATCAATGTGCAGGATGTTTGTTATTAGCATTATACAATAAATGAAATTTGTCTGATTGACCGTCTGGTGCAGAGATTGCGAAGTGGCCGCGCAATGACGGTCGGTGAAAATACTTGATACTAGCTACTTGATACTAGCTACTTGATACTAATACATGAAAATTACAGAACATATTGAGAACGCCAAAAGCAAAACGCTCTTTTCCTTTGAATTACTTCCGCCAATAAAGGGCCAAAGCATTCAGGGTATTTACAATGCTATTGATCCGTTAATGGAATTTAAACCGCCGTTTATTGATGTTACCTCATCGCGCGAGGACCATGTTTATAAAGAGCATGCCAATGGCCTGTTAGAAAAAGTAAGCTACCGAAAACGCCCCGGAACAGTTGCCGTGTGCGCGGCTATTATGAATAAATATGGCGTAGATGCCGTACCGCATTTAATTTGTGGTGGCTTTACTAAGGAAGAAACCGAATATGCCTTAATTGATCTTCAGTTTTTAGGAATTGAGAACGTACTTGTATTGCGAGGTGATGCCCGCAGAACAGAATCGGCTTTTGTACCTACACCTGGCGGACATTGCTACGCGAATGAATTGCTTGACCAGGTAACGAACATGAACAGGGGCAAATATCTGCACGAAGAGCACGAGTCTGTAAAGGCTGATTTTTGTATCGGCGTAGCCGGATACCCAGAAAAGCATTTCGAATCGCCCAACCTTAAAACAGATTTTAAATACCTTAAACAAAAAGTTGATGGCGGTGCTGATTTCATAGTAACCCAGATGTTTTATGATAACAGCAAGTATATTGAATTTGTGAAAAATTGCCGTGATAATGGTATCAATGTGCCTATTATACCGGGATTGAAGCCGATAACTTCATCTAAACAACTCATCAATCTGCCCAAAATATTCCATATTGATATACCCGAGGACCTGAGCGATGCCGTGCATGCTTGTAAATCAGAAGCAGAGGTAAAAGAAGTAGGTATCCAATTTATGATAAACCAGTGCAAAGAGCTGATAAAAGCTGGCGCGCCCGTACTGCATTTTTATACCATGGGTAATCCTGGTCCGACGAAGAGGATTGCCGAAGCGATATTTTAGAAAATCTATAGGAGTCTGGTCTTTAAATACAGTAACCTAACATAATAGTGTCCCAACTGTCCCAGCTGTATTCACGTGTCCCTGGGACAGTTAAGTTTACTTATTTTTTATTGGTATGATCGTATATCTCGAACTTGGTAACTACCGAGTCTTTACTAAAGTAAAGTATAAGGTTCTTTTTGTGAATAGGTTGCTTGCGGATATAGTCAAAACTATTATCAATAATCTGGTAAGAGAGCAGGAGCGTATCCCGTTTCTGCGGAGTGCCCAACGAATCAATTACCTGGCGATAGGTTAAGCCCTTTAGTTTATGATTTTTTACCAGGTCATTAACTATACCATCACGCAAGGGGTAATCCAAACCATTGCCATAGCTCCATTGCTGCCTGTCAAATTTTTTGGTATTACAACCGGTAATAACAATAGAAAACAGCAGGCAAATCAAAGTTTGAAAAAATAGCTTTTTTATCATTTTGAATAATTAAGCACCAAAGCTAATAAATGCATAGGTTAAACATTATATTTATATTTTTATCAATTACCTACAATTAAAATACTTTTATAATTATTTGATCCTAAAGTAAGTAAGGCTGCTTTGCGGTACATATATACTATGAAAATATTAAGAGCAGCTATCGGTGTTTTTAAGGTATTGCTGCTTTTTTGTATGATATGTAACGCGGGTAGTGTTGTTGCACAAGGCTCAATTATTAGCGTTCCTACCATTCCCGGAAAATCCTTATGTGATCTGGATTTTCCATTGTTAGTAAATCCAACCAGTCCGGCTCCATTAATTTATACCAGTTCTAATGAGAGCGTTGCTACCATATCATCAACAGGCATTGTGCACATTGTGGGGATAGGTACCACCATAATAACTGTGCTTCAGCCAGGAAATCCAACTACAGGCTCGGCAACGTTAAATATAACGCAACCATCGCCTCCCCGTGTTACTATTGCGGTTGATCTCAGCAGCGTATGCTTGGGTGCGCCGGTTACTTTTACCGCAACGGTAAGTGATTTTGGTGTGCCCCCCACTTATCAATGGCAGGTAAACGGCGCTAATGTTGGCACTAGCTCGGCTACCTATGTCGCTTCGGGTATTACCGCTACAGATGCTGTGCAATGTATAGCCACTATAGGTAATTGTCATTTAACCGGGTTTTCAAAAAATATAACAGGTATAATAGCAAAACCATATGTTACCCCATCGATATCTATTACCCCATCAGTTACCGGCACCATTTGCCTGGGTAGTAACGTTACGTTTACCGCTACACCGGTAAATGGCAGTACAAGCCCTTTTTATCAATGGAAAATTAATGGTACAAATACCGGTACAAATGCGGCAATATTTAGCAGTAATAATTTAATAAACGGCGATGTGGTTACCTGTACGCTTGCCGTTAGCGGCCCGGGTTGTTTTGCCCCTGCAGTTGTAATATCAAATAGTATTAACATTAGTGCCGCTAGTGCGGCAGTAGGTACGGTTGGAATAACTGCTTCAACAAATAACGTAATCGCGGGCATGCCTATAACATTTACAGCCACCAGCACTTTACCTGCTACTCATTATCAATGGAAGGTAAATGGCGTAAATGTCGGTATGGATAGCCCCACATTTACCAGTCGCATCTTAAAAACGGGCGATGCGGTTACCTGTATTATTTTAATAAGCGCGTCATGCACAGCGGCGCTTATCAGCCAGCCGATAGTAATGACCATATTGCCGCCGCCGGCTATACATATTACCAATACTTTTACACCTAATAACGATGGGGTTAATGATGTTTGGGATGTGCCGGATCTGGCTTATTTTCCTGATTGCGTGGTGAATATTTATAACCGTTATGGTGCGTTGGTATTCCAGTCAAAGGGTTACAGTAAAGCCTGGGATGGCACCTATAAAGGACGGCAGTTGCCGGTAGCTACCTATTATTATATTATTAACCTTAATAGTGTTTACAATACTACAAGGTACAGCGGCGCCATTACAATAATAAGGTAGCGCTATTGGTAAAATCATTATATTCGTTTAAAATCAAAATCACATGGCTAGGTATATTCAACATTTACTATTGGCAGGCACTGCGTTAATTGCGGTTTCCTGTAATCAGCCTAAGGCTATCGACGAGCAGGACGGCTTGGCTGCTTTTAATAAAGATAGCCTGGTTAAACATATCGTAACCCTGTCTTCTGACGAATACCAGGGCCGCAGGCCATTTACTGCGGGCGAGGTAAAAACTATAGCTTATCTGCAAAAAACTTACAAGGGCCTGGGGCTTGAGCCGGGTAATGGTGATAGTTATTTACAGGAAGTGCCAATGGTAGAGATAAGCCCTAAATTTGTTTCTCCGCTTAAGGTGCAATCAGCAAAAGGTAGTTTTGAGCTGAAGAATATGGATGATTTTGTAATGTGGACAGAACGTACCGACACCGTACAAACACTAAATAATGATGATGTTGTATTCGCGGGTTTCGGCGTTGTCGCGCCTGAGTATAACTGGAACGATTACGCCGGCCTTGATGTAAAAGGTAAAGTAGTTATGGTTATGGTGAATGACCCCGGTTTTGAAACAGGTGATACCACCATGTTTAAAGGCAAAACCATGACCTACTACGGCCGCTGGACCTATAAATATGAAGAAGCCGCCCGTCAGGGGGCAAAGGCTTGTATCATTGTACATAATACGGCTGCCGCCTCATATCCTTTTCATGTAGTGCAAAACTCAAATGGAGGCGTTAAGCTGCATTTAGATAAAAGAGCCAACCATGCTTATCAACTGGCTATGCAAGGCTGGGTAACTCATCAAAGCGCCATTAAACTATTACAGGCTGCGGGTAAAGATACAAGCGTACTCCATACCGCTAATAAACATGGATTTAAAGGTTTTGATATGGGGATTAAGTTATCGGCAATTGTTAAAACTAAAGTTGTTTTTAATAAATCGCACAATGTTATTGCTAAAATAACCGGTACTAAAAGGCCGGATGAGTATATTATTTTTAGCGCTCATTGGGATCATTTAGGTGTAGGTAAACCTGATGCCAAAGGCGACTCCATCTATAATGGTGCACTGGATAACGCCAGTGGAACCGCGGCTATTTTGGAAATTGCGAGGGCGTTTAAAAGCCTGAAAACACCGCCCGAAAGAACCATAGTTTTCCTTTCGGTTACGGCAGAAGAGCAAGGTTTATTGGGTTCTGAATATTATGGAGAGAACCCGGTTTATCCGGCCAGTAAGACAGTGGCCAATATAAACATTGATATCATTAACCCTTTTGGCAAGACCAAAGATGTATCGATATCAGGAAACGGCCAATCAGAACTGGAAGATTATTTGGTTGCCGAATTAAAGAAAAGCAACCGCTATTTAGCACCCGAGGCTCACCCCGAGGCGGGCAGCTATTTCAGGTCAGATCATTTTAGTTTTGCTAAGGTAGGTGTGCCCTCTATTACGGTAGATGGTGGTATTGATGTGGTTGGTAAAGGGAAAGAATACGGTAAGAAACTTCAGGAAGATTACACAGCCAACCGCTACCACCAGCCCGCCGATCAGTATGATGCTACCTGGAGCTTTGAAGGCGGCATGGAAGATATAGAGATGATATTCCGGATAGGCAAGCGCCTGGCTTTTGAAAGCAGCTTCCCGCAGTGGAAAGCAGGATCGGAGTTTAAGAAGTTGAGGAAATAAAGCGTTACAGGGCTGACCTTTTTAGTCAGCCCCTCGCTGCTTGGATAAGAGACAATAGAGAATTAATTATTGCTCAACAAATAATCCTTAAACCCTTCAAAATCTTTTCCCAAAGCAACCGACTGTTTAGCCTTAGCCTGTAATTCTTTTACCTGTGCAGGTACTTCAATATGGTCAGCAATTTCTTTTGAAAAAACATCCGGGAACTTACATGGATGTGCAGTTGATAAAAATATTCCGGCAGTATCAGCCGCTTTATTATCCTGCTGATAGGTTTTCAAGGCCTTCCATGCAATAGCGGTATGCGGGCAAACCACGTAATTATAATCCTTATACACCTTATTAATGGCTTTAACTGTTTCTTCATCGTCAAAGCTGTAACCGGTAATCAGTTTTTTAAGCTGATCCATATCTTCTTTAAACAAATCGGCAATACGTACCCAATTGCTTGGGTTGCCTACATCCATCGCGTTGGATAATGTAGCCACTGAGGGTTTAGGCTGATAAACGCCGCTTTTTAAAAATTGTGGTACGGTATCATTTACATTAGTAGCCGCAATAAATTGCTCAACAGGTAAACCCATTTTCCAGGCTAATAAACCCGCGCCGATATTGCCAAAATTTCCGCTGGGTACAGAAAACACAACCTTGTTTATTCCCAGCTTAAGCAATTGCGCGTAAGCATTAAAATAATAAAAAGTTTGCGGTATTAGTCGGGCAATGTTTATAGAGTTGGCTGATGTTAAACGATATTTCTCATTCAGTTCATCATCAGTAAACGCTTGTTTAACCAATGCCTGGCAATCATCAAAAGTGCCGTCAATTTCAAGAGCGCGTATGTTTTGCCCGTTGGTGGTTAATTGCAGCTCCTGTATATCGCTAACCTTGCCTTTTGGATATAGTATAGTAACCCTTGTATTCGGTACGCCTAAAAAACCTAAAGCTACCGCGCCACCTGTGTCGCCAGATGTAGCTACCAGTACATCTAATTGCTTTTCGCCTTTTTCTAAAAAATAGCTCATTACCCGGCTCATAAACCGGGCGCCAAAATCTTTAAACGCTAGTGATGGTCCGTGGAAAAGCTCCAGCACATAAACCTCCTTTTCCAGCTTAACTATTGGCGCATAAAAATTAATGGCATCATTAATTATCGCTTTCAGATCATCAGCCGGAATATCATCACCCAATAAATTTTGCGCTACATGGAAAGCAATCTCGGGCAGGGTATAGCTATCAAGGTTATTAATAAATTTATCATCCAAACGCGGAATAGTTACCGGCATATACAAGCCTTTATCCTGTGGCATGCTGTTAAATACTGCGTCTTTAAAGCTTACGCGGCTTGAGGTATTGTTGGTACTGTAGAATTTCATTTTTATTCGGATATCGGATGTTCGATTTCGTATTTTTTTAATTTTTAATTTTGACTTTTAACTTAACCTATCACCCTCGGCCCTGCATCATTAATTGGCGATACATAACCATTAGAGCCTATTTTTATGTTTGTTAAATGCTGTTGTAGTTTTTGGGTGATAGCATGCGCCGTAGCCTCATCGCGTGTAAACGCGAAAACAGAAGGGCCAGAGCCTGAAATGCCAAAACTTACTGCGCCTAGCTCCATTGCCATTTCACGCATCTTATAAAAATCGGGTATCAGCATGGAGCGTACGGGTTCAACCAATACATCCTGCATACTGCGGCCTATCAGGTCAATATCGCCCATAAATAAACCGCTTACTAACCCGGCAATATTACCCCATTGGGTAACCGCGTCTTTCATGTTAATTTTTGTGCGGATGATCTGCCTTGCCTCGCGGGTAGGTACATCTACGTCAGGAAATATAATAGCACAATACAATCCTTTTGGATGCGGCAAACGCACCACATCAAGCGGCTCATAACTGCGTATCAGCACAAAGCCGCCAAATAAAGCCGGGGCAACGTTGTCTGCATGGCCATGACCGCAGGCCATTTCCTCGCCTTTCATGGCAAAGGGTAATAGTTTTATCGGGTCACAATCGTCACCCAGCAAAGTTTTTGCGGCAAACAAACCCGCTACTGTACTTGCCGAGCTTGAACCCAATCCGCTGCCTATCGGCATTTTTTTATGCAGCTCAATATCTAAACCTAAGTCGGTACGATCAATGCTTTCCAAATAATGTTTAACACTTATACTCACCGTGTTTTTAGCCGGGTCGAGTGGTAACCTGCCATCATCGCCGGTAATTTTGCTTATGGTGATACCCGGTTTATCAGTAACACGCATAATTACTTCATCGCCGGGCTCATTAACCGCGAATCCCAGCACATCAAACCCACATACCACGTTGGCAACTGTTGCCGGGGCAAAAACCTGGATGCTGTCGCCTACCACCATCCGCCCTCCTAAGAGGGGGGCTTTTTTAGTAACTATTTTATTTTCTTGTATGTTATTTTCCATATTGTTCTTCAAAAACTTGGGAAGTTAGGCCCCCACATTAATCAAATCTGCAAACACACCTGCGGCGGTAACTTCGGCCCCGGCCCCGGGGCCCTTAACAACCAGCGGGCGTTCTTTATACCTGTCGGTAGTAAACGAAATTATATTATCACTGCCCGATAACATATAAAAAGGATGATTTTCATCAACCATTTCTAAGGTGATGGATGCCTTGCCATTTTCAAGCTTACCTATATATCTTAAAACTTTACCTTCGGCTTCCGCGCGATTTTTAATATCGGCAAAATAAGCGTCTTCGGCTTTTAGTGTTTCATAAAAATCTTCTACACTTTTAGCATCCAAACTCGCTTGCGGTAACATGCTTTGTATAGATACATCTGTTGTTTCTAAGGCATACCCGGCATCGCGGGCCAATATCAGCATTTTACGCATAAAATCGGTGCCGCGCAGATCGTCGCGCGGGTCCGGCTCGGTATAGCCTTTTTCCTGTGCCAGCTTTACAGTATCATGAAAGTTAGCATCGCCTTTAAAGTTATTGAACAGGAAGGAAATAGTCCCTGAAAGAATTGCCTCTATCTTCTGCACCCGGTCCCCACTATTCATCAGGTCCTTTAATGTACGGATGATAGGCAGTCCGGCTCCAACATTAGTTTCATAAAAAAAGTCTACGCCATGCTCCCGGGCAGTATCCCTAAAGGTTTTATATTGATTGTACGAAGCCGAGTTGCCAATTTTATTACAGGTTACAATTGAGATGGTCGATTTAAAAACCTCTTCATAAAACTCAATTGGCTTGGGGCTTGCTGTATTATCAATAAATACGCAATTGGGCAAATTCATGCTTTTCATTTTTGCGATGAAAGCGGGCAAGTCGGCTTTTTCGTGGGATTGCTCAAGCGTTTCTTCCCAATTATCTAACGAAATACCATCAGTATTAAAAATCATTTTACGGGTATTACTTATCCCTGCAATTTTAACCTGTATGCCGTTATTATCCTGTAAAAATTGGGTATGACCATTTAACTGTTTAAATAAGGTTTTGCCAATGTTACCTGTTCCCAAACAAAAAGCGTGCAGTGTTTTAGTTAGTTGAACAAAGAATGCGTCGTGCACCGCGTTTAAGGCTTTTGCCAGATCATGGGATGAAATAATTACCGATATATTATACTCTGACGAGCCTTGTGCAATAGCCCGCACATTAACACCGTTACGGCCCAACGAATGAAATAGCTTACCGGATACACCCGGAGTTTCTTTCATATTCTCGCCAACCACAGCCAGTATAGCCAGGTTTTTTTCTATCTGTACATCTTCCAGCTTTTTGGCCAGCAGTTCCAGTTCAAATTCCTGCGCGATTACCTGGCGCGCCCGTTCAGTATCTCCGGGAGATACTGCAAAGGTTATACTATGCTCTGATGATGATTGGGTAATTAATATCACGTTGATCTGCTCGCGGGCCAATAACGAAAATAACCTGCCGCTAAATCCGGATTTACCCACCATGCCGCTGCCCTCAACATTTAATATGCTGATGTTATTAATAGACGATATGCCTTTGATAGCCAAATTTGATGGCTTGCAGTCGTGCTGTATAATAGTGCCTTCAAACTCAGGCTCGAAAGTGTTCTTGATAATAATGGGTATCTTCTTTAAAAATGCCGGTATCATGGTTGGCGGATAAATAACCTTCGCGCCGAAGTAGGATAGTTCCATTGCTTCGGTATAAGTTAGCTCGGTTAATGAAAACGCTTTTTTAACCATCCGCGGATCGGCGGTCATCATGCCGTTAACATCGGTCCATATCTGTATCTCAGATGCGTTAAGCGCCGCGCCAAAAATAGCCGCGGTATAATCACTGCCGCCACGGCCAAGCGTAGTTATCTGCCCCTCGTTATTGCCGGCAATAAAGCCGGTAACAAATAGTATTTTGCCTTTATTTTCCTGGTGTAACCCACGAATTAATTGTTCTGTTAATTCTGTATTTACTTTAGCCTGTCCAAACGAGCTATCAGTTTTTATAACCGTTGATGCATCAACAAAAACAGCGGGAAAATATTGGGCTGCAATTTTGCTTATCATTAAGGTAGAGCAACGCTCGCCATAACTCAGTACCAGATCGCGTGTTTTAGGGGTTAATTCGCGCAACGTTAAAATGCCCTGCAATAACTCTTCCAGTTGGTTAAAGTTGATCTTTAACTGTGTTAAAGCCGGATTTTGTTTTTGAATTTGGAGCAAGTTTTTAACAATATCAAAATGGCGCTTTTCCAGCTCGGCCAGCGGGGCCGTAAAATCATTGCCTATAGCTGCTTCTTCGGCCATTGATATAAGCAGATTGGTTACGCCACTCATGGCAGACAGCACTACTACCGGCTGCTCATTAGCCGCTAATTTGATCTCATCTTTTAAGATGTTTAGTAAGGTTTGGATACTTTGAACTGAACCTACGGATGTTCCGCCAAATTTTAAAATTTTCATTTATTAGATTATTTAAACAAAAAGCGCCTTCCTCTGTGTGGAGGAAGGCGCTCATGTGGTTTTTCTTTTTATGTTTTATACCATACGATTATCTTCCTCCGTAGCTTTTGCCGGTGGTTGTAGTCGATGTTGGTGTTGTGAATTTAGTTGTCATATAATGACTGTAAAGTAAGTAGATATTTTTTTAATAAGCAAGATTTATTTTACTTTTCATTGTTTTTAATCTAAAAAGCAGCGTTTTTTTAAATCAAGCTATGGCAAATTAATAAGCTATGTAATTTAATTACTTTTGGAGCTTAATTATATGCAGGGACTAATAACAAAATCAACCGGAAGCTGGTACCAGGTGCAAACGCCTGATGGGAAGAGATATGATTGCCGTATTAAGGGCAAGTTCCGCATAAAGGGTATTACAACCACTAATCCTTTAGCCGTGGGCGATGTGGTTGATTTTGACCTGGAGCCCGAGCAGCAAACCGGCGTTATTACCAACCTGCATCAGCGTAAAAACTATATTATCCGTAAATCTATCAATCTGTCAAAACAGGGGCAAATTATCGCCGCCAATCTTGACCAGGCTTTGCTGGTAGTTACTTTGGCATCGCCGCGGACCTCTTTAGGGTTTATTGACCGGTTTTTGGTTACTGCCGAGGCTTATGATATCCCCGCCAAATTGGTTTACAACAAGCTTGATCTGTTTAGCAATGAAGGATTAGAAATATTGGCCGATTATAAAGCTGTTTATGAAAAAATAGGCTACCCTTGTTACTCGGTTTCCGCATTAGATGGAACTAATATTAGCCAGGTACAGGATCTGTTAAAAGATAAAGTAACCTTGTTTTCGGGCCACTCGGGGGTTGGTAAATCAAGTTTGATCAACGCCCTGTTGCCTGACCTGGAGCTGCGCACAAGTGAGGTATCTGAATGGAGCGACAAAGGCACGCATACCACCACTTTTGCCGAAATGTTTGAGCTGCCGCAAGGCGGATTTATAATTGATAC
>NZ_JAQBOW010000124.1 GCF_028287845.1 Mucilaginibacter sp.
TTTATTTTATCTAAGACATCCATAGCACCATCTACTACTCTTAACACAAAAAATTGTTCGGCATCTTCAATATTAACAATCCATGCACTTTTTTCTCTAATGTCTATTTTAAGAGTGGAGGTAATTGCATAATCGAAATATTTACTTTTTACAATAGTTCTTATATCGGCAGGCATCTGCTTTTCGTTCCCAAAAGCCATATGATACACTAATTTGCCATTTTTTGTAAACAACGCTTTGTTTACCTGGTTATTCAGAATAAAATCTACCAAATAATTTTTATCAGACTGAAACCATTGAGGTTCTTCAGCGCCTTTATATAAACTGGCGAACGACTCTGATATTTTTTTTGATACCTCAATTTTAGTTGCTCCACCCGAAATAGTAACCTCTTTCAGTTGAACCTGAGCAGATGTACTGTTGACCCCAATTGCTAATATTAATCCGCCTAACAAAAAGGGAATAATTAATTTTTTCATGATGTCTTAATTTAAGTTTTTTAATAAAAGATTTAATATTAAGCGCAAAACTAAATCACTTTTGAGGGGTTAAATTATAGTAGGCATATATACAGGCAATCTGGATTTATACGACAAGATTATGTGGATAGAATACCCTATTAATAGGTAAACGCAGTTTATCCGTAGAAATAAGTTGTTGGTTTTACTTTTTGGGTTGTTTATCTAAATCAATGGCAGTCTGTAACTATCAATTAGTTAATGCGTCATATAGATGACTGTTTCTTTATTTACTTCCTTGTCTGAATATGCAATACAGAAATAGGATAAACTTATTAAAATATGCGGTGGAGATGTTTAATCATAGATGATGATCCAATTATTTTAAAGATAATTAAAAAGTGGTCCTCCATGGTGGAGCAGCTTGAAGTTGTGGCTGTATGCAACAGCGCTTTACAGTCAATGGAGATCATGAAAACAGAAAGGATAGATTTACTCTTTCTGGATATAGAGATGCCTGAATTATCAGGTATTAGCTTTCTAAGAACTTTACAAAATCCCCCCAAAGTAATTTTTATTACCGCTTATGCTGAATTTGCCGCCGAAGCTTTTGATTTAAATGCGGTGGATTTTTTACTAAAGCCCCTAAGTTTAGAGCGTTTTTTAAAAGCTGTTAATAAGGTGATTGATACCGGCAGTGCTCCTGTGGAAGGACTGAATATATCTGTGGAACGCGAATGGTTGTATCTTAAAGCAAACAGAAAAACAGTTAAGATTTTTTTGGACGAAATTGTTTATGTAGAAAGTGCTAAAGATTACATTAAGATTTACACGCAGCTTAATGCACCTTTAGTAATTAAGTGTTCTTTAACAGCATTTGAAGCAAAGTTGCCGCATAAATTATTTGCCCGGGTCCATCGGTCTTTTATTGTCGCAATTAACAGAATTACTGCCTTTACCAATTACGATGTTGAACTTGGTAAAATCGAAATACCATTAGGAAGACACTATTTGGCACAATGGAAAAGATTGTCAAAGACAAATAAAGTTTTAGTGAAACAGCCCATTTTGTTATAAAGCAGGGGAATATTGAATATTTCTATCAACCTTTTGCAATCCTCTTCGTATGTGTGTGCTTAGATTATGCCAATACCAGCAGGCTTGCACGAAGCTACAAAAGTAGATTTGGTTACATTGCCTTATAACTAATTTCGAAAAAACCAATGGTACCCTTTTAGATTAGTGAAAGTTGATTTTATTTTATTTGCTCTTTTTTTAAAAAGTCGCCTAAAATGGTTTAAAACGCAAAAAAGCCACACTTTTCAGTAAGGCTTTTTTGTTTTAGCGGAATGGACGGGACTCGAACCCGCGACCCCATGCGTGACAGGCATGTATTCTAACCAGCTGAACTACCACTCCGTTTGGGATGGCAAATATACCTTAGATTTTTCATTACACAAGCTATTTTTTAAAAAAACTACTAAATGGCGAATTATCAGCGATTTAACGATGTAACGGGTATTAATAATGTGGCTCAATAATAGTGTTGGTTTGTATAATATTAAATACAACCACTGTATACAATAGCAGATTGTTGGGTAATTTTTATATACAGTTTTAATATATTCCCCTGAAAAATCCTGATAATGAGACATCAAAGTAATAACAAACTTTCCGCAAAGTCTCTATGCGGATATCAATTTTACCTGATTCAAGCCGGGCTATATTTATGTTCGTATCAGAGTAAAATTTCTCTTGCGTAACCCGGTTTTGCCGTCTTAATCTTTTAATTTGCAACGAAACCTTCTTTTTGAAGGCATTGTCAGACGTATTAAGATATTCAAAATCGGTTAACAGCATAATATTGTGGTATTTTTTTAATCAATAGCTAAAAGTAAAAAATTAACTATTATGCCGCTAATTTAGTACATACTTCACAATTTTTTATTTTAAAATTCTGACGTATAAGTCATTGTTTGTGGCGCGTTATGGCAATACATTTGTTCTATGATTATCGGCCTTGCATGTAATCTATGAAAACATATACGGACATCTGCCTATGAAATTCGTTTTGTTTTAAATTCTCAGATACCCAAGCTGGGGTTTTTTGTTCTTTATTTTGGGTTTAATCAATAGTTTAAATTAATTAGGGGAAAGAGAGCTTCAAAAGAGCTCTCTTTTTTTATGGGAATTTTTTGCTATGCGTGCATAATAGTTTATATTTACTGTTCAGGGCTTATATATGTATTTTGAATTATCCGAAGAACATTTAATGATTCGTCAGGCGGCGCGCGATTTTGCACAAACAGAATTAAAGCCCGGCGTAATAGAACGTGATGAGCATCAAAAATTCCCAGCCGAGCAAGTGAGGAAGATGGGGGAATTGGGCTTTTTAGGCATGATGGTATCGCCCCAATATGGGGGTAGCGGTATGGATGCTATCTCCTACGTATTGGTTATGGAGGAGCTTTCCAAAATTGATGCCTCTGCATCGGTAATTGTCTCTGTAAATAATTCATTGATATGTTATGGATTAGAGAAATATGCCAATGAAGCGCAAAAGCAAAAATACCTAGTGCCATTAGCCAGAGGCGAAAAAATAGGAGCTTTCTGCCTATCAGAACCAGAAGCAGGATCGGACGCTACAGCGCTTACCACCACCGCTATTGATATGGGCGATTATTATTTGCTAAACGGTGTTAAAAACTGGATCACCAACGGTGGCACTGCATCAACTTACCTGGTAATGGCACAAACCAATCCCGCCAAACGCCATCACGGTATAAATACACTAATCGTAGAAAAAGGCATGGAAGGCTTTACTGTGGGGGCCAAAGAAAATAAAATGGGCATACGCGGCTCTGATACACATTCGCTGCATTTTAGTGATGTTAAGGTTCCTAAAGAGAACCGGATTGGCGAAGATGGTTTCGGGTTTAAGTTTGCTATGAATACGTTAGAGGGCGGACGCATAGGCATAGCCGCGCAGGCGTTGGGTATAGCCTCGGGCGCTTACGAGCTGGCGCTGAATTATGCCAAAGAACGTAAGGCGTTTGGCAAAACCCTGGCCGACTTACAGGCCACGCAATTTAAACTGGCAGACATGGCCACAGAAATTGAGGCCTCACGCTTATTATGTTTAAAGGCTGCCTGGCTAAAAGATAACGACAAACCCTACGCGCAGGCAAGCTCTATGGCTAAATTATACGCGTCGCAAACGGCCATGAAAACTACGGTTGAGGCGGTACAGATACACGGCGGATATGGCTTTGTAAAAGAGTACCACGTAGAACGCTTAATGCGTGATGCCAAAATTACCCAGATATACGAGGGAACTTCTGAAATTCAACGAATTGTCATATCCCGCGAGGTATTGAAATAACCGATTGATTTTATTTAGTTTTGGTAAACATCAATATTTGTCAAAATGAAAGCCAGATCGTTATTAGCTATATTCATACTTATCCTGTCGCTTCCCGTTATTGCGCGGCCTGCTCTTAAATCCGGCATATGGCGTGGCGTAACCAAAACCGCTATTGGTGTTGAAATCCCATTTAATTTTGAAGTAAGTAATGTTGGGGGGCATAGCCAACTGGCTGTGATTAATGGCGCCGAGCGCATTAAAGTAACTGATATTAAGTATAAAGGCGATTCTGTTTTTATACGCATGCCGCTATTTGATTCGGAATTTAGATTAAAGTTGGTAGCCGGTAACCTGGTTGGCAAATGGATAAAAAATTTAGGCGATAAATATGTGTCGATGGATTTTGTGGCTACACCAAACACACCCTGGCGCTTTAGGACCCCGCAAAAACCGGCGTTTAATATTACAGGCAGATGGGCCGTTCCGTTTGGCGAGGGCGATAAAAAAGATATGACCGTTGGCGAGTTTAAACAGGTTGGCTCAAAACTAACCGGTACATTTTTATCAACCACCGGTGATTACAGGTATTTAGAAGGAGTGGTATCGGGCAACGAGTTGTTTTTATCATGCTTTGATGGCGGACATGATTATTTGTTTACGGCAACCATCAACCAAAATAAAATAACTGGTGGCAAGTTGTATGCGGGCCTTACCAGTATAGACCACTGGACAGGCATTAAAGATGAAAATGCCAAATTACCTGATGCTTATTCACTTACTGCACTAAAGCCCGGCTATAAAAAATTGGCTTTTACATTTAAAGATGTAAAAGGCAACAAGGTTTCGCTTACCGATAGCCGCTTTAAAAACAAAGTTGTTATTGTACAGATATTGGGTTCATGGTGCCCTAACTGCATGGACGAGACGGCTTACTTAATTAATTATGATAAAAAATATCATTCAAAAGGCGTGGAAGTAGTTGGGTTGGCTTATGAGCGCACTACCGACTTTGCCAAATCGCGAAGAACAGTGCAGCAGTTAA
>NZ_JAQBOW010000136.1 GCF_028287845.1 Mucilaginibacter sp.
ATAAAGTTAAATTCGTCTATATGGGTATTAGACACCTTGCTGGTGAGCTTTTTTATTACCACCCCCGTCTTAGCGTCAGCCAGGAAGAGATCTATAGTAAATAAATTCTTTTCTGATAAAAACGCAACATACTTGCCATCAGGACTTATGGCCGGCGCTATATTCATTTTACCTGAATTTTTATCGCTTATAATTAACTGACCTACAGGTTTTTGAACGGTGTCTTTTAAATAAGGTTTGTAGGTGTTTTCTATTGAATTTTTCCAGAGACGAGATAGTGTTTTATCATCATAGCCAAAGGTGCGCCTTATGCCATAAGATAAACCGAAACGAGCAGTATTTTTAAAGAAAGGGGTAATAATGGTATCCCCATAGGTTGATCCTATAAAGCCCCAAAATGCCTGACCGTAACGATAAGGGAAATATTTACTGCTTTCGGTTAGATCTTTTACCGTTGGAATATCATGGTTTAAGTAAGCATCACGCATCCACATGGCTGTATATGAGTCGCGTTTACCCAACGAAAGGTATTCGGCCATACCTTCTATCATCCATAGCGGTAAATTATTTATATTGTCATAATTCGCGTCTTCCTTACCCAATAGTAAGTGATATTGGAAAGCATGCACTAACTCATGCCCGATAACGTGCCTGGTCATTTGATTGTTTTCCATAACAGGCATTACAACGCGGTTTTTTAAACCTTCGGTAACACCGCCTGTACCTATATCTATCTCGCCATCAATAGCTGTGGTTTGCTGAAAATCAGGGTGATTGGCATATAAGATAATGGGGTTGGCATTTTTAAATGTATCTCTAAAAACTTGTTGGTGCAGGGTATACCAAAGCTCGCTTTCCTGTGCAAAGCGTTTAACCATACTATCATTTTTTAGATAGTAATAGATCTCGAAGTGCGGGGTTTTATAAACCTTAAAATTTAATTTTTTGTAACGAACCTTATTTTGCCCAAAGTATTGCGCATTTGCACCTGCGCTAAAAAATAGCAGACCAATAAAACAAATTAAAATGAATGAATATTTCTTTACTTTGCTTACAGGAGAGTAGTTTTTATTCATAAATTTTTATATATCGGTGCTAATTTACCAAATGTTATAATATTTACGTTAAGATTAATTGCCGGGTTGCTTTAGCTCAGGTAATACTGCTCCCCGCGTTGTGTCTACCGGCATATCAAGGCTATCAGTAGCTGTTGTATCGACCGCTAATCTTGGCGAAGGGCAATCATAACTTTTGGTGATCTTTGTCCATGGTTTAGGAAATGCACCATAGGTATAGCCCGATTGCGGATCAGCATAAACCCGCTGCATAAAGCTGCCGAAAATAGGAAGGGCGGTATGTGAGCCTTCGCCTGTCTCAGAGTTTGTAAAATGTACGCTGCGGTCATCAGCACCCACCCATATACCGGTAACCAGATCTTTGGTAATACCCATATACCATCCGTCAACATAATCTGATGATGTGCCTGTTTTACCGCCTATTTGGTTGTTTTTTTTCCATAATCCCGGATATTCCCATAATGCCTGCGATGTGCCTCCCGGTTCTTCCATACCACCTCTAAACATATACAGCATTAACCAGGCAACTTCTTCGCTAATCGCTCTTTCGGTTTTTAATACAAACTCCTTTAATATATTGCCATCCTGGTCGGTTATTTTAGTTACCAGTAATGGGTCTATTTTTTCACCTTTATTTAAGAAGGTACTGTAGGCCCGTACCATTTCATAAACCGATACATCGTTTGATCCCAATGAAACAGAAGGAACCGCTTTTAGGGGGCTTTCTATACCGCATTTATGTGCATATACAACAACTTTGTCCCAACCAACCTTTTCGGTTACTTGTGCAGTAATTGAATTTACTGATTTCCCCATTGCCCACCGTAAAGACATTTCCTGGTAGGTAAATTTAAAATCAGCATTGTTAGGTGCCCAAACCTGTGCTTTACCTTCGTCAGTATATTTAATAGATACGGGTTGATCTGTAAACTTATCGCATGGCGAAAAACCATTATCTAAAGCTGTTAAATAAGCGAAAGGTTTAAATGTTGAACCGGCTTGTCTTTTTGATTGATTTACGTGATCGTAATTAAAGTACTTGTGATTAATGCCACCTACCCAAACTTTTATTTTACCGGATGATGGCTCAATGGTCATCATCCCGGCATTTAAAATGCGGGTATAATATTTTATGGAATCGGTACTTGAAAACGTAGTGTCTTTTTCACCATTCCAGGTAAATACTTTCATTCGTTTTGGTTTTTCAAAGTATTGGTTTATCTGGTTAATATCGCCATTGTACTTGGCTACCAATAATTTGTATATAGGCAAATGCTGTTCGGCCTTTAATAAAAAGTCGGTTATTTCAACGCCCTTCGAGTCGCGCCATGGATTTTTGGTTCCCCATAGATTGTCAAAACGTCTTTGCAGCATTTTCATTTTTTCAGCCACCGCATCTTCTGCATGTTGTTGTAACCGCGAGTCGATAGTGGTATATATTTTTAAGCCATCTTCATAAAGGTTATAATCGTTGTCTTTGCACCATTTTTTTAACCAGCGCTCAACCGCCTCCCGAATATAAGAATCGCCGTGCGAATCATCCTCTACATAACTTAAATTAAGCCCTATTGGCATTTTAGTATAGGTAGTATAATCAGCTTTGTTTAAAAAGCCATATTTCTCCATTTGCCCTAATACGGTATTTCTGCGTTCAACCGCTTTATCCGGGTTATTTATCGGATTATAGGTTGATGTCGCCTTAAGCATGCCTATCAGTGTAGCAGCCTCGGCAGGGGTAACGGCGTCGGGGGTTTTATCAAAGAACTTAAGTGATGCGGTTTTTATACCAAACGAATTGTTGCCAAACGGCACTGTGTTTAAATACAGTGTGAGTATTTCCTGCTTATTATAAACATGCTCAATTTTATAGGCGGTTAACCATTCCTTGCATTTTGAAACCAGCGTGCGGATAATGGGGATATGCCTTAGCAGCCCCTGCGATTTTCTTTTACGGGTAGAATATAAGTTTTTTGCCAATTGTTGTGTAATGGTGCTGCCCCCGCGTTTATCGCCTTTAGCGGTTGAAAGTATACTGGTAACGAACGAGTAAAAATCAACGCCGCCATGTTTGTAAAACCGCACATCTTCGGTTGCTACCAACGCGTTTATCAGGCTGGGCGATATGGCTTTATAATCAACCGGCGAGCGGTTTTCACGATAATATTCGCCTATTAATTTACCATCGGCTGTATATACTTGTGAACCAATAGATAAACTTGGGCTCCTAATGTCTTGCATATCAGGTGAATACCCAAATAACCACAGAAAATTTAACTCAATGCAGCAAAAAAAGATAATTA
>NZ_JAQBOW010000156.1 GCF_028287845.1 Mucilaginibacter sp.
TCATAACCCATTTCTGAAAAATACAGATTCTTAAATTTATCGGCATGCGAGAATACATTTTCCAAACTACCCAATAATGATCCCAGCATGTAATTACGCACCAGCGATAACTCTTCATCAGGGATTATGGCGGTCTTTAATAACTCTACTTCCTTTTCAATTTCGATGGTGGCAGCTTTGCAAACATCGGCCCCAACTTCGGTAACTATAAACAAGGCTCCACCTTGTTTAAATGAACTTAAGCCCGATCCTATTCCGTAGGTATAACCTTTATCCTCGCGGATGTTATTCATCAGCCTTGAGCCAAAGTAACCACCCAAAACGGTATTTAATACCTGCACAGCCGGAAAATCAGGATGCTCACGGTTAATAAACGGCAAACCCATGCGTATGGCTGATTGCAAAGCTTCAGGTTTTTCTACAAAATAAAAATGCTCCGGCGAATGTGCAATGTTTGGCTGTGTGATGTCCGCAGGAATAATTGTACTTGCCCAGGCGTTATCAAAAGTATCGGTCAGCAGATCAAGCGTGCCTTGTTCAACTTTACCTGCAATAATTAACGTGCAATTTGAGGGCTGATACATGTGTTTAAAATGAACCAGCATATCTTCGCGCTGCAAGGTTTTATAATCATCAGCATTAGGAGTTAACCCATATATAGTATTACCATATAGCGCTTTATTAAAGGTACGGCGCGCAACCACATCATTTTTCTGTAGGCTAACCTGTAACTTTTGCTGTTGATTGCGAATAAACGTTTTCAATTCTTTTTGGGGGAAAATAGAATCGGTTAAAATATCCTTAACAACGGGTAATGTTTTATCCAGGTGTTTGGTTAACGAGTATAGTGTTACCAACGACTGCTCAAAGCCATAATCAACAGATAAAAAAGCACCGTAAAAATCTATCTTATCCGCAATTTCTGAAGCTGATAAAGTATGTGTGCCATCTGTAAGCATGGTATTAACCGCCATATTCAATAACGGTTTTGCCGAATCGAAACGTAAATTATGAAATATCCATTCAATACGAACCAATTCCTGGTCGCCCGAGTTAAAGCAAAAAACATCGCAGCCGTTAGTTAGCTTTTTATGTTCGGGCCTAATTAAATGTATGTTCTCTATTGGCCTGAAATCAGGGGCCGTCTTTCTATTTATCATTTTATAGTCATTGGTCAGTGGTCATTAGTCATTGGTCATTTTTCCAATGAATTTTATATATGCGTTAAGCTTAATATGAATAATTTCAAGTTTATTTAATAATATTTGATATTGATTCTCTGCTATTAAATTTCTGGTGTTAGATTTTTTTATCCAACTTTTTGTTTCAATAAGAGAGCCTCTGCTGAAGTAACAAAAATTCTTATTTTCTTTATAATGATATCGTCCAAATCCTTCTGCGATATTAGCGCTAATTGAATCGGCGGATCTCGTTAACTGTTTACCTACAGTATCTTTTGTAAAATAGTCCCATGTCGCAACTATAAACCATATCTCATCAGCAAATGCTTCTGATAATGTGTATATTTCTAAATCTTCTAATCTATTACTCATATTAAACTAATAAAAACAACTAATGACCAGTGACTAATGACAAATGACTACTCAGCCAGGTAAATTAGTGTAGAGGAGTTATCTTTTCTGAATAGCTTATTGGCTTCTTCCTTTATTTGCGCAGGTGTTACCGCTAAAAACTTTTCGGTTTCATGGTTAAGCAATTCCGCGTCGCCTATCAATTCGTAATAAGCCAGGTTCATGCCTTTATCTAACAATGACATTTCAGAAAATATCATGGTCGATTCTGTCTTATGCTGAACCTTGGTTAGCTCATCAGCCGGCACTTCATGAATTTTTAATTGCTCTACCTCATCCCATATCGCTGCTTCAGCATCTTCAACAGATATACCTGCAATTGGTTTACCTTCCAGTACAAACATGCCTTTATCAAGGCTGCCTAAAACATAAGCATGTACCTCGCTAAATAATTGTTTTTCTTTTACCAGGTTACGGTACATTCGTGAAGAATTTCCCCGCGAAAGGATATCAGCTATCAACTCAATCGCATAAAATTCTTCTTCTCTCCTGCCCGGCATCTGCAAGGCTATATATACATCATTCAGCGGTACCTTTGCAGTAACTGTTTCGCGGCGCTCTTCATGCTGCTCGGGCTCCTGGGGTAAATCGCGGTGATATTTTTCACCTGCCGGGATGGGGCCGAACCATTTTTCGGCCAGTTCTTTAACCTGTTCTAATTTCACATCGCCGCCAACAACCATTATGGCGTTTTGCGGATTGTAGTGCTTTTTAAAAAATGCTTTTACATCTTCAATCTTAGCATTTTCAATATGCTCAATGTTTTTTCCTATGGTATCCCAAAGGTATGGGTGCTTTTTGTAAACCAATGGCCTTAAACGCAACCATACATCGCCATAAGGCTGATTAAGGTAGCGCTGTTTAAACTCTTCAACCACTACATTGCGCTGCACTTCAAGGCTCTTTTCGTTAAAAGCTAAACTTAGCATGCGGTCGCTTTCTAACCAAAAAGCAGTTTCTAAATTGGCAGATGGCAGGGTGATATAATAATTAGTAATATCATTACTGGTAAAGGCATTGTTTTCGCCGCCTACCTGTTGTAAAGGTCCATCATAGTTTGGAATATTTACCGAACCGCCAAACATTAAATGCTCAAACAAGTGGGCAAACCCTGTTTGTTCGGGATTTTCATCGCGCGAGCCAACATCATATAAAATGTTAACTACTGCCATTGGGGTAGTACTATCTTCGTGCACAATAACCCGGAGGCCATTGTTTAATATAAATCGGTTGAATTTAACCATGTATAGTTAGTCATTATAAAAGTGGTGAACAAATGTATGATTTAGATAATTTGTATGAGTAAGGATAGTGTTATATTTTTTATTTTCGTTTATCGCAGAATATTAGCCGGTCATGAACCAAACTGAACTTATTAAGCAAATTAATGCTACCATAGGCAAAATTAAGGTACTGGAATTGGGCAGGCTATTGACGGAAAGGAAATTTAACCTGCGTGATCTTATAGACGTTACCATATACCCTGATAATGATATTGCTTTCCGTGCGACATGGTTATTAGAAAATATTTTTCTGCAAGATCCTGAAATATACCTGCCCGACCTCGGATATCTTTTATCAAAAATGGCTGTGGTTAAAGCACCGGGCAGTAAAAGGCATTATGCTAAAATAGTTATGCATATTACAGATGCCAATGCTCCGCAGATGATAAAAGACAAAGTGCAAACCCTTGATCTGGAACCTATAGTGGAGCACCTTTTTGATTGGATGATAGATCCTAAAATAAAAATTGCAGTAAAAGCATTTGCCGCCGAAGCCTTGTTTAATTTACGGCACCGTTATACCTGGATAACAGAAGAATTGGCTAACCAACTAAAGTATTTAATGCGCGATGGTACCGCTGCTATACAAAGTAAGGGAAAGAAGCTTTTGAAAGAATTGGAGTAGAAAGACTTACAAAGTTTTACAAACTTCGTAAGTCCATGTGGTTAAGCCTTTGGCCGGTCGCTACCGTGCAAGTTACCACTCACCATATAATGGTGTAGCTTAGCTTGTATAGCCGATGAGCTATCATCAGCATAAGTACCATAAGCATTAACAATAATGCCTTTCAAATTATATTTAGGCGAGCTAACAGCGTATACTATAGACATATCCGCAGGATTACTTGCGCCTTCAAACCTGTAAAATTCGTCTATAGAAAAATCGTCGGCAGCCATGTGTATATTCCGGGATTTATCGTCAACGGTATCTCCCTCCATGCTTAAATTAGCAGTATATCCTCTTTTCATCAAATCATTAGTGGCATCCACTAAAGTTTCATAGTTTTCCATTGGTCGTTGTAGTTTAATTAACGGACAGTATAATACCGCCTCTATTTGTTTAACTAAAAAACAGGCATGGTTGTTTGAAATATTAAGAAGATTCTTTCAGAAATTATACTTCCTTATCGGTATCCCAGTTTTCCAGGTAATCACCTATCCGGCGTAAAAACGACCCTCCCAAAGCGCCATCTACCACGCGATGGTCATAAGATAACGAAAGGAACATCATGTGCCTGATAGCTATAACATCGCCCTCGGCTGTTTCAATAACGGCTGGTTTCTTTTTTATAGCACCAACAGCCAAAATAGCTACCTGTGGCTGGTTAATTATAGGTGTACCCATAACATTACCAAATGTACCTACATTGGTTATTGTAAAGGTTCCGTCTTTAACGTCATCAGGTTGCAGTTTACCGGTACGGGCCTTATTAGCCAGGCTGTTAACCGCTTTGGTAATACCAAGCAGGTTTAACTCGTCGGCCTTTTTAATTACCGGTACAATAAGGTTACCGTTTGGCAAAGCGGTGGCCATGCTTATATTTATGGCCGCTTTTTTAATGATCTGTGTACCGTTAACAGATACATTAATCATGGGGTAATCTTTTATCGCTTTTACTACTGCCTCAATAAATATCGGGGTAAAGGTTATTTTTTCACCTTCGCGTTTTTCAAAGCTGTTTTTTATTTTTTCGCGCCATAATACTAAACCTGTCACATCAGCTTCAATAAACGAGGTAACGTGTGGCGACGTATGCTTGCTCATAACCATGTGGTCGGCTATTAAACGGCGCATCCTGTCCATCTCAATTATCTCATCAACACCCGACGTTGATGTTGCCGGTGCTTGCTTACCAGACTCTATTGCAGGCTTTGACGGTTCCGGCTGCCCTATTTTTACAGATTGTTGTTGAACCTGGGGCCGCGGTGTTACAGGCGGCCCTCCGGCTGTTTTATTTCTAATATAGTTTAGCAGATCATCCTTAGTTAAACGCCCTTCGGCACCACTGCCGGTTATGCGGTCCAACTCATTAATACTTATATTTTCCTGTAATGCTATATGTTTAACCAAAGGAGAATAAAACCTTGATTCGCTTTTTAATTCTCCTGCATTTTGTTGCGCAACAGGAGCCTGGTTCCTTTGCTCAAGCTGTTCGGTTCCGGGAATATTTTGTTGCGGGGGCGCTGCTGCAACCGGGGGCTGATAGCTTTGCTGTGGCACAGGTGCAGGTTGCGGTGATGCTGCCGATTGTGGAGCAGGTGCCGCCTGTTCTGCTGTATCTGTTTCAATAATGGCAATAACAGAGCCTACCTGCACAACGTCGTCGTCTTTGCAGCGTTGTTCAATTAATCTTCCGGAAACCGGTGATGGAACTTCAGAGTCAACTTTATCAGTAGCAATTTCCATTACTGCCTCATCAGCTTCAATATAATCACCTGGGTTTTTAAGCCATTTAATTATTGTTGCTTCAGCAACACTCTCACCCATCTTCGGCAATAACAGTTGGTATTTAGCCATACAATAAAATATAGTTCTTTGGTCAAAATTAGAAAAATCGTTGCTTACTTCTTAACATCTTTAAGTAAAGTATTCAACATTGACAATGCCCCTGTGGCGCTCCTTTCGATGTTTTGCTGCCTCTTGCTACCAAATGTGAATTTCTTTGCAACCGTTTTGCTGGCAGATGCCACCGCGATCCATACCGTTCCTACGGGTTTACCCGGAAGGCCGCCATCTGGCCCGGCAATACCGGTTACGGCAATGGCATAATCTGATTTAAAATTTAACAGCGCACCTTCAACCATTTCTGTAACTGTTTCTTCGCTCACTGCACCAAATTGCCACAGGGTTTCATTTTTAACGCCCAATATGCTTTCCTTCAATTCGTACGAATAAGATATGGCGCCGCCAAAAAATACTTTTGATGAGCCGGCATGCTGTGTAAATAAATGAGATATATACCCCCCTGTACAACTTTCGGCAACCGATAGGGTGAGCCCCTTTTCGGTCATGTAGTTCAGTATGGCTTTTTCAAGCGGTATGTCCTCTTCAGCAGCTACAAAATCACTTACACGCTCAATTATTTTTGATGCATATTTATTTACTTCTTTACTTACAATAACTTCATCCTCGCCATAACCACTTAAACGCAAACGCACCTGGCCTAGTTTGGGTAAATAGGCCAATTTAATATGCGCAGGAAGCGAATCTTCAATATCAGCAATTCTTTCAGACAAAAAAGACTCGCCTTCGCCTACGGTTAAAATGGTTTTATGAATAATTACCGGGAGTTTAAACAAAGATTTAATTTTCGGTATTACCTCCTCCTCCATCATATACATCATCTCGAATGGCACACCGGGCATAGACACATATATTTTACCGTTACTGTTAAACCACATGCCGGGGGCCGTACCATTTTTATTCAGTATGACCTCGCAGTTTTGGGGTACTTGCGCCTGTAACCTGTTAACTTCAAGCAATGGGCGTTTATATTTTTCAAAAAGGCGCGTTACATTACTTAATGCTTCCTTGTTCTCTACCATTTCTACGCCAAAATATTCGGCGAGTGTATTTTTGGTGATATCGTCTTTTGTGGGACCCAGGCCACCGGTTATAAAAATAATATCTGCCCGGGTAGCGGCTTCGGCTAACGCTGTTAATATATGTTGTTTACTATCAGATACCGATGATATTTGCTTTACGCGGATACCTGCATTATTTAATTGCTGCGCCATCCATGCCGAATTGGTGTCAACAATCTGACCTATTAGTATTTCGTCGCCTATGGTAATTATCTCTGCAAGCATGTTATTGTTGAAAGTATGAGCTACTGGTATAATCGCTCTTTTTACTAAGCTTTAAGGCCTGCAAAATTGTTGATTTTACCCGCAATGTAACACTGTATGATTTATAATAACCAAAGGGCAACCATTGTATTGACAGGTCCCAGCAATGCAGGTCCCGATAAATTGCAAATGATGTGGCACTGCTTAATTTGAGTGCTTTTAAATCATAGTTGGTATTATATTGTATTTTCCATTTTTTGGTAAGGCTTAAGTCGCCGCTTATCATTAAGGTATTTGTATTGCTGGTACTGATATAAGCATTATTATAGCTAAAACTATAATTAAGTGAAAGGTTCCACGGTATATTAAAATCAATATAGGCGCCCGGATCCGGGTTATACAAAGCCATTTTTTGCAGCTGGTCTGGTGTGGCGGTTTGATAGGTGCTGCCTGCCGGCGCGGTTGGGCTGGGATGAAATGTGGCCGGATTTAAACTGGCGCTTGCCGAAATATTAAAGCCCATAATTGATGGCAGTTTACCGTCTTGCAGGGTATACCTGTTTACATCTCTTTTATAATGTTGTATCTGGCCGGAAGATACCGAATCCATTACACGCGTTTCGTATGGATTCAGGGTTCCGCCAAAGCTAATATTTACCCGGTCATGCAATATACTGGTATGGCCGGAAAAACTAATTGGCGTTAGCCTGAATGAATCTGCCGCTATATTATAAGTTGTTGAAAAAGATAAGCTTTGCAATAGTTGTATTTTCCTGTCAGTTTGTGATGTATCCGTACTTTTGGCCCTCACTTTTGCTTCCAGGCTATTATCAAGACTAAAATTTATTCCGGCCTGCATGCGGCCTGACGGGCCGCCATATACGGCGTTATTAAAAATTGAATAGTTTGTATAAACAACCGGATAAGGTATACTGGCGTTACTTACAATAGACTGGTTATAAGTATGATTAAAACCCGAATAGTCCGGACTATAACTAAACCCGATGCTTGGGGTCATTGTATGGCGTATGGCTCTTAATTTGCCGTTTTTAAAGTTTATTGTACCATAAACTTTTGTTGATAAACTTGCCCCCATTGAGTAATTCCCGGCTCTTTGAAAGCCTGGTACAGTATCGGTAACCAATGAGTCGGCACGTGCATAGTGCTGTCTTATTGTTTGCAGATACCACCGCTCTGTATAGTTAAAGTTTATACCAAACTGAAAATACTTAAGTACAGTTAAATTGAAACCCACCGGAATTGAATGCTGAAAACCGTTTTGAAATCTCTTTGTAAGTGTTTCGCTTGTAAAGAACTGGCTTTCGGGCACAGAAGTAACTTTATTAGTTGCGGTTAAGGTGTATCCTACTGTAATTTTTTGATACCATTTTTGTTCGCCAACCCTGTCTCTTTTATCAAACGGGTTAATTGTACCCATACTAAAATTAAAACTTGGCAACTCCAGCGAAACCGTTTTAAGGGCTAGATCCTGGCTATGCGAAATCCCGACAGTTAAATTTAATGGCGCTCCGCCCCAACCTGTCCAGCTTTTTGAATAAGAAATACTTGAACGTAAAGTATTTTGGGTAAGCTGTTGTAAATTATATCCAATTGATGCCGGATTATTTTGATAAAAGCTTGATGTACCTGCATTTACAGAAGCACTAAATGTACTCCCGGGGCTTGCATTGGGGTTTTGGCTATGCGTCCACGTTATATTAAAATCACGCTTTGGCGGATCGCCTGGCAGCGCGTAATTATGTGAGCCGTAGCTTAATGCTAAATTCCCGTTATATTTATACCTGCTCATATAATCTAACGTACTGCTCACCTCGTACGATCCGTTTGAGTAATAAGTACCCATATTTGTTAGATCGGCATAATCACTCAACCCAATATAATAACCAAAGTCACGCATGAAAAAACCTAAGGTTGCATCTTCGCCGGGTGTAGGCAAGATAAAACCGGATGAACGTGTATCTGGTTTTGGGAAAAAACCAAAAGGGATGCCAATGGGTATAGGTACTCCCTCTATCTCCAAATATGCCGGACCTGAAATGATCCTGTTTTTTTCGCCAATACCACGGGTAATAACTATGCCATAATCAGGGTCGGGTTTATCGCAGGCACTAAAAATAATATTATGGTAAGCAACCTCTGTTTCGCTAATTTTTTTGGCCTGACCATGCGATATGTAATTACCATCCTGCTCTGTTAAAACATTATGAATAAGCCCTTTTTTTGTTTCGTAATTAAAATGTAAAGAATCAGATGTTATGGGTTTATCATTACCCTGTTTAGATATGGGCCTGCCTACATATCGTTTGGTTTTTGGATCTATGCGCCCGCTGGCAAATATGATGTGTTGCTTTCTGTCTATTCTTATATAATAAGCATCCAGCGAAAAATCGCCATAAGTTACCCGCGCATTGCCAAACCGCTCGCTAATTCCGGTTTCTACGTCATTAGTAGCAGAGTCGGCAGCAATTTCTTTTATTTCCGAATCAAGGGTTTGATTTTTTTTTGTCGTGTCTTTACCAACAACCTTTTTTGCTGTCGAAGTTGTTTTAGATTTTTTACCTTTAGAGAGTTTTGGATACTTATTTGTAGAATCAAGCTTTATTATTGTATCTACAACAGGCCGCTTAATAATAATCCTGCTTTTGTGCGCGGAAGCCACCAGGTTTACTATTAAGATAAGTGCAAATAGAAAAAATAAGTTAATGAATCTCAAAATTGATTATGAATAGTATTTTTGCAGATATAAGTTTTAACAGCGTTCAAAAATAATGAAAAATAAGGCATTGAAAAGATTGATTTGTGGATTATCGGCATTACTAGTGTGCTTTTCTCTATTTTCATTTAAGTTAGCCCCAATAGTACAAAAAGATACGGTTGTAAATAGTGGGTTTAAACTTAAAACAATTATTATTGATCCGGGTCATGGTGGCAAACCTACCGGTACCGGTCATTTCTCTCATGGTGCATCAGGTTCTTATTCTACCGAAAGAGGTGTAACGCTTGCAATAGGCTTAAAATTGCAAAAAGCGATAGAAAAAGAGTTAAATGATGTTAAAGCGGTATTAACACGCACCACCGAAGATGATGTTTCGTGGGAAAGGCGATCAGAGATAGCTAATGAAAACAAGGGTAACCTTTTTATATCGCTACACTGCAACTCACTTTCGGACAGGACCGTACGCGAAGCCACAGGCCACAGGCATGGTAAAACAGTTTATAAAAGTGTCCGGGTCCCAAATCGGTCAGGCAAAGGCGTATTGCTGTTAGTGTACGGAACATGGCGCGGCCACGAAGAAGAAAAAGCGATAAGTAAAAGCCATTTAGAAGGCGGCGAAAGCGAGGGCGACGAAATGAACGCCGGCCTGGACCCTAACGACCCGGAATCTATTATCCTGATAAACCAGTATAAAAGCAAATTCAGGCAGGGAAGCATACATTTGGCAAATTTAATTAATACAGAATTTGTTGAGACTGATGGCAGGCCCAGCGAAGGAATACGTGAACAAGGTGTTTTGGTGCTTTGCCATAGTGCAATGCCGGCAGTATTGGTTGAAACAGGATACATAAACAACCCCGATGATGAGGCTTACTTAAATTCTGAAAAAGGACAAGACGAAATTGTAAGTTCTATTATAAGAGCCTTAAAGTATTACAAAGACGAGGTGGAGCAGGTTATAAAATAAACAAGATCTGAAGCTTTAGATTGGAGATTTGATGAAACATAAGTGAAGTAAATTCATTTATATTTCATCAAAATAACTCAAATTTAATATTTCATATCTTAAATCTAAACTATGAATATATCAAACGAAACCAAAATAGGCGCATTAACCACTATAGCTATTGCTGTACTTATATTAGGATATAGCTTTTTAAAAGGAAATGACTTGTTTTCGGGTTCAAATAAATTTTACGCTATTTATAAAAGTGTAGATGGGTTATCTGTATCAAAACCTGTATTGGTAAATGGTTTCCCAATAGGTCACGTTTCAGGAATGCAACTGGATCAGGATGGGCGCACCACCGTTGAATTTAAAATAAAATCCGAATATAAAATACCTGTAAATACACTTGCCAAATTAGTAAGCACTGATTTGCTGGGCGGTAAAGCCATTGTTTTTGAATTAGGCGATAGTAAAGAACTTGCCGAAAACAGGGATACACTACGTGCTGATATTCAAGGCAGTTTGGCAGAAAGCTTGCAGCCTATACAAACCAAAGCCGAAAACCTAATCACTAAATTAGATTCGTCACTTGCTTCAATTAATAAGATACTTAATCCAAATTTTCAAAGAAATGTGGACAGAAGCTTTACCAGCATCGCAAACTCATTGCAAACACTGGAAGGCACTACTAAAAAGATAGATAATTTGGTTGCTGCGCAAACCGGGCACATTAACGGCATTTTATCCAATGCTGAAGATGTATCTTCCAATTTAAAAAACACTAGTGCCGGCTTAACCGGAATTACCTCAAATCTTCAAAGATTTAGCGGAGACCTGGCTAATTCAAACATCAGGCAAACATTGGATAACGCTAACAAGGCCGTTGCCGACCTGCAAGCCACTATGGCTAATATCAACAGCAACAAAGGCTCGATGGGGTTATTGTTAAACGATGATAAGCTGTATAAAAACTTACAGGCCGCCTCTGATAATTTGAACTTGCTGTTCTTAGATCTGAAAGCAAATCCTAAACGCTATGTTCATTTCTCTGTATTTGGCGGCGGGAAGAAGGATAAGTAAAGTATTTAGTAGCTAGTATCAAGTAACTAGATTGTATCTTAAAAAAAGTCTTGATATTACTTTAAACAACAAACGTCTTCCCCTCAATAGCAAGGCTGGTTTCCGGAAATACACTTTGAGCCTCTCCCAACAACTCATCCAGGGTTTTATAGCGGGCAGAAAAATGACCTAGCAGTAATTTTTTAGCATTTGTTTTTACGGCTATATCTGCAGCCTGTAAAGCGGTTGTATGGTATGTTTCGTTTGCCCTGTCAACCATATTATGCAAAAAAGTGGCCTCGTGATACAGCAAGTCTGAATTATTTATCTGGTCAAAATATTGTTCGTTGTATATGGTATCAGAACAGTAGGAATAGGTTTTCGGTTTGTCCGAATCAACCGTAAGGGTATCATTTTTATAAATCTTGCCTTCCGGATTCGTATAGTCGGCACCTTTTTTTAATGAAGTATAAACTTCAACCGGCACCCCTATCCGTTCAAGCTCATCTTTTAACAGCTTTCTTAACCTTTTCTTTTCCCTGAATAAGAAACCCGTACAGGCTATTCTATGATCGAGAGGTATAGTTTCAACAATAACATCTTCATTAGCTATAATAGTTTCGGCTTTGTTGGGATTGGTTATGGTAAATTCAATATCATACTGCAAATGGGTTTCAGAATATTTAAACTGCAGGTCGATAACTTCTTTAAGCTGTGGCGGCCCAAACAACTTTAGGGGTTTTTTACGCCCGTTTAGGTGCATAGACGATAATAAGCCTACCAGCCCCAGGTAATGATCTCCATGAAGATGGCTGATAAAAATATGATCAATGCGGCTTGCCCTTACGTCAAAGCGAAGCATTTGTTGTTGTGTACCTTCGCCGCAATCAATCAAATAAAGGCGCTCATTAATATTAAGCACCTGCGAGGTTGGATTTCTATTATATATAGGAGTTGCAGAACTACTTCCGAGAATTGTTACCTCAAATTTCATATCAGGTAAACAATGTAAGTATTATCTTGCTTCTTTTTTTAATTCTTTTTCTATCTCTTCCATAAAAATCAGGTCAATGCCTTCTTCTGACGTAGGAACAACAGTAAGGACACTTTCTAATTGAGAAATAGTAATTAAACGGGTAACAGCATCATTTAACCCGGTAAGAATAAAAGAACCATTTGCATTTTTGCACAAACGGTGGCCCACAAGCAAGCTACTTAGCCCGGAAGAATCAGCAAATTTAACCTGAGAAAGGTCGAGAATTATATTTCTTTGTCCCTCTGTGTTTATCAATATCAACTCAGATTTTAATTGTGGAGTAATCAATGAGTTCAATTTTGATTCATTGAGTTTCAACAAAATATACTTCTCGTGTTTATCAACTGTAAACTTCATTTTTCTTCTGTAATTTAAATGCTAATATAACACATTATTTACAAATAAAAATCACAATGCTGCCAGTGCTTTTTTTATAGCGCTTTCTACCCTGTTCAGCACATTTTCTCCTTCGGGTTTTATAAAGCTTTCGCCGGTTATCTGTTCATATAATTCAATGTAACGTTCAGATATTGACTGCACAATTTCGGGCGTCATAACAGGTATAACCTGCCCATCCTTTCCCTGGAAATTATTTTCAATTAGCCACTGCCTTACAAATTCTTTCGACAACTGTTTTTGCGGCTCATTTTTCGCTTGTCTTTCCGCATATCCTTCGCTATAAAAATACCGTGAAGAATCGGGCGTATGAATCTCATCAATTAAATATATCTTACCATCGGCTTTGCCAAACTCATATTTGGTATCTACCAAAATCAAACCCTGCTTAGCGGCAATTTCGGTTCCGCGGGCAAATAAAGCTTTGGTAAATTTTTCCAACTGCTCATAATCTTCAACAGATACAATACCTTGTTTTAATATGTTTTCTTTTGATATATCTTCATCATGCCCTACCGCGGCTTTTGTTGTAGGCGTAATAATAGATTGGGGCAGTTTATCATTTTCTTTTAAACCATCGGGTAAGCTTACGCCGCATATTTCTCTTCTGCCCGCATTATATTCGCGCGCCGCGTGGCCAGCCAAATAACCTCTAATCACCATCTCCACCTTAAATGGCTCGCAAATACGCCCTATGGTTACGCTGGGGTCAGGAACACTAACCACCCAGTTAGGAACAATATCGGCAGTGGCTTTTAAAAATTTGGCAGCAATTTGATTCAATACCTGCCCTTTAAACGGGATAGGCTCGGGCAGCACCACGTCAAATGCCGATATACGGTCGCTTACCACCATTACCAGGTATTTGTTACCAATGGTATAAACATCCCTAACCTTTCCCTTATAAAAATTAGTCTGACCTGTAAAATTAAAATGTGTTTCTTTTATTGCATTCATGATTTTAGTATGAAGTAGCTAGTATTAAGTATCAAGACCTGCAATACATACTTGCTACTTGATACTCTATACTTGATACTTATTGAATATCTCCGTAAGCTTCTAATATTTTCCTTACCAGTTTATGCCTTACAACATCTTCGCCGCTTAGGTAAACTATTTCAATTCCTTTTATATCCGTTAATATGCGCAGGGCAGTATGCAGGCCAGATTGCTGTTTTTTTGGTAAGTCTATTTGTGTAACATCACCTGTAACAATAAACTTAGCCGACGGGCCCATGCGCGTTAAAAACATTTTTAACTGCATATCGGTAGCATTTTGCGCCTCATCCAAAATCACAAAGCAATTATCAAGCGTGCGCCCGCGCATAAATGCCAGCGGTGCAATTTCAATGGTGCGGTTCTCTAAATATAATTTCAGCTTTTCAGCAGGTATCATATCATCCAACGCATCATATAACGGGCGCAGGTATGGATCAATCTTTTCCTTCAAATCGCCCGGCAAAAATCCAAGGTTCTCTCCTGCCTCAACAGCCGGACGGGTTAAAATGATACGTTTGATCTCTTTATTTTTTAATGCTCTTACCGCTAAGGCAACCGCGGTATAGGTTTTACCGGTACCGGCAGGGCCTATGGCAAACAGGATATCGCTTTTATTAATACAATCAACCATTTTACGCTGGTTGGCTGTACGCGCCTTAACCATAACACCGTTAGGGCCAAAAACAATAACCTCGCCGCTTGCAAATTTATCAGCTGCCTGGTCGACAGTTGCATTAATATCTATCTTAGAACCCAACACCCTTTCCAGGTCTGTGATGTTCAAATTCTCAAACTTTTCAATATGTTGCAGCAAATGGTTAAACTTTTCTTCGAAAACAAGTAGTTCACGCTCATCTCCTAATACTTTAACCTCGCTGCCGCGCGCAACAATTTTAAGCTTTGGGTATTGTTTTTTTATGATCTCGAAATGATCATTATTTGGCCCCCATAAAACAGCAGGGTTAATATTTTCAATTGATAGTTTGAGCTCGTTCAATAGTAATTTTGATTATTTTGTTGCTGATTTTTATGAATTAAAAATTGAATATTTGCAGCGTCTAACGCTTGTACAAGATTAGTAATAAATATTTAAAAAATTAATGGCAATAATAACTTTAACTACTGATTTGGGCGATAAAGATATTTATCAAGCTGCCCTTAAAGGAAGCATATTGAAATTGTTGCCCACCGTTAATATTGTTGATATAACCAATAGTGTGGCAGCCTATAATGTACAACAGGCCGCCTTTATATTAAAAAACAGCTTTTATTATTTCCCAGACAATACCGTACACCTTATTGGTATTGATACCGTTTACAGCGATCATACCAAATACCTTGCTGTACGCTATAAAAACCATTATTTTGTTGGTGCCGATAATGGCATATTTTCTTTAATGTTTAATACCGACCCTGATGAGATGGTGGAAATAAACATAATGCAGGACCTGAAGTTTTTGCATTTCCCCCTTGCCGATATTTTTGTAAAAGCAGCCTGCCACCTGGCAAGCGGTAAAAATTTATCAGAAATAGGTTTGCCTATAAGCAGCATTGAAAATAAAATGAACCTGCAACCTGTTATTGAAAAGAACTTGATAAAAGGCGCGGTAATATATATTGACTCGTTCCAGAATGTAATTACTAATATTACCAAAGAATTTTTTAACAAAGTACAGCAAGGCAGGCAGTTTACCTTGTATTTTAAACGTAACGAAACTATAAATAATTTAAGTTGGCACTATAATGAGGTGCCTGAGGGCGAAAAGCTTTGTCTGTTTGGTATTAGCGACCATTTAGAAATAGCTATTAATAAAGGTAACGCCAGTGGTTTACTTGGATTAAACCTGGGTGATAGTGTACTAATTGATTTTGAATATACAGCATGAAGAAAATAATACTGGTTGCATTGCTTTGCTTTTTATTTGCTAATCTATTTGCGCAGGCAAATTCAGACTCGTTAGCTTATCAGCTGCAGCGAAAAAAAATTAACAGCATGCTTGCCGAGCGTAGTCTCAAGTTTGGTCAATATGATAAAAGCTTAAGTGAGCATTCCGGCATTTTTGGCCTCCAAACAAAAAAAGACATTCGCCGGAGTAACGATATTTTGATGGATATTGTTAAAACGGATAATGATATTTACAAGCAGTTGAAGATATTGTTAGAATACCGTACTTTTCAGCAAAGCCAGGTTCAGGATAAATCTAAAGAAACAGAAACAAATGCTTTAGGATTTATGTACACTATAAAACAGTTAAGAGATCAGGTAGATCAGCTAAAGAAACTGGGCGATAAAAATGCCGAACTACAGAATAAAGCATCGCGTAATTTTATAATTATTGTGATTATCCTGCTGATGATAATTTTAATGCTGTTAAGAAATCAAATACGCGCAAAAGAAGACAAACAACGTTAATGAAATTAACTATACATGGCGCCGCCCGGCAAGTTACGGGCAGCATGCATTTGCTTGAGGTTGGCCAATATAAAATACTAATAGATTGCGGGCTTGATTATGAAAAAGATCGCAGCATACAATCAAACGAAGATTTTCCATTTGATCCGGCTGCAATAGATGTGGTGGTGTTAACCCATGCTCATATTGACCATTCGGGCAATATACCTACGCTGGTACGTTTAGGCTTTAACGGCCAAATACTATCCACCCCGCCCACTGCCGACCTGACAGAGTTGTTATTATTAGACTCTGTGAACATATTCATGAATAAGGCGCATAAAAGCCGTAAGCATGGCAAGGGAAAATTCAAAACTAACGTACAGCCGTTATACCTACAAAAGCATGTAATGGAGGCGATGGATAGATTTGTAACTATTGGCTTTAATAAACCCTTCCGCATAACCGGCGATATTGAGCTTACTTTTGTACCTGCGGGCCATTTATTGGGCGCGGCAGCTGCTGTATTTAAAGTAAATGACGGTGGAACAGAAAAATCCATTGCCTTTACCGGCGATATCGGGCGTAAAAATTACCCGGTACTGGATGATCCGCAACCTTTGCCCCCGGTTGATTTTATTGTAACAGAATCAACCTACGGCGGCCGCATGCACACAACAGGCAAAAGCGTTGAAGACACTTTAGTTGAATTTATTGATAAATGTTGTATTAAAGAGCAGGGCCGAATGATCATCCCGGCATTTAGCATCGGGCGTACACAATCATTAGTTTATTCGCTTAATAAAATATTCAGCAGCGGACTATTGCCGCCTGTTAAGGTATTTGTTGATAGCCCGATGGCCAGCATGGCTACCGGCATTTTTCGTAAATATCATGACCTTGTTAATAAAGAAGCACAGGAGTTTTATAAATCGCAGGGCGATGAATTTGAGTTTGACAACCTAACCTATGTAGAGACGCTAAAAGATAGCCGCCAGATATCAAATTATTTTGAGCCTTGTATCATCATTTCCTCAGCAGGCATGCTGGAGGGTGGCCGCATACAGGATCACCTTTTTTATAACATCCAGAATTATTATTGTACGATACTATTCATAGGCTATTGCGCCAAAGGTACTTTAGGTCACCGCTTATTACGTGGAGATTCGATAGTGCACATCAAGGACCGCGATCTGGCCGTGTATGCCACCATTAAGCAAACAGACGTACTCAGCGCCCATGGCGATCATGAAGACCTTGTAAACAACATTAAACAGCAGGATAAGGCAACCCTTAAAGGCGTTTACCTGGTACATGGCGAAGAAAGCAGCATGCAGGCCCTATCAGATTCGTTAACAGCGGATGGCTATGCTGTGGTTATTCCGGAAAAGAGCGTGAGTTATATATTATAACGACAAACCTACCCAACACGTCATCCTATGTTTGTATAGGATGGCGCGGGATATAGTAAAACAAAAAAGGCGCATAAAGCGCCTCTTTTGTTTTTGTTGTGAGTTGTCACTATTTCTTAAAATGCCCAATTATTAAACTGGCCAGCTCTACCCCTATACGCTCCTGCGCTTCGTTGGTTGCCGCGCCAATATGCGGGGTTAATGATATTTTAGGGTGTGTTAAAATCTCTGCACGTGGTGTTGGCTCATTATCAAACACATCTAATGCCGCGTATGATACCTGGCCGCTGTTTAAAGCATCAATCAAGGCTAACTCGTCAATTAATCCACCACGAGAGATGTTAATTAACTGTACGCCTTTTTTCATTTTAGCTAATTCCTCGGCACCAATTAAAGCTTTGTCGATAAATGGCGTGTGCAGAGTTATAAAGTCTGCAGTTTTGATGATCTCGTCTAAAGTTGAAGTTTTAACGGTTACATTAACTTTTGTACCGCCTGTACCTAAAACTATTTCCACTTCAGGGTTAAACGGAAAAAGATCATAAGCTATAACATCCATACCCACACCGATAGCGATCTTTGCAACCTCACGGCCTATGCGGCCAAAGCCTACAATACCCAAAGTTTTACCACGCAGTTCAATACCTTTGGCATAAGCCTTTTTAAGGTCGTTAAATTTGGTGCTACCTTCAACCGGCATTTTGCGGTTACTGTCGTGTAAAAAACGCACGCCGGTAAACAATTGCGCAAAAACAAGTTCGGCAACTGATAGTGATGAAGAAGCAGGCGTGTTATAAACACCAATACCTTTTTCTTTAGCGTAGTCAACATCAATATTGTCAACACCAACGCCACCACGACCAATCAGCTTGAGGTTAGGGCATGCGTCAATTAACGCTTTACGTACTTTAGTTGCACTGCGTACGGTAATAGCATCGTAGTTTTGTAATTTAACAGGTAATTCATCCTGCGGTATATTGTTAGTATCAACCTCAAAACCGGCATCTTCTAACATTTTTTTGCCGATGGGATCTATACCATCGTTAGCTAATATTTTGATCATTGTTTTTGAAAGATTAGTCATTAAAGATTAAAGATTAGTTGAATTGGTTAACCCTAATTACTAATCTTTAATCTTCAATCTTTATTAAGAATTCTTTTCTGCAAACTCGCGCATCGCGTCAATCAGCACGTAAATGCTGGTGATAGGCAATGCATTATATATAGAAGCCCGGAAACCACCTACGCTTCTATGGCCCTTAATGCCTACAATTCCTTTTTCATCACATAGCTTAAGGAATGGTTTTTCATGCTCAGGATTTTCGGCCACAAAACAAACGTTCATGTCCGAACGATCTTCAACGGCACAAACAGGTTTAAATAGCGGGTTACGGTCAATCTCTTCGTATAATACTTTAGATTTAGCAACATTCTCTTTTGCAATAGCTTCAACACCGCCTTTTGATTTTAACCAGTTAAGCGTAAGCATTGAAACATATATAGCAAATACCGGCGGGGTGTTGTACATTGAGCCACCTTCTATTTGCGTTTGATAATTAAGCATTGCAGGTATTTTACGCCCTGATTTACCCAATATCTCATCCTTAATAATAACTAACGTAGTACCTGCTGGGCCCATATTTTTTTGCGCGCCTGCATAGATGATACCAAAATCGGCAACATTAATTTTGCGGCTGAAAATATCAGACGACATATCGCAAACAACCGGTATTGGCGACGGGAAGAATTCATGTAACTGTGTACCGTAAATGGTATTGTTTGATGTGATGTGGAAATAAGCCGCATCAGCAGGTATGGTAAAGTCTTTAGGGATGTAAGTAAAGTTGCTTTCTTTTGATGTAGCAACTACTTCAACCTCGCCAAAAAACTTAGCCTCTTTTAATGCTTTATTTGCCCACACACCCGATTCAAGGTAAGCGGCTTTGCCACCTTCGGGCAGCAAATTATAAGGCACCATTGCAAATTGTGTACTTGCACCGCCCTGTAAAAATAATACCGAGTAACCTTCCGGAACTCCTAATAATTCTTTCACTAATTTTACGGCTTCATCCAAAACCGCCTCAAATTCTGCCGATCTGTGCGATATCTCTAAAAGAGATAATCCGATCCCGTTAAAATCTACTACTGCCGCTGCAGCTTGTTTTAAAACTTCATGAGGTAGGATGCCTGGTCCGGCACCAAAATTATGTTTCATATATACTGAAATTGGTTTTTTGCTTTATATCGAATTAAGAACTTCGTATTTTGCTGGCGCAAAGATAATTAATTTGACAAAGTTTGCATGATTTGTTTACACTTATTTTAAAAAAATACAACTATTCAATAAAAGCATGTTTTATTGCAAATATTAAATTATTTCACTTGTTGGACTGCTTTTATTACAATTGTAATAACTTTTCGGGATGTTTAAGGCCCGATATCATGGCCATTTGGTTGGCCGATGAGAATACCGCGCTACCCGCAACCAGTACATTTGCGCCTGCCGAGACAAGCTTTGCCGCGTTGCTTTTATCAACTCCGCCATCAACCTCAATATGCAAATGCGGGTTGTGCTGATCAGCTAGCTCTCTTATTTCTTTTACTTTTTTATAGGTATTCTCAATAAAATGCTGTCCGCCAAAACCCGGATTTACAGACATTATCAAAACCAGATCCAGGTCGGTAATAATATCTTCCAGCATGGCAACCGGCGTATGCGGATTAAGGGCCACCCCTGCTTTGCATCCTAATTCTTTTATAACCTGTATAGTTCGGTGCAAATTGGCGCATGCCTCAAAGTGTACGGTGATATTAGCTGCACCTGCATTCTTAAAACCTTTTAAATAACGGTCAGGGTCAACTATCATTAAATGTACATCTAAAGGCTTTACAGCATGCTTATAAACCGCGCTGGTTACCGGGAAACCAAATGATATGTTAGGCACAAACAAACCATCCATTACATCAACATGTATCCAGTCTGCTTCACTTTGATTAAGCATTTCGATATCACGTTGCAGATTACCGAAATCAGCAGCTAAAATTGATGGTGCAATTAAGTGGGGCATTGAAGATTAAAGATTAGTTATTAAAGATTAGTGCCTGTATGGTTATTATTAATAATTATTATCAAAGTTAGGCTTCTGACAGTTAATATCCTAACCAACTTCCAATAACTAATCTTTAACATCAGTCACAATGTTGCAACAGATCATAGTATTTTTTCATAAGCACCACATCATAGTTAACTAATGAGCTATAGGCTTCTGCAATCAATTCACTTAAAATTGAGGAACCAAGCTTCCCGCCACCATTAGGAATGGAGTCATAATAGGCTATTAATTCTTTCACCCTTAGTATTTCATGCAATAACATCTGCACCAGGTCGGCATGCGGGCCGGCAGGTTTACCAGAATTATTATTGCTATTGAGAAAGTCTAAAGGATCATTGGTGGTAAAAGTCATTTTTCAATTAGATCGGCCTTTTAGCTTTTATCAACTAGCACTTAACTAATACAAAGTTTAAAAAAGAATTTTTTGTTTTAAAAAAATCAAAAAAAAACAACCATAAACAGTAAAAGCCTTATAAATAAGGCTTTTACTGTTTATGGTTAGTATTATTACTGAGCTGCTTCTGGCTTAGGTAATAAAACTTTGCGTGAAAGTTTTAGTTTACCTTGTTTATCAACATCAAGCAATTTAACACGTACTTCATCACCAACTTCAAAAATTCCGTCCATCGTTTCAATACGTTTGTGGTCAATTTCTGAAATGTGCAGCAAACCATCTTTACCCGGCATAATTTCAACAAATGCACCAAATGGCATAATTGATTTTACTTTACCTTCATAAATTTCGCCTACTTCTGGTTTAGAAGCAATGTTTTTAATACGGGTAACTGCTTTATCAATAGCTTCTTTGTTATCAGCAAATATTTGTACTACACCCTGGTTGCCTACTTCTTCTATTGAAATAGTAGCACCGGTTTCGCGTTGCATTTCCTGAATAATCTTTCCACCAGGTCCGATAACAGCGCCGATAAATTCTTTATCAATACGGATAGTAACAATACGCGGAGCGTGTGGTTTGTAATCTTCGCGAGGCGCTTCCATGGTTTTAGCCATTTCGCCTAATATGTGTAAACGACCATCTTTAGCCTGGTTTAACGCGTTGGTTAAAACTTCGTATGACAAACCGTTTATTTTCAAGTCCATTTGTACAGCAACAATACCGTTTTTGGTACCTGTTACTTTAAAGTCCATATCGCCCAGGTGATCTTCATCACCCAAAATATCAGAAAGGATAGCGTATTTGGTACCCATTTCGTTAGTGATCAATCCCATCGCGATACCTGATACCGGGTTGGTAATTTTGATACCTGCATCCATCAAAGCTAATGTACCGGCACAAACCGTAGCCATTGATGATGAACCGTTAGATTCTAAAATATCAGAAACTATACGGATAGTGTAAGGATTTGCATCCTCGGCAGGTAATACACGTTTTAATGAACGCATAGCTAAATTACCGTGACCAATCTCACGACGGCCTGCACCCCTGTTAGGACGAACCTCGCCGGTTGAAAAACCAGGGAAATTATAAAGCAATAAGAATTTTTGATAACCGTTGATGAACGCGCCATCAATCATTTGCTCATCATCTTTAGCACCTAAGGTAACTGATGTTAATGATTGTGTTTCGCCACGCGTAAATACGGCCGAACCGTGAGCAGCGGGCAAGTAACCAACTTCGCTCCATATTGGGCGTATTTGTGTAGTTGTACGGCCATCTAAACGTTTTCCTTCGTCTAATACAAGGTTACGGATAGCGTCATACTCAACATCATGATAATATTTTTTAGCTAATGATTTAGTGATATCATCAATCTCGCCTAAAGTTTCAATATAAGCATCACGAACTGCTTTAAAGCTGGCAGAACGCTCGTCTTTTGCAGAAGCAGCACCTGCAATAGCGTAAACCTGATCATAAGTTGCAGCGTAGATAGCTTTTTTAAGCTCTTCGTTGCTATGCTCATGGTTATAGGTACGTTTTACAGTTTTGTTCAACTCGGCAGTTAATTCTTTTTGAGCTAAACATTGTACTTTAATTGCAGTATGTGCAAATTTAATAGCTTCAACCAGTTCAGCTTCTTGTATCTCGGCGCTTTCGCCTTCAACCATGTTAATATCGTGCTCGCTACCTGCAACAATAAATTCTAAAGTAGCTGTTGCTAATTGGCTTAAAGTTGGGTTGATAACTAATTTGCCATCAATTTTAGCTACACGTACTTCTGATATCGGTCCGTTAAAAGGGATATCAGAACAAGCTAATGCTGCTGATGCTGCCAAACCGGCAAGGCAATCGGGCATAATATCTTTATCAGCTGATATTAAAGAAATCATTACTTGTGTATCCGCATGATAATCATCCGGGAACATTGGGCGCAAAGCACGGTCAACCAAACGAGAGATTAGAACCTCATAATCTGATAAACGGGCCTCACGGCGTAAAAATCCACCAGGGATACGACCGGTAGCAGCGTATTTTTCTTGATAATCAACAGAAAGAGGTAAAAAATCAATACCCTCTTTTGCTTCTTGTGATGATACTACAGTAGCCAATAACATGGTATCACCCATTTTTATTACTACAGAGCCATCGGCTTGTTTGGCCAGTTTTCCTGTTTCGATCTCGATGGTGCGGCCGTCACCTAAATCGATTACTTTTTTAATTACGTTTAAACTCATCTTGTTTTCGTTGTGATACGCTTTTCATCTTTTAGAGCGTACCGGTTTTTTATAGTGTGTATATTGTTTCAAAGTAAAAAAGCCATCTCCTTAAAGAGACGGCTTTTTGTAAAAAATAAGTTTAAGTTACTTAATGATATCCCTAAGCGCTAACGCTTTGATGATGGCACGGTACCTTGAAATATCTTTTTTGTAAAGGTAAGCCAGCAATCCGCGGCGTTTACCTACTAATTTTTGCAGTGATAATTGGGTTGAAAAATCATGTTTGTTTTTTTTCAAATGCCCTGTTAAATGTGCGATGCGGTAAGTGAACAATGCTACCTGACCTTCGGTTGAACCTGTGTCTACTGCACTTTTACCGTGTTTTGCGAAAATTTCTTGTTTTTCTTCTGTACTTAAATACATTACGTAAATAATATTAAAGCGTAAATTATTTTGTTAATTGTGGGTGCAAAGGTAAGTGTAATATTGCATATCTACAAGGGTTTGTTTAGTTAATTGGTGGTTTGGGTTGATTAAGTGAGGGTTGACTTGGTGAGCGGTATTTATAAGGAGAAATGTATAATCTATTTTTGATTTATTGAAGCTAATTGACGGCATCCCCGGGGCAAACGCATTAAAATAATAATAGACACCATTAGGAGGCTCCCATGGAGCCTTTTCTAAACTTTATAGCTTATTTCTATAAACAGGTGACTCCCCCGGAGTCAAATGCCCACTTTGTTTCAGCAAATATTGGCTCCTATTGGAGCCTCCTTTATATAGGCGATACTCTTTGAGTTATTTTAATACGTTTGCCCTGGGCTGCGTCCCTGGGCTTTTGTAAATAATGTAAAATGATCTTCCTGTCGTTATTGGGGAAGTATAGCGTAATAGAACCGATGTTATAAATGATATGTAGCATGATTGGGTAAGTTTTAGCGGGCAACGGCTTCCAATTCGCCTAAAAATAACTAAATTTCGGCTTTGCTATTTAATCATGAGAAAATTATTGCCTGCCTTTTTATTATTGCTATTGCCTGCCATGCTAATGGCTCAAAAATTTACCGCGGCCGAATTGAGCCGCTATGAACAAGAAGCTAAAACAGTCACCATAATAAAAGATAACTGGGGCGTACCGCATATATACGGGCAAACCGACGCGGCTACCGTGTTTGGCTTAATGTATACGCAATGCGAAGAGAACTTTCAGGGAATAGAACGTAATTATCTGTACCAGTTAGGCAGGCAGGCAGAGGTGGATGGCGCAAGTACCCTCTACACCGATGTGCAATTACAAATGATAGCTGATACGGCTGATGCTATAAAGGATTATAAAACCAGTCCGCTTTGGTTTAAAAAAATAATGAATGCCTTTGCCGATGGTATAAACTATTACCTGTACAAACATCCCGAAGTAAAGCCTAAAGTATTTAAACATTTTGAACCCTGGTACGCGCTGATGTTTACCGACGGCAGCGTATCGGCTACTGTAACAGGCGGACTTAGCCTGCACGAAACAGAAAGTTTTTACAGCGGTGCAGCACCACTTACAGGCGCACTTAAACAACGGGCGCCCACCCCTCAACAGTTATTGGATGAGCGTGAGACCGGTTCGAACGGGTTTGCCTTGTCACCATCAAAAACAGCTTCGGGACATGCTATGTTGTACATTAATCCGCATGTGCCATTTTACTTTAGAGACGAGGTACAGTTGGTAAGTAAAGAAGGACTTAATGTTTATGGAGCCGTTACCTGGGGGCAGTTTTTTGTTTACCAGGGCTTTAATCCGCATTGCGGCTGGATGCATACCTCGAGCAATGCCGACGTTGGCGACCTTTATGCTGAAAAGGTAAGCAAGAAAGATGGCAAATGGTATTACGAATATAACGGCACACAAAAGCCGGTTATAGAACGTAAGATCGCTATCAATGTTAAAGAAGGCGACAAAATAACCCAACGAACTATAACCGGCTATTACACCCATCATGGCCCGGTATTGGGCAGCCGTAATGGTAAATGGCTGGCGCTGAAAGCTGATAACCGATCGTACAAAGCATTGTTAGAGTCGTGGCTCATCACCAAGGCAAATACATTTACCGAGTATAAAAAAGCGATGGACCTGCTGCATAATGCCACCAACAATACCGTATATGCAGACGACCAGGGTAACATTGCCTTTTGGTACGGTAATTTTATGCCTAAACGGGATGCAAAGCTGGATTGGACACAACCTGTAGACGGTTCAACTACTGCAACCGAGTGGCAAGGGCTGTATCCGTTGAACGAAATTGTACACGTTTATAATCCGGCTACCGGATGGATAGAGAATTGCAACTCCACTCCTTTTACCTCGTCGGGCATAAGCAGCCCGGATAAAACCAAATACCCGGCCTACATGGCGCCAGATGGGCAAAACTTTCGCGCGGTTAATGCCATAAAATTATTTAGCGATGCGAAGAATGTCACGATGGACGGGCTTATTGCCAAAGGTTATGACCATTACTTAACCGCTTTTGATGTATTGTTACCTGCTTTATTTAACGCGTATACTAAAGCTAACGACAGTACAAAGAATGCATTAAAAGAACCGATAGAAATTTTACAGCAATGGGATAAGCGATCATCCGCGCAATCTGTAGCTACTTCCCTGGCTATAGAATGGGGCAACCGTATCATGCTGGGTTTGCCAAGAGCCGCATCGTCCGAAGCAGGCACCTATCAAACCGAGCGTTTAAATACTGCTTTAAAAGAGATGAGTGATAAGCAATTATTAGCATCATTATCAGAAAGCGTTAAAAGCCTGCAAACCCGTTATGGCGACTGGAAGACGCAATGGGGAGACATTAACCGCTACCAACGGCCCGCAAACGGTGTATTTGATGACAATGCACCCAGTATTCCTGTAGGGCAGGTATCATCTGCCTTTGGCGAACTGCCATCGTTTGTTAGCCGTACTATGAATACTAAAAAGCGTTATGGCTATTCGGGCAACAGCTTTATTGCTGTTGTAGATTTTGGCCCTAAAATAAAAGCAAGATCCATTATCACCGGCGGTCAATCGTTCGACCCCAAATCAACACATTTTACAGACCAGGCCGGCGGGTACATAAACGGCAAATTTAAAGATGTGCTATTTTATAAAGAGGATGTTTTAAAACATGTAGAGAAGACCTATCATCCGGGAGAATAAGAATTTACTACCTCGCAATGATGGGTTTTATATTGTCAATGATTTTGTTTCATTGTTGTTTCACCACTCCAAAATAATTCAATCTGCAATAGTTTAATTATCAACCATATACATTAAAATTACCTATAAAAAAACCAACGAATAAGTTGTTACATTTTGTTACACCACTTTTTAGTAGTTTGTTAATTATCAATACGTTAACTCAAAATCTTGTTTCACTTGTTACATTTTGTTACACCAATTGTGTAACAAGAATGGCTTAAACTACATATTCCCTTCAATCAGGTCGCTATAAAAATCGGGTACACTCATACCGGCGGCCCTTACCTGCTGTGGTATAAGGCTGTTTGATGATTGGCCGGGTGTGGTATTTATTTCAATGAAATAGAAATCCAGGGTTTCATCTAACAGAATAAAATCTATACGTACCATTCCGCGGCAATTCAGGCGCAGGTAAACCTCGGTCAGAATTTCGGCTATCTCGGCATTTTTCTCAGGACTTAGGTCGGCCGGTGTAATTTCTTCGGATACGCCTGTTGTATATTTTGCTTCGTAATCAAAAAAATCCTTTGATGTGATGATCTCGGTGGCGGGCAAAACCGTTATTTTTCCATGCAAACGGGCAATACCACGGCTAAATTCACGTCCCTTTATAAATTCTTCTACCAGTATTTGCTCGTCCTCGTTAAAAGCTTTGGTTATGGCATCGGGCAACGCGGCCGCGTTATAAACCTTACTCATACCTACACTGCTGCCGCCATTATTAGGCTTTATAAACAACGGAAACTTTAAGGTGGACGCGATGGTGCCAATATCATGACCATCTTTTTTAAACAACCGCATAGAACGTGCCGTATGTAAACCATGAATGCCATGCACAATGGTTTTGGTATAGGCCTTGTTCATACTGATGGCCGATGTGGTAACATCACAGGTATTGTACGGAATGTTTACCATATCAAGATAGCCTTGCATCTTACCATCTTCGCCCGGCGTACCATGAATGGTAATAAACGCAAAATCGAATTTTATTTTTTTGCCATCAATAGTGATGCTGAAATCGTTTTTATCAACCTCTATCCTATTGCTTCCCTGCTCACAAAACCAACGATCGCGATTAATAAGAATGGTATACACGTTATACTTATCCTTATCTAAATTGGCAGCAATATTTTGCGCGCTGTTTAGTGAAACTTCATATTCGCCGGTAAACCCTCCGGCCAAAAGCGCTATGTTTTTGATTGTCATACGGTCAAATATAATTATTTTTTTAAGCAGGGTAACTAATTAGTACATTACTTTTTCAAACTACATAAATCCGAAATTATCCTTATGTTTGACACTTAATTAAGTATAATTACTACCTACTTGCAGATGAATAAATTTGGGGCTTATATAAAAACTAAATCTTTCCGCAACACTTTGTTGTTTGCTATAGGTTCTGTAATAACGGTTGTTTTAATTGCATTTTTCAGCCTGGGTTTTTATACTAATCACGGATCTGGCATACCTGTACCTAAATTAAAAGGGATGCCTATTGACAGGGCCATTAGTATATTAAAAGACCAGGGGTTTAGCTACGCGATAGATTCTGTTTACAGGGGCGATGCCGCACCCGGAACCGTGGTGGAGCAAGATCCTGACCCAGAGACAAATGTTAAAGAAAACCGGGTAATTTATTTAACAATGGTAACCCGTCAGGCACCGGCCATACCTTTGCCCGATATTGAACAAAAATCATTCATTGAAGCAGAAGCCGTTTTATTAAACAATGGTTTAAAGGTTGGCGATACTATCTACCGCGCTGATATTGCGCGTAATGTGGTATTAGAGGTAAAATTGGGTGGACAAATTATCAAAACCGGCACAAAGATCCCTAAAGGCTCTAAAATTGATTTGACATTGGGTGATGGCGCAGGCGCAAGTGAAGTAGAGGTGCCTGATTTAATAAATCAGAATTTAAACGACATGAAGTTTGTGATAAATCAGTCGCGTTTAACCATAGGTACAATAACTTACCAGGGCAGCATTACAGACTCTACCAATTTAATAATAATTGCTCAATCACCAATGAAAACAGATTCTGTAACTAAAGTGAGCATAGGCACAAGAATAAACCTTACAGTTATACAAGGCAAAAAATAGCTAATGTATCAAATTGATGCACATACACTAAAAAACAGGTTGCACAATGGCGAAATTTTAAATTTGCTGGATGTGCGCCAGGAAATAGAGTACCATACCTATAATATTGGCGGTAATAATATTCCATTATCAAAATTAAGTAAAAACCCCGACCAAATAAACTATAACAAAACAGACGAAATTATTGTTGTATGCAAAGTTGGCTTGCGCAGCAAAACAGCCCAATCAATTTTGATAAATAATGGTTATCAAAATGTAAAAAACTTAAAAGGCGGATTAATCGCGTTACAAAAATTACAGCGCTAATAATATTTTAAAACATCATGACTAAACAAAAAACATTATCAGGCGGGACATTCAGGAAATTTATTATTGCCCTGATTGTGTTGGTTGTTATAGGATTGGGGGGCACCTTAATATTTTATTACCTAAGATACTTCGGACCTAATGTAACAGGTAAAGAGGAGTATTTATATATACACACCGGCGAAAACTTTGACGATGTATATAAAACAATCAGAGATAAAGGGATTGTAAAAGATACCACCACTTTTTCATGGACGGCTCATAATATGAAATATGTGGGCCGTGTAAAACCCGGAAAATATCGCTTGCATGAAGGGATGAGTAACCGCAAATTGATTAGGATGCTTCAATTAGGAGAGCAAGAGCAGGTAGAATTATCTTTCCATGTTTTTAGAACTAAAGAACAGTTTGCGGCATTTGTAAGTAAAAAATTAGAGGCTGACTCATTAACCCTGCTTCATTATCTTGATTCTGCAAAATTTGTGCAGGAATATGGCTTTACTACCGATAATGCTTTTGTAATGATAATGCCAGATACCTACCAGCTATACTGGAACATATCGCCCGAAAAGTTTTTTAAACGGATGTATTCACATTATGAAAACTTTTGGACACCAGAACGTAAGCAACAAGCTACCACCATGGGCTTCAGTCAGGCGCAGGTATCTATACTGGCATCTATTGTTGATGCCGAGGCTGTTTATGATGATGAGATGCCCACCATTGCCGGCTTATACCTTAACAGACTGCATAAAGGCATGAAGCTGGAGTCTGATCCTACCGTAATTTTTGCCGTGCACGATTTTAACATTCATCGGGTATTGAATAAACAACTTAAGGTTAATTCGCCCTATAATACTTATTTACATACTGGCCTGCCGCCCGGACCTGTTATGATGCCTTCTGTAAACGCTGTAAAGGCTGTGCTTAACTATCAAAAGAATAATTATTTATACATGGTAGCTAAAGAAGATTTTTCAAACAGGCATAACTTCGCTACAAACGTGGCCGAGCATAATATTAATGCTAATAAATTCCGTAAGGCGCTGGACGAACATAACATTAAAAAATAATGTTTGAATATGCTACCAAAATACGGGTGCGCTATGGCGAAACCGACCAGATGGGATATATGTATTATGGCAACTATGCCGAGTTTTATGAGGTTGGCCGTGTTGAAATGCTGCGCAGCCTTGGACTAACTTACAGCGGCATGGAAGCATCTGGCATAATGATGCCTGTGCTGGAGATGAAGAGTAAGTATTTAAAGCCCGCTTTATACGATGAGGAGATTACAGTAAAAGTAATTATGGATAAAATGCCGGGTGTTAAAATTCATTTCAGATATGAGCTTTATAATGAAAAAGAAGAACTGATACACCTGGCCGAAACCTTATTGGTATTTGTTAATATGACAAACAATAGGCCCTGCCTGCCAACGTCAGAGTTTCTTGAGAAATTAAAACCATATTTTGAGTAAATTAGCTTCCAATGAGATGGCTACATTATTTATTACTTCGGATTAAAATATACCGGACCTTTATTAAATGGACCAAATCTGTTGTACTGCCGGGGTTTGGCAACCTTTCTATTTATGCAGTTGCTATTTCTTTAATAAATGAGTTTTTAGAAGACTCGCTGCTAAACAAAGCATCATCCCTTGCTTACAACTTTATGTTGGCGCTTTTTCCGGGCGCGCTTTTTTTATTTACGCTGATAGCCTATATACCGGTTAATAATTTCCAGGAAAAGCTATTAGAGCTATTGCATACTATTATGCCAACATATGCTTACCTGGCCTTTGAAAGTACTATTGAGGATATTATTAAACACCAAAATGCCGGCCTGCTATCGTTAGGTTTTATATCAGCATTGTATTTTGCCACCAATGGCGTTAGCAACTTAATGCAGGCATTTAATAATTCATCACTCATACTTGAAAAACGAAGCTGGCTTAAACGCCGGGGCATAGCCATGCTGCTTACCGTTATAATAAGCATAGCGCTTATTATTGCTATTGCTATGATGATAGCCGGCGAAAGTGTGATAACCTATATGCAAAGTCATGTTGCCAGTAAAAGCCATTTTTGGATATACCTGCTTACCTTATCCAGGTGGTTAATTATTGTAATTATATTTTTTGTTACCATTTCATTACTTTATCGTTACGGGCCATCACATAAATTAAAGTGGGGCTTTTTAAATCCCGGGTCCATATTGGCAACAGGGCTCGCCATTTTAACATCACTGGGCTTTACTTATTATATCAATAACTTTGCATCATATAATAAATTATATGGCTCCATAGGTACCCTTATCGTAGTAATGTTATGGTTGTACCTAAACTCACTCATCTTGTTAATTGGCTTTGAATTAAACGCAAGTATTGACCTCTCTAAACGAAATTTAAAAATTGTAAAACCGCGTTTTAATTCCTTCCGTGCCGAAAAATTAATAAAATAAATACCCAAACAATTAACTATCAGTTGATTATAAGCTTTCAAACAATTGTTAAAAAAAGTGAGATTCAAGTTTGGCAATTCGGCCCGGTTTTGTACTTTTGACCCCGGAGAGCTGGCAGAGTGGTCGATTGCGGCAGTCTTGAAAACTGTTGACTGTAACAGGTCCTGGGGTTCGAATCCCTAGCTCTCCGCATCACATTTAAATAAAAATCCCCGTACATACTGTATGGGGATTTTTTTGTTTTAAACACATTAAAAACTAACATTTTATTAAATTCAAACTAAAGTGTTGAATTTTAACTTAACGTGATTTTGAGCTTGTTTCTGAAATTCGTCAGGAGTTTGCCCGGTTTGTTTTTTAAAAAACCGGCTGAAATAAGGGCGATCCGAAAACCCTAATTCATAAGCAATCGCTTTAATCGTACTGTCGCTGTGTATAATCAGTCTTTTTGCTTCCAGTATAATTCTGTCATGAATAAGTTGCATACCTGTTTTATCCAGTTTATCCTTTAATATCTGGTTCAATCTTTTTGAACTAATGCCCAGCTTACCTGCATAAAAATCAGTATTGCGTACCTGGAGGTAATTGCTCTCCAACAACATCAAAAATTCATAAACCCTTTTTTGATGGATGTCATGACCCGTAAATTCTTGCTCTTTAACCTGTATAAGCTTTAGTAAGAATACTTTAAGAAGCGCCTTTACAATGATGAGATCGTCTGTTACTTTTTGATATTCATCAATCAACAGCTGATAAACATTGCTAAGTTCGGTCGCTGCTTGTTTATCTACCCTCAAGCATGAAAATTCACCCTGTACGTTAAATATCTTAAACAGATCAAGGAGAAATTCCTTATCTTCTTCCTCCAAAATTTCCCGTTTGAAAGAAATGAGTTCGCCATTTTTACCTGCCTTATTGAGCTGATGAACCCGGTATGGAGGAATCAAATAGATCCAATCGCCTTTTACATCAAAATCATTCATTTTTAACGCATGCAATGGATCTTCATTTTTAAGCCATACAATTTCAAAAAAATCTTTTCTTCCCGGGTCATTCAGATAACTGGGGGGACAATTATTCAAATTTCTAATGTAGATCAGGGAACTTTCAAGCTTGGCCTCTTTTAAAGGAAAAATCATTGTGCAAAGATAAGCACGTTGCGTTTTTCACATTGGATAATATGATAAAAAAGGAGCACTATTCGGAAATGTGCTTTTTAAAATTGGTTACTTATGACTTTTAGCTTACACAGTTTCCTGATAGTCCACCTTCTTGAGCCAATTGTGTAATGAATTGCCACAGTCTTTCCAATACTTTTGTCAACGATTTAAAAGATTAATCAATGAATATAAACAACCGGCAGCATCTGCAACTATCAGATATTCAGGAAAACCTTCAGCTGGTGCTTAATGAAAACATGCAGTTAGCGGCTAAAATTGATTATAGCCAATTTGAGCAATTAATTGAAAACATTCAACAAACCAGGTCTATATTTCTTATAGCCTCGGGGCGTTCCGGCTTTTCAATGCGCTCTGCAGCCATGCGGTTAATGCATCTTGGATTACAAGTATATTTTGTTGGGGATACCACTACCCCTGCGATAGGACCTGGCGACCTACTTTTGGCGGCATCCGGATCAGGAACTACAAGCACTATTGTTAGAGCGGCCGAAAAAGCAAAATTGGCTGGCGCTAAAGTTATCGCCATATCCACAAATTCAGGTTCAATGCTGGCAAAACTGGCAGATATTCATATTCACGTGCCAGCCGCAGAAAAAGAAGACCATGGCGGCGATAAATCAAAACAATACGCGGGGAGTCTTTTTGAACAAGCATTACTGTTAATTACGGATGCGGTATTCATGGCTTTATGGAAATTAGACGGAACACCTGCAGAAGAACTTTGGAAGCGCCATGCTAATATGGAGTAAGTAAACAACACAAATAATTTAAATTAAATATAATAAAATGGCAAAGTTACAAGTAGCAATAGATTTATTAACAACAAAAGATGCCCTGGAGCTTGCAGCTAAGGTTGCTCCGTATGTAGACATTATTGAATTGGGCACCCCGCTAATTAAAAACATGGGGTCGGCTGTGATCACTGCAATGAAAAATGCGCATCCTGATAAACTGGTTTTTGCTGATCTTAAAACAGCAGATGCTGGAGAATTGGAGGCTGATATAGCATTTACAGCTGGGGCAGATCTTGTTACCGTTATGGGGGCAGCTGGCAATGCCACGATTATAGGCGCAGTTAAAGCCGCAAAAGCGCATGGCAAAGGGATTGTAGTAGATACTATTGGTTACCCTGACCGTGTAAAACGTGCCCGGGAAGTGACCAATTTAGGGGTAGAATTTGTAGAATTACATGCCGGCTTAGATGAGCAGTGGACAGATGGCTATTCCATTCAGGTTTTAATAGATGAGGCATCAAGAGCAGGCGTTCCGGTTTCTATAGCAGGCGGAGTAAACATTGGTAATGTTGCGGCGGTTGTTAAAGCAGGTGCACAGGTAGCTGTTGCGGGAGCTGCAATTTATGGTGCAAAAGATCCGGCTGCGGCAGCAAAGGCGCTTCGCGAAGCAATAGACGCGGTATAACCGGGCTGCAACAAGCTATAAAATTAGATTATGGGGAATTATATTACGAGTTCTTTCGTATAAACGCGATAATAAAAGGATAGCCCGATTTGTATGTAACCGGGCTGTCCTTTTACATTCTTGTTAGTATAAGAAATGTATTATTTTTATTTTTGTCATAGCATTTGCAACTATACTGGATGGCGGAAAAAACAACCGATCAGAATTATCTAAACTTCAGCAAGTAAATATTGTTAGCAATCATAAAGGAGTAAAAATTATGGAAATTAAACGGAGTGGCGCACAACCATCAGGCAAAGGTCCCGCAGATTATTTTACCGGATCGGTAAGGATCGATCCACTTTTTAATCCACCAGACCCAGCTCGTGTAGCAATGGCTCTGGTCACCTTCGAGCCGGGTGCCCGCACAGCCTGGCATACCCACCCGCTTGGTCAAACGCTGATAGTCACCGCAGGCAGTGGCTGGGTGCAGCGGGAAGGCGGGCCAATTGAAGAGATCTACCAGGGAGATATAGTATGGTTCCCGCCAGGCGAAAAACATTGGCATGGCGCTACCGCAACCACGGCAATGAGCCATATAGCCATCCAGGAAAAGCTTAATGGTTCACCTGTCGATTGGATGGAACAGGTAACGGAGGAACAATACAGTAAACAATAAATCGGTTGATATTTGATTACCTAATGCACGTATAAGCGTCTGATTATTTAAAGTTAGTTGTGTTGTTGAACAGCTAAAGGAAATTCCAGCATAAACTCTGTTCCTTTATTTAATTCGCTTTGCACACTTATTACTCCACCTAAACTTTCAACCTGCTTTTTTACCATAAACAGCCCTACCCCTTTACCTTCTACACTCCAATCAAATCGTTTATATAAGCCAAATAAGTGCTCCCCATGTTTATCAAGGTCTATGCCTTTACCATTATCTTTAAAATAGATAAATATTTTGTTATCTATTATTTCACTACTGATGGAAATAACCGGATCAACATTTATTTGCCTGTATTTAACACTGTTTATAACCAAATTTTGGAAAATGCTGTGTAAGTAGCCTTTAAGAATATATAATTTGTCTATGGCATCAAAACAACAAGTTATGGTCACCTTACTTTTAACGATCATCTGGCTAATGCCTGCTTTAATTTCCTCAACCAGTAATGGAAGCGAAACAAATTCTATCTGATCATTAACCTGGCTTCTTACCTGCAATATGTGGTTAAGATCAAGTATTACTTTATCCAGGTTATTTACTGATATAGAAAGTGCCTTAAGGGTATCCAGGCTTTCTATCTTTCCGGGCACAAAATCACCAAGCAATGCCGCCAGGCCCTGTATATTGGTAACGGGTGCCCTTAAATTATGTGAGATAATATAAGTAAACTGTTCTAAATCATTATTGCGTTGTGCAAGATCGGCAGTCATATTTTCGCGCTCAAATTCTGTATTTTTCTTTTCAGTAATGTTTTTAAATGTTAAAACCACACCAATATTTTTCTGTTTCTTATTAACTACTCCCACCCATTTAATATCATACCATTCCTTACCCCCGTTCGGCAACGGGTAGGTTGTTTCATAAGCAGCAATTTTTTGCTCATTAACGTCTTTAACAGCTTTTCCTATTGCTTCTCTCTTATCTTTTGGAAAATAATTTGTTATTGCAGTACCTAATTTTAGATTTTTATTAAAATGCCGGTGCATCAAAACCTTTGCATTACTGTTAAAGGATATGGTCTTAAGGTTCTCATTTAATAAAATAATAGAAAGATCAATATTTTCAAATACTGTACGCAGGTTTGCTTCAGATTGCAGTAAAGATGACTCTGCCAATTTCCTGTCGGTTATGTTAATATGTAATATTACAGCGCCTTTATGCGCTTTATCAGCTAATGGCGATACAACTACCTGGAACCAATCTTTACCTGTTAGTGAGGCATACTCCATGGTAAACTCTTTTATTTCACCTTGTATTACATCCTTGATGCCTTCTTCAATTTTATTGCCATTTATCTTGTCAACACCGGTAGCTTTTTCAGAAATAACCAGATAATTATACCCTACACCATAATTGGGTATTCCGAGATTATTTAAGAGTGTCAGTGTCTTCCATGATTCATTAACTGCTATGATCTTGCCATTTTCGTCAATCAGCACTATGTTGGGTGGCAGAGCATTTAATATTGCCGCTTGTGTTTCTGAAGCTTCCAGTAATTGTTCTTCGGCCTTTTTACGCTGGGTAATATCTCTGGTTACGCCATATACCCGTACCAACGCACCATTTTCGTCTAAACCAGGTATTGCTTTACTTTCTACCCAACAAATATTTCCGTTTTTATGATTGATACGATACCGGGTAATTACGATTTCTCCCCTGCGAAATTTCTCATTGCTTCCTTTTTGAATATTTTTGTCATCAGTGTATATGATTTCATTCCAAAGATTTGAATTATGAAAAAATTCATCGGCTGTATACCCATATACTTTCTCACATGCAGGCGATATTTGTATCAATTTTGAATTGATCACATCCCACGAAAAAAACACTTCATCAATGGTGTTAAATAATAAATTTAGCTCCCGGTTTACGCTGTCAAGTTTTCTTTCAGAAATTGTTCTTTCGGTAACATCCTGGGTAAAACCCTTTATACGCTCGGGCATGCCAAATTTATCTCTGTTAACTAACAGTTTGGCGTGCAAATATTTTATGCTGTTGTCATCATAAGTATTTATCCTAAAATCTAAACTAATGGCATCAAGATGGGCAACCGCATTATCCATTTCGTTTCTTACCCTTAACATATCATCCGGATGTATATGATTAAAGAAATTATTAAATGAAGGTTCAATGTCGCCTACATTAAGCCCCAGTATATGATACAATCCGGGTGACCATTTAGTAAACTGAGTTTTTAAATCCACATCAATACCACCAATATCAGCAATATTTTCTGCCTCCTTTAATAGCGCCTCGTTCGAAATTACCTCATCCAAGTATGTCTGGCGCTCGGCTTCCAACCTAAATTTTTCTAATACATTTAATATAGCGTTTGGTAAGCGCTGCATCCTGTCTTTCAAGATATAATCAGATGCACCGTCTTTCATTATGCTTACAGCAAATTCTTCGGATATAGTAGCAGTGATCAATATAAACGGAATATTAAGATGGCTTTGTTTTAGAATTTTTAAAGCTTCTATAGAATCAAATGATGGTAAAGAATGGTCTGAAAGAACAATATCCGGTCTGTATTCATTAAGTGCTTTAATATAATCTTCTTTATTATCAACAACAATTTTATCAAATAATAATTTAGACCTTTTAAGTTCATAGCCCACCAATTCGGCATCGGCAGGAATATCCTCGAGGTGTAAAATTTTTAGTTGATTTGTCATTTCAATACTTAGATTTACAATGGTGGTTGATTAACTATTAACCAAAATAGCCCCAATTCGGAAATTGCTTTACCGAAGGCTTCAAAATTTACGGGCTTTACAACATAGCCATTAACACCAAGGTTATAACTGGCTATTATATCTTGTTCTTCTCTTGATGAAGTCATGATAACTACAGGAATGGTTTTGGTTGCATCATTTGATTTGACTTGCCGCAATACCTCAATACCGTCAACTTTAGGCATTTTAATATCCAGTAAAATAACTTTTGGTTTATTATCTATCTGCCGACCAGTAAATTCGCCCTTGGCAAATATAAAGTCAAGCGCTTCTTCGCCATCTTTTACATGAAATAGCTTATTTGCAAGGTTTATTTTTTTTAAGGATCGGATAGTTAGCTCGGCGTCGTGAACATTATCTTCAACCAATAATATTTCAACTTCGTTATTGTTCATACTTGTCTTTTAAAGTACAGTTATTCATTAGGCATACTAAAATAAAATGTGGCCCCTTTACCGGGATAGGCCTCTGCCCAGATAGTTCCGCCATGTTTATCAATTATTTGTTTTGTTAAAGCTAAACCTACACCTGTGCCTTCAAATTCATCGTTACGGTGAAGACGCTGAAAAACCCCGAATAATTTATGTTTATACTTCATATCAAAACCCACCCCATTATCTTTGATGTAATAAGTAAGTTTTGCATCATCCTTTATCGAACCAATTTCTATTTTAGGATTATCAGTTTTCGAGCTATATTTTATAGCATTACCTACCAAATTCAATAAAACCTGGCGCAATAAATTAATATCAGCTTTACAAGGCGGTAGTGTGTGCACTTTAAACTGGCATTTACTTTTTTCATTTGCCACAACACATGCCTTAACCAAGGCGTTCATATTAACCGTCGCAAATACAATCTCCTTTTTGCCTATACGCGAAAATGCAAGCAGGTCATCAATCAACTGGCCCATTAGCCGGGCGTTGGTCATTACGGTATTAATGAGCCGGTTACCTTCGGCATCTAATTTGTCTTCAAAATCTTCCTTTAGCATCATTGCATATCCGTTTAC
>NZ_JAQBOW010000159.1 GCF_028287845.1 Mucilaginibacter sp.
TGCCAACTTCATGAAAATGGCGTATGTGCAATGGAACAAAGATTCGGTAGCTGATGAAACTATCCTGGCTGATTTGGTTGCACTGTCAAAAGGAGAATTGAAGGTTGATGAAACCATTAACCTCAACAAAGTTGAATATCGCCCGCAAACACATACGCAAAACAACAATAACAATCGTGGCGGACGCACCAGCAACCAAAACAACCGTGGTGGCAGCGGCGGTGGTGGCGGACGTACCAACAACAATCCGCGTAATAATAACAACCAAAATAACCGTAACCGTAACAGCGGTGGAGGCAGCAAAAAATATTAATAATTAATTTATGCATAGATTATAGTTAATGGGGCTTGACCTATGCACTATTAGCTTATTATTATAAACCGATCATTCTAATCATAAATTTATTTATAATCTTTGCTTTAGTTCGGGTGCTATCTCCGTGAACTATGAACATTAACTATCAACCTATGACTAACGCTTTCGAAATACAGGGTGGCAAACGTTTAAAAGGCGAAATAACTCCCCAGGGTGCAAAAAACGAAGCTTTACAGATTTTGTCGGCAGTATTGCTAACGGATCAAAAAATAACGATCAGCAATATTCCGGATATAAAAGATGTAAACAAACTTATAGAGCTTTTAGATGATATGGGCGTTAAAGTTAATCGTCTTGCTGAAGATACTTATACCTTTGAAGCGATTAATATAGACCAGGACTTTTTTCTGTCTGATGCTTTTAAAGCTAAAGGCGGTGGGTTGCGTGGTTCTATAATGATAGTTGGACCGTTGCTGGCACGTTTTGGCAGGGCATCTATACCAAAACCCGGTGGCGATAAAATTGGCCGCAGGCGTTTAGACACCCATTTTTTAGGTTTCGAAAAGCTGGGCGCACAGTTTAATTACAACCCCGAAAATGGCTTTTTTAATGTAGACGCGTCAAATTTAAAAGGCACCTATATTTTATTAGACGAAGCATCGGTAACAGGTACGGCTAATATTGTTATGGCGGCTGTTTTAGCTAAAGGCACCACCACTATTTATAATGCAGCCTGCGAACCTTATTTACAGCAATTATGTAAAATGCTTAACCGCATGGGTGCCAAAATAAGTGGCATTGGCTCTAACCTGTTAACTATTGAAGGTGTAACCAAATTGGGCGGCACAGAACATAGAATGTTACCCGATATGATAGAGATCGGCTCATTCATCGGCCTGGCTGCTATGACCGGATCCGAGATCACCATAAAAAATGTACACTACCCGGAATTGGGTATGATACCCGATGTTTTTAGGCGACTGGGCATTAAATTAGAACTTAGGGGCGATGATATTTACATACCGGCACAAGATCACTACGAGATAGAAACCTTTATTGACGGCTCTATCATGACCATTGCGGATGCACCATGGCCGGGCTTTACGCCTGATCTGCTAAGTATTGTATTGGTAGTTGCTATACAGGCCAAAGGGTCGGTATTGATACATCAAAAAATGTTCGAGAGCCGTTTATTTTTTGTGGATAAACTGCTGGATATGGGTGCGCAAATTATTCTATGCGATCCGCACCGTGCTACGGTTATTGGCCTGGATAAGCAAGTTCAGTTGCGCGGCATATCCATGACCTCGCCTGATATTCGCGCGGGGGTATCCTTGTTGATCGCAGCATTATCAGCACAAGGAAAATCAACCATCTATAACATAGAGCAAATTGAACGCGGTTATCAGCATATAGATAAAAGGTTACAGGCGCTAGGCGCTGATATAAAGAGAATTTAATTTTTTTGAGGCTTGAAGGTTAAGGGTTAAAGGCTGGCGTATTGCAGTATCTTTAACCTTTTCGCTTTTATCGACAGGCAAATAACACCATATTAAAGGAAAAAACCTTTTGCCTTTTACTTCATCACCTTTTCACCTCAATTTTACCTTTATACTTTTACTTCAAATTACTATCTTTATAAAAACCCATTATAAACTGCATGCCTTATCAGAACCGCAGATCAACCTATACCACGTTTATACTGGTATTTGTAATTATTAAAGTAGTATTAAATCTTTTCGCAATTTCTCATTTTGGGTTTCAACGCGATGAGCTGTTGCACCTTGCTTTGGGCGATCATTTAGATTGGGGTTACAAAGAAGTACCGCCATTTATAGCGGTGCTGGCTAAGGTCACTACTGTAGTATTTGGTAGCTCTGTTTTTGCAGCGCGCATATTCAGTACCATATGCGCGGGCCTTATTGTTTGGTTAGTTGGCTTAGTAACGGTTGAGCTTGGCGGCAAAATGTTTGCTATTACGCTGGCTTGCTTAAGTTTCATTTTCGCTCCGGCATTTGTTGCCAGCGACTACCTGTTCCAGCCAGTGGTATTCGACCAATTATGGTGGATCTTAGCAGTATGGCTTATCATAAAATATATTAATCACCATTCGGTAAAATACCTTTATATATTAGGCGCGGTAATTGGCATTGGCCTGCTCACCAAATACACAATGGGCTTTTTTGCCATTGCATTAATATTGGGGCTGCTGCTTACCAAACAACGTAAACTATTACTAAACCGCCATGTGTTAGGCGCAGCAGCAGTTGCTCTTTTAATATTCCTGCCCAATCTTATATGGCAAGTTCAGCATCACTTGCCGATAATTACTCATATGAAAACGCTGCAAAAAAACCAGCTAAACTATATTAAGCCCGGTGATTTTATTATGCAGCAAATAAGCGTTAACGGTATTGCTTTATTTTTATGGCTAATTGGGTTTGGCTTTTTGCTGTTTTCCTTCAAGCTGCGTAAATTTCAATTCCTGGCGTTTGCCTACGTACTGATATTTATCTTCCTTATGGAAATGAGCGGTAAAAACTATTACATATTTGGTGCATATCCTATGCTTTTTGCCGCAGGCGGTTATGCTTTTGAGCGCTGGATAAATGTTAAGCATACCGTCTTGCGTGCATTGGTAGTATGTTTGTTTACCCTGCCAAACTTAGTAATGTTCCCTATGCTATTACCGGTATTGCCATTAAAGCCAACTTTAACTTTTTTTGATTTTGTTAATAAGCATACTCACTTTATGAAATTTATAACTGTTTGGGAAGATCGAAAAAACCATGCAACCAGCCAGGATTACGGAGATATGCTTGGTTGGGACGAGCTAACTCAAAAAGTAGCAAAAGTGTATTACAGTTTACCCCCCGAACAACGCAAAAACACCCAAATATTTGCAGATAATTATGGCGAAGCAGGTGCCTTACATCATTTTGGAAAACAATATAATTTACCCGAAACAGCATCATTAGGAAGCAGCTTTACTTTATGGGCGCCTGATAATTTGGATGCAAAATATATTATTTATGTAGATGACTGGGGCGGTAAAAATATAGCACGTTTATCGCCGGTATTGGTTAGCTATAAAAAGGTAGGCGAAATTGAAAATCCGTTAGCCGTAGAAAAAGGTACAGGCATTTATTTTATTGAAACCAAACCCCAACTAAATATTGGTTATAAAAAGGAGCTGGCCCAGAAACGAATGGAATAAATTCGCGAATATAAAAATTTGCTGATGTGCAGATAAATTTTCATTTATTTTTGCGTTTTAACTTTAAAACATGCGCGGCTTAAAAACAATTCTCTTCCTCATCATATCAAACACCTTCATGACCTTTGCCTGGTACGGGCATCTAAAATTTAAAGATTACGAGTGGGGTAAAAACCTGGGGCTAATATCTGTTATCCTGATCAGCTGGGGGCTGGCGTTTTTTGAATATATGTTTCAGGTACCGGCAAACCGGGCTGGCTTTAAAGGCGATGGCGGCCCCTACACCCTTGTGCAGCTAAAAACCATACAAGAAGCTATTACGCTGATAGTTTTTATGCTATTCTCGCTGGTGTTCTTTAAAACCGAAAAATTGGGGTGGAACCATTTGGTTGGTTTCGGGCTAATTGTTTTGGCGGTGTTTGTGATATTTAAGAAGTGGTAGCAATTTGAAAATCAGGCAATTTGAAAATCAGGCAATTTGAAAATGGTTTCGCTTCGACAATTTAAAAAGTTATCAAAAGTGCTATACTAAAATAAATTATTGATGATTTCATATAAAAGAAATGAACACAGTGACGGTATAATTAGCATAAGCATTGTAAATAGGTGATCATAAAAATTGGTGACGCGCCCTGTACTGAAATCGTATCCCCTACCTCGGCTAATTATAGGTTCAACATTTCTCTCCTTTAAATATAGATTTCTTAAGATTCTATAGGTCAAAATATAAAAGAACATCCATGAAAAAAAACCAGTAAATTGGATTTTGTAATATGTTCCATAAATTGACAATGAAAGATAGGCTATCGAAGCAATCAAAAACACAATAAACACAGAAGTTTTATTCAAAATCCAATTTACTGCAAAAGCAGTTAAAGCTAAGATTATGTATAAAATAAGAAATAATGAATGCACACACTAAATTAAGTAATACACTGCGAATTAACAAGGGTTGTCACGCTATATACGCCGAACCATTACACGCATATTTCGATGCACGTTAAGATTTGACAACTTTTAAAAAATTGTCAAATCTATTAGCATTTTACGCCGATATCGCGTTTATAATATCGTACTGCGTAATGATCCCAATCTTGCCGTTCTCTTCAACTAATACAGCGATGTTGTCATTATTTATCATGGCTGATATTTTGTCTATCGAAGTATTCAGATCAACAAACGGAAACGGCGCTGTAGTAATATTTTTTAATGGCTGAGATTTTAGTGATGGATTCTCCAGCAGCGCGTTCAATATATCGCTCTCAGTTATTTTGCCAATAACCATACCCGCTTGTGTAACCGGTATCTGTGATATGTTTAGCGATTTTATAGTGTTTATAGCTTCTAAAACAGATTTTTCGCTATCAATAGTAACTATTTCATGGCTTTCTTTTTTGGTGATGATATCGCGGGCAGTTAATTTCTCGTCTTTTAAGAAACCACGATCGCGCAGCCAATCGTCATTATACATTTTACCTAAATAGCGTGTACCATGATCCGGGAAAATAATAACTACCACATCACCTGCTTTAAACCTATCTTTCATCTGCAATAAACCCGCAACTGCAGATCCGGTTGAATTACCTGCAAAAATACCTTCTTTACGGGCTATCTCACGGGTCATTAAAGCCGCATCTTTATCGGTCACTTTTTCAAAATGATCAATCAGGCTAAAATCTACGTTTGCTGGTAAAAAATCCTCACCTATACCTTCGGTGATGTAAGGGTATATCTCATTTTTATCAAACTCGCCCGTTTCTTTATATTTTTTAAATACCGAGCCATAAGTATCAATACCTAATACCTGTATTTTGGGATTCTTCTCTTTTAGAAATTTTGCGACCCCCGATATGGTACCACCTGTGCCCACCCCTACAATTAAATGCGTTATTTTGCCTTCGGTCTGCTCCCAAATTTCAGGGCCGGTTGTCTCATAGTGCGCCTGTGTATTAGCAAGATTATCATACTGGTTCGGTTTCCATGAATTAGGCACTTCCCGCTCTAATCGCGATGAAACCGAATAATAAGAACGCGGGTCTTCCGGGTCAACATTTGTAGGGCAAACAATAACCTCGGCGCCAAATGCCCGCAGCGCGTCAAATTTTTCTTTTGATTGCTTATCGGTACTGGTAAAAATACATTTATAGCCTTTTATAACCGCCGCAATAGCCAAGCCCATGCCGGTATTGCCTGATGTGCCTTCTATAATAGTACCACCGGGTTTAAGCTTTCCACTTTTTTCGGCATCCTCAATCATTTTAAGGGCCATACGGTCCTTTATAGAATTGCCTGGATTAGTGGTTTCTATTTTAGCTAAAATCGTTGCCGGTATATCCTTTGCTATTTTGTTTAACTTAACCATGGGCGTATTGCCAATGGTTTCTAATATATTATTGTACCACATGTGTGTTGTAGTTTGATTGGTGAGTAGTTGATTGAGTAAATAGTTGTCAATGCAAATTTAGCTATTTACTTATTCAACCTATCAACTTAATCAAGTAACCTTAAAATCTTAAGTGTTTAACGGTAAGGCCGCCGTTAATTAATTGCTTTAATGATTCAATACCTATTTTTAAATGTGTTTCTACAAATTGCGAACTCACTTTAGAATCGCTTTCATTCGTTTTAACACCCTCCGGTATCATTGGCTGATCAGACACCAATAACAACGCTCCGGTAGGTATTTGATTAGCAAAACCTGTGGTAAAAATAGTAGCCGTTTCCATATCAACAGCCATTGCGCGCAGCTCCTTTAAGTAATTTTTAAATTTTTTATCGTGCTCCCAAACACGGCGGTTGGTAGTATAGCAGGTACCAGTCCAATAATCCAACGAAAAATCGCGTATGGTGGTTGATATAGCTTTCTGTAAAGCAAATGATGGTAATGCCGGTACCTCTGGTGGTAAATAATCGTTTGATGTTCCCTCGCCTCTTATAGCTGCAATAGGTAATATCAGGTCGCCTACATTATTTTTACGTTTTAAGCCGCCGCATTTTCCTAAAAATATCACTGCTTTTGGATGTATTGCTGTTAGCAAATCCATCACCGTTGCTGCTACCGAACTGCCCATGCCAAAATTAATAATGGTAATACCATTTGCAGTTACGCTTTGCATAGGTTTATCCATACCCATAATCGGGGCATTATCATGCCATTCTGAAAATAGTTGAATATATTTTGAAAAATTGGTGAGTATAATGTAATCGCCAAATTCATCTAACGGCCTACCGGTATAACGCGGCAACCAATTGGCTACTATTGCTCCTTTTGTTTTAAGTCCCGATTTTATGGGGCTTTTTACTTCTTTAACTTTAAGAACTGCTCCATCCTTTTTTATATTTAATTCTTCATTCATAATAGCCCTCTAAATCTTCTCCGTAAAGGAGACTTTTAATTGTTTAAATATAGTTATAAAAATAAGTAAGCCCTACTTACCGGGGACGGATGGTGGGGTAAAAACAAACCCCGGCGTTACGCCAGGGTTTACAATTCATTTATAACAAATATAGCTATTAGCCATGTAGTTGTTGTTAAGCTACCTTTAATTTCTTAATGTCAGATTTTTCAAATTTTTCGTGCGCATAATCTAAAGTAACGTTCAGTTTCTTAGCATCTTTTTTAGATGGGAACTCAAACATGGCATCTATCATTATAGCCTCGCATATTGAACGCAAGCCCCGCGCACCTAACTTAAATTCCATTGCCTTATCAACAATAAACTCTAGTACATCATCTTCAAAATCAAGCTTTACACCTTCGTATTCAAACAGCTTTTTGTACTGTTTTAACAAAGAATTTTTAGGTTCGGTTAATATATTGCGCAAAGCTTCCCTGTCTAACGGGTTTAAATAAGTTAACACCGGCAAACGGCCTATCAGCTCGGGTATTAAACCAAATGCTTTTAGATCCTGAGGTGTAATATACTTGTACAGATTTTTCAAATCAACCTCACCATCATTACCCTTTAACTTATAACCCACTGTTTGTGTACGCAAACGATTGGCTATCTTTTTATCAATGCCATCAAAAGCGCCTCCACATATAAACAGGATATTGCTGGTATTAACAGTGATCATTTTTTGATCGGGATGTTTACGGCCACCTTGTGGTGGCACATTAACCATCGTACCTTCCAATATTTTTAATAATGCCTGTTGTACACCCTCGCCGGATACGTCACGGGTAATAGAAGCATTATCGCTTTTACGGGCAATTTTATCAACCTCATCAATATAAACAATGCCTTTTTCGGCAGTGGCAACATCATAATCTGCAGATTGCAGTAAACGGGTTAAAATACTTTCAACGTCTTCGCCTACATAACCTGCTTCTGTAAGCACAGTAGCATCGCAAATACAAAACGGAACGTTTAATACTTTGGCAAGCGTTTTAGCCAGCAAAGTTTTACCGGTACCTGTTTCGCCAACCATGATGATGTTTGATTTTTCAATTTCAACCTCATCCTTATCAATACGCTGGTTTAACCTTTTGTAGTGATTATAAGTAGCTACGGCTAATATTTTTTTAGCATCATCCTGGCCAATAACATATTGGTCAAGATGGCTTTTTATTTCGTACGGTTTTAATATAGCCGGCGAAGTTGGCGAGGTTTTAACCTTACGCACCTTTAACTCTTCGGCTAGTATCTCATTAGCCTGGTTAACACATTTATCACAAATATGTGCGTCCAGTCCCGCTATAAGCATAAGGGAATCCTGTTTGCCTGCGCCACAGAACGAACACCTTATCTCTTTACTATTTTTATTCATTGTGATGTACTTGTTAAACAAATTTACTTAATTGGTATGATATATACAAAATGCGGCATTTAATGTGTTGGCAAGTCCGAAAATATAATCCACTTCGGACTATAGCCTAACTATCAAATTACTTCTTTGTTTTATTACCTCTTAAAATTTCGTCTATCATACCAAATTCTTTTGCTTCTTCGGCTATCATCCAATGGTCACGGTCTGACGCGTCCCAAACTTTTTGGTATGGCGCACCACTATGATCTGCAATGATTTGGTACAGCTCTTGTTTAAGCTTAGTGATCTCATGATAAGTGATCTCAATATCCGATTGCTGGCCCTGTGCGCCGCCCGATGGTTGATGTATCATTACCCTTGCATGTGGCAGTGCTGCTCTTTTACCTTCGGCACCGGCACATAATAATACCGCGCCCATTGATGCCGCCATACCTGTACAGATTGTAGCTACATCATTAGATATAAATTGCATCGTATCATAAATACCTAAACCTGCATAAACAGATCCACCCGGAGAGTTAATATATATCTGGATATCGCGCTTGGCATCTGCAGATTGCAGAAATAGTAATTGCGCCTGTATAATGTTAGCAATGTTCTCATAAATAGCGTCACCTAAAAAGATGATTCGGTCCATCATTAAACGCGAGAACACGTCCATTTGAGCTACGTTAAGCTGGCGCTCTTCTATGATATAAGGTGTCATACCGGTTATACCGCCGGTTGCACCAACAATACCTGTTGGTGCATTGCTTCTATTTACACTGCCAATAAATCTATCTACGTAAGTACTGCTTATACGGTGGTGTTTAACGGCGTATTTTCTGAATTCGTTTTTATCTGGATTACTGTTCATGTGTATGTGTGTTTTGTGTTTATTGTAATGCGGATTTCTCCGCGATAAATATAGTTTTTAGTTGAATATAATTTTCAATATAAAGTTTGCAAAAAGTAAAATATTTATCTAAAAAGATAAATACACCACGGAGGGTGATAAACGCTATATAAAACAAAAGCATCCTTGTCCAGGATGCTTTTGATAAAAATATTTTAAAAGATCAATTATTTCACCAACTCTTTAAATTCGTTGTAAAATATGTCTTTCTTATCTAAAGCAACTACGCTCTTAATGTAATCTAATGTTTTAAGGGCCTTTACTTCGTCAAATACTTTATTAGCATTCTCTTTGTTTTGCAGGTATTGTACCGCGTATTGTGAAAGTTGCTCGTCGCCTATAGGTTGCGGGCTGTACATTCTGAATTGCTGATCTAAACTTTGTTTTGCTGCCGCGAAAATTTCCTCGTATTTAATATCGATGTTGTTTTCTTTTATGATCTTGTTTTCAATCAATGTCCATTTAAGGTTTTGAGCAAAATCTTTATAGCCACCTTCTAATTCCTCCTCGGTCAGTTTTTCATTTGTAGCTTTTAACCAACGTTTTAAAAATTCATCAGGCAAATTAAACTGAACTTTGTCTATACTAAAGTTATAGATATCATTCTGTAATTTACGGTCAGAATCTTGGTTCATCATGGTCTCAATTTCTTCCGTAATTTTAGCCCTGAAACCAGCTTCGTCGGTTACTACGCTTTCACCAAATAATTTGTCAAAGAACTCCTGGTTTAAATCGCCTTCTTCTAAACGGTTAACGTTTTTAACAGTTAAGCGGAAGTTTGATTTTAAATCAGCTGCTGTATCTTCATCAACACCTAATATCGCTGCTATTTTTGCCGCGTCGTTATTATATGCTTTTTGAATGTCCAGTGTTAATTCATCATCCTTTTTTAGGCCGATAAGAGACTTTTTAATTCCCTCATCCAGTACCTGGTCTAAACGAACTGATGTTGTATTCACAATGCCATCATCAAAAACAGAACCATCCGGCGAAAGCTGCGTTAATTGCGCATAAAGCACATCATCGTCTGCCGATACGTCAGGATTTGTCATTTTGCCATAGCTTCTGCGGATATTTTTAATACGTGAGGCTAAAGTTTCTTCATCTATCTTGATGTTATACTGAGTTATTTTATCTTTTGATGAAAAATCAATAGCAAACTCAGGGGCTAGGCCAATTTCGTAGTTAAACTCAAAATTGTCGGCAAAATCCCAATTGTATTCTTGTTTATTATCAACTTTTGGCAGTGGCTGGCCCAATACTTCCAGCTTTTGCTCGGTGATGTAATTGTTTAAGGTATCTGATAATAAAGTGTTCACTTCGTCAACCAAAATACTTTTGCTATACATCTTTTTTATATGTGCCGGAGGAACCATTCCCGGGCGGAAGCCTGGCATTTTTGCTTTTTTAGCATGGTCCTTTATAGCCTTATCAACGCGCGCCTGGTAATCTGCCGGGTCAATATTAATTTTTACAACTGCATTCAGGTTATCGATCTTTTCCTGTGTAATATTCATCTTTTAATGGGTATTTTAAGTATTTCTTATTCCAAAAAAACCGCATTACTGCTTGTATTTTGGACGGGCAAAGGTACTTAAAAATTATTAATTTTTACATCCGCAAACAACTTGCTACGGTTAAACCTGATGTTAATAAAATGATATTATGTATTTTACTATTCGACTTTAGTTATTGATGAAACCCCTGATTTATTGTTATTAACGCTGGCTGGGTTACCTTTATATTTTATTGATGATGCACCACTACTTTTTACATTAAGCTCGTGCAATACATTGATCTCGCACTCACTTGCGCCAGATGATTCAATGTTATAATTACCCACCACAAAATCAAACGCGTGGATTTTACCACCACCGCTTAAATTAATATTATGTGAACTGGCTTGCCCCCTTAAAGTAACATCAGTGGCGCCGCTGCCTTCGGTACTTACGTTAGCTGCATTAAGTTCCATATTTACTTTGGCAATGCCCGACAGATCAAAATGAAGGTTTTTAGTAACTAATTTACCATCAGTCGATATTTCAACCGCGCCTGACGATTTTATCGCTTCTAAATCATGAACGCCAATGGTAATAACCATTTCGCCCACATTACAAATATTTTTATTACCTGTTGATATATGCAATTTATTACCGCTAACGTTTGTCTTGATATATTTTATCAGATTATCATCGGCAGATACGCTTAAATTTAAAGTACTATCCTGCTTCAAGATTATTTTAAATAAGCCAGATATATCTATTTTGCTAAAATCGTTCAGTTTACGTACCTCAGAAACTACATGGCCAGAACCTTTTACACAGCCAAATCTACATGACGACAGCCCCCATGTAAAACCCGCAATAGTGATCAAAATAAGTAAATATGCTTTTTTCATGGTATGAGTTTTATAATGAGCATTTTATTAATACATCTGTTTTTTATTTAGACGATCAATACCCATATGAAGTTACATAAAAAAAGAGGCCGTATCATAAATCATGATCAGCCTTTTTTTGCATATCACGCCAATCTTATAAACTCTTTCCATCAGATATCCAACGATCAACTACTCCATTGGCCTTTATTATTGTTAGCTTATATTAAATTTATTTTAATTAATTGATAACAAGAATATTATAATATCCATATTGACAAAGAAGCCGGAAAATACCTCGCGTATTTTCCGGCCACTATTAACTGATTAACTGTCTTATTATTAGTCTATAATTAATAACGCAACATTAATTTGTAAACGGCTAAAAAGTATAAATGTTTCAATTTTTATTGCATATTATTCATAGTAGTTAATTAACTATTTATAATTGACATAAATATGTAAACTATGAAATTAAATTTCTTAAAATGAAACATTTAGCGAAGTTAATTGATTAATTTTAATATATTATTATCATATATTATCAATTAACTAATCTAATTCCTATATGAAAAGGATTTTACTATTAAACTTGTGCATTTTAGTATTAGCAGTTCCTCGGCTATATGCACAAAATCATACCGTAACCGGGACAGTTACGGCTAAGGATGATGGTATGCCATTAATTGGTGTATCGGTAGTGGTCAAGGGAACAACCATTGGGACACAAACAGACATACAAGGCAAATATTCACTAAATGTGCCCAATGATGCTACATTAGCATTTAGTTTTATAGGCTATACCAGACAGGAACTTCCTGCGACAGGCAGTGTGATTAATGTAACTTTAGCTCCTGCAAGTTTAGAACTTGGTGAAGTTGTTGTTACCGGTGCGTTAGGAATAACCCGAACCCGAAATCAACAAAGCTATGCCGCGCAGGAGGTAACGGGCGAGGAAGTGAGTAAACAGCGTTCGGCCAATTTTATTGATGGCTTATCCGGCAAAGTAGCCGGCTTGGAAATCCGCCAAAATAATACGTTAGGCGGGTCAACCAATGTGGTGCTTCGTGGTACCAAATCAATAACCGGTAATAACCAGGCTGTTTTTGTAATAGACGGGGTGCCTGTCAGTAACGAAAATACGAATACCAGTATTCAGCAAACCGGCAGTGATGGGCTAAGCCGGCAGGATGCAGGTAACGGCGGGTATGACTATGGCAGCCCGGCTTCGGATATTAATCCGGATGATATTGAAAGTGTAACGGTTTTAAAAGGTGCAGGAGCATCGGCTTTATACGGCTCACGTGGCAGTAACGGAGTGATCTTAATCACAACAAAAAAAGCCAAAAAGGGCTTGGGTATTGTCGTCAACTCAACTGTAAGTGTGGGATCAATAGATAAATCCACCCTCCCTAAATATCAACGGCAGTACGGAGCAGGTTATGCACAATATTTCAATACCGGTAATGTTTTTGGCAACCCTAATGCCCAGGTTGCACCAACCGGAGACGATGCTTCAAACGGCACTGCATTTGATCCAAATTTGATGATTTATCAATGGGACGCGTTTGATCCTACATCACCAAATTATGGAAAGGCAACACCGTGGGTTGCCGCCAAAAATGACCCCTCTACGTTTTTTTTGAAACCTGTTTCTACAATTCAAAGTATAATGGTTACCAATGGGGGTGAAAATGGCACATTCAAATTGGGCTATACAAAAAGTATTGAAAACGGTATTATACCCAATAATAAGCTGAATAAAAATTTAGTGGATTTTGCCGCAACCTATAATATCACCCCTAAACTAACCCTGGGTGCTAATATAAATTTTTATAATACAAACGGTACCGGCAGGGGCGGAACAGGTTATGATGGAACTAACTCCGACAACCGTAATGTAATGGCTGGTTTCAGGCAATGGTGGGAAACAAACGTAGACGTTCAGGAGCTAAAGGCAGCTTATGACAGAACGCATCAAAACGTAACCTGGAATATGGCCGACCCTATTAACGGCAACACAAACCCGGCTTTTTGGAACAATCCTTATTGGGTAGTTAACCATAATTACGAAACTGATACCCGTAACAGATATTTAGGTAATATAAATTTGAATTATAAGCCTACTACCTGGTTAACCATTACCGGCAGAGTATCATTAGATACTTACTCAGAACTTGATGAGGAACGATATGATGTTGGAAGTATAGGGGTTCCTTACTATTCAAGGTTTAACCATAATTATGCTGAGACAAATTTTGATTTGTTGGCCAATGTAAATAAAGACATTACAAAAGATCTTAATTTAAAAGCGTTATTGGGTACCAATATCAGGAAGGATAAAGAAAATAGTGTCAATGCCTCCACCAACGGTGGATTGATAATTCCCGGACTATATTCATTATCCAACACCTTAAATTCACCGTTATCTCCAATTGAGGTCGATTCAAGAAAAGAGGTTGACGGTATTTTTGCGGGAGCCACGCTTACCTGGAAAAATATGATAACCGCTGACGGAACTATAAGGAGGGATAAATCATCAACCTTGCCCAAAGCAAATAATACCTATTATTACCCTTCGGTATCAGTTGGTTTTATTTTTTCAGAACTTTTAAAACAATATGAATGGCTATCGTACGGAAAAATAAGGGCCAATTACGCGCAGGTAGGTAGTGATGCACCATTATATAGTGTTAATGACACTTATACAATTGTTCCGCCATTTGGCGCTAATCCGCAAACGGTTTTGAGTACAACTAAAAACAGCCCTGATTTAAAGCCAGAACAAACAAAAAGCAAGGAAATTGGATTGGAATTAGCTTTTTTCAAAAACCGGCTGGGATTTGACGGAAGCTATTACAGTACCAATACGTTTAATGAAATATTGCCTGTCAATGTTTCAGGAGCAACAGGTTATAGTTTTAAATTTTTAAATGCGGGTTCTGTACAAAACAAGGGTATTGAACTTTCTTTAAATGGCTCACCTATAGTAACCAATAGCTTTAGCTGGAAAATTACATTAAACTTTACCGCTGCTAAAAATAAGGTAACTTCATTATATACAGATGCTACAGGCAAGCAAGCCAGTAATTTGCAATTGGCCACTTTCCAGAATGGTGAGTCGTTGAATGCTCCGCTGGGTCAGCCCTTTGGTACTTTAAGAGGAACTGATTACGTATATAATGCAAGTGGCCAAAAAATTGTAGGTGCTGATGGGCAATATGAAATATCGCCCAACTCAAACAACAATATAGGCAACATCAACCCCAATTGGACCGGTGGTATAAACAACAGCTTTACCTATAAGAATTTCACTTTGAGCTTTTTAATTGATATTCGACACGGCGGTTCAGTATTCTCTAACGACCTGGCTTATGGTTTGGCTGATGGCATTTATCCGTTAACCGCTTACACAAATGATCTGGGAAATCCAGTTCGAAATACATTGGCTAATGGCGGTGGTTTTATACGCCCCGGTGTTTTAGAAAATGGACAGCCCAATAACATTAGGGTAACCGCTTATAACTACGGTGATTTTGGTGACGGCTCTGGTTTATTACCACTAAAAGCATTTGTATACGATGCCAGCTATGTGAAGTTACGAGAAGCTGTTATCGGCTATACAGTGCCGCAAACTTTCTTGAAAAAACTGGGCCCTGTTAAAGAGGTTACTTTTCAGCTTATTGGCAGGAATTTATGGATAATTCATAAAAACCTACCTTATGCCGACCCTGAAGATGGACTATCTTCAGGTAACCTGCAAGGGATACAAGAAGGTGCTTACCCAACAGTACGCACCATAGCATTTAATTTAAAAGTACGTTTTTAATCAAAGCAGTTATGAAAAAGATAGCATTAATTTTTGTACTCGTGTCGATATTACCGGCCTGTACAAAAGATCTGACCAAACTGAACGTCGATCCTAAAAACCCATCGGTCGTACCATCATATAGCTTATTTACCAACGCTGAAAGGGTGTTAACTAATACGGTAACCTCATCAAGCGTGAACTTAAATATTTTTCGTTTAATTGAACAGCAATTTACCGAAACTACCTATTTAAATGAAACGCAATATCAGCTCACTTTCCGTAATCAGCCAGATGCTATGTGGACCGCCCTGTATAGTGGCGCTTTGGGAAATTTCCAACAGGCAAAAACATTTATGGCAAAGGATGTCACTGATCCTGGCAAACAAAAAAATGCAACTGCTATTACAGATATTCTGCAGGTTTACACTTATTACTACCTGATAACAACCTTTGGAAATGTACCTTATTCAGAAGCGTTGGATATAAACCAACCATTTCCAAAGTATGATGATGCAAAAACCGCTTATTATGATTTATTAACCCGGCTGGATGCTGATATTGCGGCATTGGATGCTGGGTCAGGTAGCCTGGGAAGCGCCGATGTAATTTATAATGGTGATCCTGCGAGCTGGAAGAAATTTGCCAATACGCTCAAACTAAAAATGGGTATCACTATATCTGATTTTGATAATACAAAAGCAAAAGCTACTGTTGAATCAGCTGTTACTTCGGGGGTGTTTACTTCAAATAGTGATAATGCGCTGTTTCAATATGTTGCTACGCCGCCAAATACCAACCCCGTTTGGGTTGATCTGGTACAAAGTCAAAGGCACGATTTTGTAGGCACCAGTCAATTTATTACCCTGTTAAATCCTGGTACTCCCGCGCAAGACCCGAGGCTGCCTTACTATTTTGCTCAAAACTCGCAAGGGGTATATGTGGGTGCCAGTAATGGCTCAGGTAGCGGAGGTATTGTTTATAGCCAGTATTCATTACCCTCAGGCCCGCTAATTACACCAGGATCAATTGGAAAAGTAACCAATCCGGATTTTCCGGGTTTATTATTAGACTATGCAGAAACGGAATTTAACCTGGCAGAGGCTGTACAACGAGGTTATAGCGTTGGCGGCACCGTTCAGTCACATTACAATGCCGGCGTAACTGCTTCAATAGCTTATTGGACAGGATCAGCCACTGCCGCTGCTGCTTACCTGCTGTTACCTAATGTTGCTTTTGCCACTGCCCCGGGCGCAACTCCACTCCAAAAAATTGCCGGCCAGGAATATTTGGCATTATATAACAGGGGATGGGATGCCTGGATAGTAAACAGGAGGCTTGATTACCCCGCATTGGTTCCGCCGCCTAATGCATTTAGCGCATTTCCGGTTAGGTTCACCTATCCTATCAGCGAACAAAATGTAAATGTTGTGAATTACAACCAGGCCGCCACTGCAATAGGCGGAGACTTGGTTACAACCAAGCTTTTCTTTGATGTGTTTTAATTATTTGAAAGTTAAAACAAAAGGCCGTATCAAAACAAATGATACGGCCTTTTTAAAACATAATGAACTTTTGCAAAAGTGCGTGCTGATTACAAGCTTGTTACTTCATCGGTTGCTGTTTGACGGGCAGCATATTTAGTTGTTAATTTTTCGATGCGGTTAACTGCTGTTAAGTCGGTTTTATTTACAGTTGATGATTGGCTGTAATTTAATTCGTAATCATTTACTGTTCCGCTTAAATCAGCTTTTGCCCGGTCATTTACAGTAACGTTAGCAGCAAAAGCATTTAACTTTAATTGCGCAGAAGCATTGTTGTTTAACTTAACATCCAACGCAACGGTTGAAAATATTCCGTATGATTTAACAGCAGCATTATCATTTACAGTAATTGAGCGCAGATCGCTAACGGTAACTAATACTACCAATTTATCTGCAGTGTATGATGATATGCGCAATACACCCTCTTTGTCTTGCACTAATGCATTTTGTGCATAGTAGTTATCATAAACTTTCACCTGATCCTTATCGCCATTGGTGATATAAACTTCAACATTACCTGATATTTCTAATTTGTTAATGTTACTTGATGTTGTTACTACAACGGCTTGGTCTTTGTTGTTAACAGAAGCATAGGTTAAACTTGTTGTGCTTAATACAATGGCTGCCATTGTGATAAGACTTGTAATTCTTGTTTTCATTTTATTAAGTATTTGTGATTAACTTTTTATTATTTTAAATACATCAATAAGACTGTACTAATTACTGAAGGTTACAGCTAGATAATGTAAAAACGACACAATGCCTTTTTTACTCGGTGAACTACCTGTATGTGTCGGTGAAAACCCAATAAAAATTAGAGTGCGATGACACGCAAAACGAGATAAATGGAAGTTTTTATAGTCTAAGCCACGTGTTATAGGTAATACTTTTCGCCGTTAAACTTTATTTTACCGGCATCAAGTAGCAGGCGGATGGTATCGAGCCGCTCTTTTTCTATACCATTTTTAATGGACGTAACCAATGAGTCAATATCCATTGGCGAATTGCTTAGCAATTCTGCTATTTCATTAGTAATATCATCAAATACTTCAGACGCGTTGAGTTTGCGCTTTTCTTCCAGGCATACATCACAAATACCGCACTTGTCGCTATTGGGTTCGTCAAAATAAGTCAGCAGCAATTGGCTACGGCATTTTTTATTGGTGCAATAAGCAAACACCGTTTCCATCTTTTTAAGATAGGTAGCTTTGCGCTGTTCTATATATTGTTTGTTGATATATACATTATTAGGGTGCTGCCTTGGTTTTAAATAAGTAACCTGCGGCTGATCGTTTTGGGGAAGATAACTCAACACGTTATATTCCTGCAACTGCTTTAAACCTTCTATAACCTGTTGCACGCTCATATTGGCGCGTCGTGCTATATCAAATTCCTTTAATCGAACGTAATTTTCAAAAGCTCCGCCGTATGATCGCAGAAGCGTTTTAATAAAAGCATCCCAACCCTGATTCTGTATCTGGAAATTATATAGCTGTTCATTAAAAACCTCGAATCTAAACCGCGACGGCAAAAACACGCTTTCATTAAAAGCCAGGTATTCGTCCTGCTCTAAAAACTTTAACGCATTTAAGGTTTTAATAACATCCAGTTTGTATTGCGCGCAAAAACCACCCAGGTCCAGATCAAAGCTTATCCCCGCCCCTGCACCATAAGCCACTTTATAATAGTTGGATAAGCAATGATAAACCAGCTTTATCTCATCCACCGCGGGGAAGTTTAACTCAAATATTTTATGCTGTCGTGCCTTGTCGGCATTATTATACAGTAAAACCGCATAAGCTTTCTTTTCATCGCGCCCTGCCCTGCCGGCTTCCTGGTAATAAGCCTCAAGGCTTTCGGGCACATCTTTATGTATCACAAAGCGCACGTCCGGCTTATCAATACCCATCCCGAAGGCATTGGTAGCCACAATAATCCTTGTTTTATTATTTTTCCAGCTCTCCTGTTTTTTTGAGCGTTCGTCTGGCGTTAGACCCGCATGATAATAATCGGCCTTAATGCCGTTATCATTATAAAACTTAGCTATTTCTGCACATTCACGCCTGCTGCGCACATATACAATACCACTGCCCTTTACACCGGTGGCAACGTCCAGCATTTTGCGGAACTTATTCTCCTCATACTGCACCACGTAGCTGATATTCTTTCGCTCAAAGCTTTTTTGAAAGACGATGCCTTTTTTAAATTGCAGCTTTTCCTGTATATCAATTCTAACTTCGGCAGTTGCCGTAGCAGTAAGTGCCAGTACAGTCACATCCGGATGCAGTTCACGCAGATCAGCGATATGCAAGTATGATGGCCTAAAATCATATCCCCATTGCGATATACAATGCGCCTCATCAACCGCAATCAGGTTTACCTTCATGTATTTGATACGCTCGCGCACCAACTCAGACAATAATCGTTCGGGAGATAGGTATAAAAACTTAACCGCGCCATAAATACAATTATCCAGCGCCATATCAACCTCGCGCTTGCCCATGCCCGATACTATGGCAACAGCTTCAATACCTTTTTCCTTTAAATTCTCTACCTGGTCCTTCATCAGGGCGATGAGCGGCGATACTACAATACATATCCCTTCTTTAGCCATAGCAGGCACCTGGAAGCAAACCGACTTACCACCACCCGTAGGCAGCAGCGCCAAAGTATCATGCCCCAACAATACGGATTGGATGATATCCTCCTGCATTGGGCGGAAGGTATCATGGTTCCAGTAAGTATTTAGTATTTCCTGTATCGTCATTTTATTATGGCAGTCCAAAACTATTAAAATGCATCAATAGTTTTAACTTAGCGCCTATAAAGAATTAATTGATGAGGCTTCTTAATATAACGATAATATTTTTAATCATAGCCTGTAATGTACAGGCGCAAAAATGGAACGTTGATAACCCTCCCGGCCAGGCTAAAAAAGTCACTATAAATACCAACGAGGGCACCTGGATGAATTTAGATGTTAGCTCCGATGGCAAAAGCATTGTATTTGATCTGTTAGGTGATATCTATACTATACCAGTTACCGGCGGCAAGGCCACTCTGTTAACTGGTGGCAAGGCTTGGGATGTGCAGCCGCGCTATAGTCCTGATGGTAAATTAATATCCTATACCAGCGATAAGGAGGGTGGAGATAATATATGGATAATGAATGCCGATGGCAGCAATAAACACGCTATCACCAAAGAAAGCTTTAGATTATTAAACAATGCCAGCTGGACACCCGACGGGCAATATGTTGTGGCACGCAAGCATTTTACCGGTACGCGCTCGCTTGGCGCAGGCGAAATGTGGTTGTATCATAAAAATGGCGGCGAAGGCATACAACTAACCAAACGCAAAAACGACCAGCAGGATGCCGGCGAGCCAACCGTATCACCTGATGGCAAGTTTATTTATTGGAGCGAGGATGTTACGCCCGGGCCATATTTCCTTTATAGCAAGGACCCTAACGCGGGTATATATGCCATAAGGCGCCTAAACCGCGAAACGGGCAATATTGAAACCGTCACCGGTGGCGCAGGTGGAGCGTGCCGCCCGCAAATATCGCCCGATGGTAAGTTGCTGGCCTTTGTGAAACGGATCAGGCTGAAATCGGTTATGTATCTACGTAGAATTGAAACGGGCGAAGAATGGCCGGTGTATGATGACCTGTCGCACGACCAGCAGGAAACATGGGCCATATTTGGTGTATACCCCAATTTTGGCTGGACGCCAGATAGCAGGAATCTTATATTTTATGCTAAAGGCAAAATTTGGAACATGGATATAAATACACTAAATCCGATACAAATTCCTTTCGAAGTTTCATCGCAGCAAAACATTACCGAAGCGCTGCATTTCCCTCAAAAGGTCTTCCAGGACGAATTCCCAGTGAAGATGATACGTCAGCTTACTACATCGCCCGATGGTAAATTTGTAGCCTTTAACGCGGCGGGCTACATCTATATTAAGGAGTTGCCAAAAGGCGAACCAATGCGCATAGATACCGCCAAAGATTTTGAATACAGCCCCCAATTTAGCCCCGATGGAAAATCGTTGGTTTATGTTGATTGGAGCGACGCTTTAAAAGGCTCAATAAATAAAATAGATCTGACCACCCATCAAATAACAAGAGTTACTACCGAAAAAGGATTTTACTATACCCCAAAATTCAGTAACCATGGCGATAAAATAATTTACCGCAAAGGCGAAGGTAATGACAACCTGGGATTTGCTTTTGGCACTAATCCCGGTATATATATTATCCCATCAGCAGGTGGCACTGCGCAAATGGTTATTAATAATGGCATTAACCCGCGTTTTTCTACAGATGACACCAAAATTTATTATCAAAGCAGCGAGGGGGGTAAGAAAGCTTTTAAGGTAATGGATGTTAGCGGCGCTAACCCAAAAACATTATATACCTCTACCTACACCACTCAGTTTGAACCAAGTCCTGATGGTAAATGGATGGCTTTTACAGAACTGTTTAACTGCTATATAACCCCATTAGTTAATACCGGTAACGCGCAGGACCTATCGGCAACCAACAAATCATTGCCGCTTAGCAAACTAACACATGACGCAGGCACCTATCTGCACTGGAGCAAGGATAGTAAAAAACTAATGTGGACATTAGGGCCAAAATATTTTTCAAGGGATATTCGTAATGCGTTTCCGTTTGCAAAAGGCGATACCGATAAAACTCCTGTTATTGATACCGTTGGTATTGATATGGGCCTGAAATTAAAAACCGATGTACCCGATGGCAAGATAGCTTTCACCAACGTGCGTATTATTACCATGAAGGGCGATGAGGTTATCGAGAAAGGCACCATAATCATCGACCATAATAAGATAGATGCTATTGGCAAAGCTGCAGATATACAAATACCTGCGGATGCCAAGGTTTATGATGTTACTGGCAAAACCATTATGCCGGGCATAATAGATGTACATGCGCATTTACACCCCAGCCCGGATGGCATTTCGCCACAGCAGGATTGGAACTATTTTGCCAACCTGTCTTACGGTGTAACTACCTCTCATGATCCGTCGAGCAATACCGAAATGGTATTCAGCCAATCAGAAATTTTAAAGGCCGGGCGTATGGTTGGCCCGCGGGTATACTCAACCGGTTCTATATTATATGGTGCCGATGGTGATTTTAAGGTGGTAATTAATAGCCTGGATGACGCACTTTCTAACCTGCGGCGCTTGAAAGCGGTGGGTGCATTTTCTGTGAAAAGTTATGGCCAGCCGAGACGCGAACAGCGCCAGCAAATTGTAGAAGCCGCGCGCCTGTTGCAAATGGAAGTAGTGCCAGAGGGTGGCTCTACCTTTTTTACCAACATGAATATGATTGTAGACGGGCAAACCGGTATTGAACATAGCATACCTGTTTGGCCGGTTTATAAAGATGTTAAAAGCTTATGGAATGATAGCAAGACCAGCTACACCCCTACTTTAATTGTTAGCTACGGTACCCAGTTTGGCGAGAATTACTGGTATGACCGTACCGAAGTTTGGAAGAATGAGCACCTGTTAAACTTCACCCCGCAATATATAGTAGATTCCCGCTCGCGGCGCAGAACCACCTCTGAATATGGCGAGTATGGCCATATAGAGATATCCAAATATGTAAAGCAAATTGCTGATGGCGGCACCAAAGTAAACCTGGGTGCCCATGGGCAATTGCAGGGCCTTGGCGCGCATTGGGAAATGTGGATGCTGGCACAAGGCGGTATGACCCCGCTGCAGGTTATACGCTGTGCAACCATTAATGGTGCATCATATTTAGGTATGGATAAAGAAATTGGCTCGTTAGAAAAAGGCAAGTTGGCAGATCTTATTGTACTCAATCAAAACCCGCTGGACGATATCCGCAACAGCGACAATATAAAATATGTAATGATAAACGGCCGACTGTACGACTCGGACAGTATGAACGAAATTGGAAATCACGATAAACTGCGTATGCGTTTTTGGTGGCAGTTAAACCGCGGCGACAGCGTAAACCTGCCGGTTGGTAATACAGAGACGTATTTGTTTATGAGTGAGGATGGAGGAAATTAGCACATTTTGTTTCACCCGTGGTGAAACAAAATGTAACAAGTGAAACAAGATTTTGAGTTAAAGTGTTGTTTATAAGATAATTGCGAAGAAGTGATGCAACAAAATGTAACAACTTATTCGTCAGTATTTTTAGGTGTAATTTGTAATTAATTCATTGATAATCAAATAATTACAAATTTGCTAATTTAGGAGTGGTGAAACAAGTTATTTAAAACAAGATGAAACAAAGTCACTGACATATAATACCGCCATTATACCAGTTGCTGCCGACAGTTTAAGCGTCCACGTTTAAATTAAAAATCCTGCCTGCAAGAGTCTACGCTTGCAAAATGTTAACATTCAAGCGTAGACGCTTGAATGGGCAGATTAAAATTAATACTAAATAGCAAACGCCCAAAGCTTTTCAACTTTGGGCGTTGCTACACATTTAATCTACACAACTATTTTCTTTCACTCTTCTCACGGTGTGAGAATCCGCCCCAACTTCCGCATAATAGTATATTGTCTTTGATTTTATTATAAATAGCAGCGTTAACTGTGCTGCTAATTACAATTGCACCATTTGTACGTACGGCGGCATCTAATTGGGCAGCAGCCATTCCGCTTATCAGTTTAGTTAAATTTAGTTTGGCTAAAGTCGCAACGTCTGTTTTACCATCAATGGTTATATTTTCGGCTTCCACCTTTATTAAGGCATCATCGTTATAGTCAAGCTCTATAGGTACAACTACGCCGCCCTGAGTGGTAAAGTTCCCTTTTAAAGTAAGCGGGATAGCCGCTGTTGTGCTTTTTACAAGGAGAACCCGCAATTCAATTTCGGTATAAGTGCCGGTATCAATTGCTGCGCTTATTGAAGCAGGGCTAATTGCAAACAGATCAATGTTTGTTAAATTTTTACTGGTGATCTCGATAGCCGTATTTTTCTTTTTGGCTTCTAATTTAAAAGAAGCGATGTTAACCGTGCCTGATGTCCAGGTAATACTGGCTGAAGTAGCGTTTGTGCCAACCGAATTGGTTGTCATACCGGGTGTTGTAATTGATGCCGGAAGCAAATTACTTGGGTTTGTGGCGCTAAGCGCAAAAGTAACTTGTGTTCCTGATGTAGTAACCGCGCTATTATCCTTTTTACAAGCGTTTAAGGATAAAATGAATGTTAATACTGCAATGCTTTTAATACAATTTGATAGGTTCATTTTTAAATGGGTTTTATTGTAATACGTTTGTTACGAACAATTAGTTTTCTTTATGTTTAAAAAACATTTAACTAAAAGCTAAATAAGCACTGATTATCAATAATTTGAGGAATAATTTATTTTTCAACAATGAGTGTGATTCATTTTGGGTGGGCGGAATAAATGTCTGCTTCATTTTTAAATAAAGCCATAAATCCCAACAAAAAAGCCCCCGATTTCTCGAAGGCTTTCAAATATCTAAAAGACTAATTATCTTTTCTCAATCTCTACATAATCCTTATTAACAGCGCCTACATAAATTTGGCGCGGGCGGCCTATTGGCTCTTTGTTTTCTTTCATTTCTTTCCATTGTGCTATCCAGCCCGGCAAACGGCCCAGAGCAAACAAAACGGTAAACATATCAGTAGGGAAACCTAACGCGCGGTAAATGATACCCGAGTAAAAATCAACATTAGGATATAATTTACGCTCTACAAAGTATGGATCTTTTAAAGCTACTTCTTCCAGCTTTTTGGCTATCTCCAGTACTTCATCATCAATGCCTAATTTCTCTAATATTTCATCGCAAGCCTTTTTAATGATCTTGGCACGCGGATCGAAGTTTTTATAAACACGGTGACCAAAGCCCATTAAACGGAAAGGATCGTTTTTATCTTTTGCTTTGTTTATCCATTTATCGGTATCGCCCCCATCTTCTTTAATTTTCTCCAGCATTTCAATTACCGCCTGGTTGGCACCCCCATGTAGCGGTCCCCATAAGGCAGATATACCTGCAGATACAGAAGCATAAATATTAGACTCGGACGAACCTACTATACGCACTGTAGATGTTGAGCAGTTTTGCTCATGATCTGCATGCAGTATTAATAAGGTATTCATAGCGTTTACTACTACCGGGTCAACCTCAACATCCTCGGTACGCTGACCAAAGGTCATGTTAAGGAAGTTAGTAACATAATCGTATTTATTTTGAGGATAAATAACCGGATGACCTAATGATTTTTTGTATATCCATGAAACTACAGTAGCCATTTTAGCCAGCATTTTAATAATGCTAAGGTTAAGCTCGTCTTTGCTTTGATTAGGTTTTAAAGATTCAGGATAAAAAGCCGATAATGAACACACCAATGATGACAATTGACCCATTGGATGAGATTTTGACGGAAAACCATCAAAAAATTTCTTCATATCCTCATGCACTAAGGTATGGCGGCTTATTTCATATTGGAAACTTTTTAACTGCTCTGCAGTAGGCAAAGTCCCGTATATCAGCAAATAGGCAACCTCTATAAAGGTTGATCGCTCTGCTAATTGTTCGATGGGATAACCACGGTATTTAAGTATACCCAACTCACCATCTAAAAAAGTGATGGCGCTTTGTGTAGCGCCTGTATTTTTATAACCAACATCAAGGGTTACATAACCGCTTTGATCTCTCAATTTTGAAATATCAATAGCTTTTTCACCTTCTGTACCTTCTATAATTGGAAGATCGTATGTTTTATCACCTATTTTTAATTGTGCTAAGTCTGACATAGATAGATTTTTGTATTTGCAACAAATATATGCAAATCTGCGTATAATTTAGCTGTAACTATGGTTGGTCAATTGTAAAAAAGTTGTCTTATAAATCTTATTTTTAATAAAATATATGCAATTGGTATATTCGTCGCTAAAATCTACTAAAAAATATAATTATTAATGGCAACAAATGGCCCGCCGGTATTACTAATTTCTATTTACTATAATATAGGCTTACCGTTAATGGCACTTACGGTTATAATTTTTTTTATGATTATTACCTATCGGCGCAGCATCCGGAAAGCCGTTGAGTATTACACAGCCAATTTGCCTAACTCTCCGCACCAGCTTAATGCTCTTATTAATTCTCTTAATGATATTATTTTTGAGTTTAATGAAGATAAAGTTTGCCTGAATGCCTGGTTCAATGAATTTACCGACCGGGTGATTAGCCCTAAAGAATTGGTTGGTAAAAAACTGGAGGATATTTTAGGGCATGAACGTGCATTAAAATTCAATACCGCGCTTGATTATGTTATCAACACCCGAAAATCGACAGCTATTGAATATCTTTCTGATCATGGTACAGGCAACTGGCTCATTGCAAAGCTAACACCGGTATTAGATCGGAGTGGAAATTATACGCATCGTATTTCGGCTTCGGTTACTGATATATCTGAACAGAAAAGATATGCCGATGCTTTAAAAGAAAACGAGACATTATTACTTGAGGCACAGGAAGTTGCTAAAATTGGCAATTGGTGGTACGATAACAAAACAAAACACACCTACTGGTCTGCCAGTTTAGCAGCCATACTGGAAGTTAACGACGTACCCGAGGGTGTTAGCAAGTATGATTATTATTTAAGCCTGACGCATCCGGATGACAGGGATAATTACCGTGATTTTTTGACGAATATTACCTTATCAGGCGAGAAGCAATATGAACACCGTTTAATTACACCATACGGAAACCTGAAATATATTAAATTTGTAAAAGGGGATATCACTTTTGATGAGCATGGAAACGTACTACGCATATTTGGCTTTCTGCAGGATATAACCCAGGTCAGGCTATCAGAAAAAGCAATAAAAAAAGGCCATACAGAATTAATTGAAGCACTAGCCATTGCAAAAATAGGTAACTGGAACTGGGATACTTCGTCGCGTAAATTGGTATGGTCTGATGAAATTACTCATATTTTTGAGGCTGAGCCTTTTTTATTCGTCCAATCGGGTTTGTTACGCTTTCTTTTAACGTTTGTACACAGAAACGATAAGTTTATTTTACGGCATTTATTTAAAGGCGTTACCAATAATGCCAACTACACCTGTGTTTTTCGTATAGTTACCCCTAATGGTACCATTAAATATGTAAGCGTAATTGTTAGTGCACTGCAAAAAAACGAAGATGGCAGCATAGGTAAAATTATAGGCACCTTACAGGATGTTACCGACAGGAAACGGGTAGAAATAGATTATAAACGAGCCGAAAACAAATATAAGCTGGTATTAGAAGCTATTAAATTAGCAGCAGTATCATTAGATAACAAGGGCAATATTACTTTTTGTAATCCGCATCTGGCCAATATATTAGGATATACTCCAAAAGAGATATTGGGCATGAACTGGATGGATTCTTTCCTTCCGCCGAAATTAAATGAGACGGTTAATAACTGGTTTGTAAGTAACACCATTCCTACACAAAATATAAACCCGGTAGTGTGCCGTAATGGCGAAGAACGCATTATTAGCTGGCAAAACACAATAAGTTATGATGAAAATGGCTTGCTGAAAGAAACTACTGCAATTGGCGAGGATATAACCGACCAGCAAAAAGCAACCCGGGAGCTAATATCGGCGAAAGAGATCGCAGAAAGATCATCGCGTTTTAAATCTGATTTCTTATCAATAATGAGCCATGAGATAAGAACGCCGATGAACGCGGTTATTGGCACCACCAATTTGTTGTTAAGCGAGGACCCTAAGCCAGAGCAATTAGATTATTTGAATATCCTCAAATTCTCTGGCGAGAATTTGCTTGATATTATTAATGATATACTTGATTACAATAAAATTGAAGCTGGTAAATTAGAGCTTAACGATTTAAAGTTTAATATTCATCAACTTACTCAAAAAATAAAGCAATCCTTCCAGTCAAAAGCAATAGAGAAGAAATTAACTATTGATTTGCTTATTGACGAGAGTATTCCTGAATATATAACCGGAGATCAAATCCGCCTGAGCCAGATCTTAAATAACCTGATAAGCAATGCGGTTAAATTTACCCATAAAGGCATAATATCCATCCATTTACAAGCGGAAAAAACTGATCGTAAGCAGATTACTATTAAGTTTACTGTTACAGACACAGGCATTGGTATAGCACCCGAAAACCTGGACATTATATTTGATCCGTTTACACAAGTGCCAATAATTAATAACAGCAATACCGGTGGTACAGGGTTAGGTTTGGCTATCACCAAACGATTGGTAAATCTTCATAAAAGCAATATTTCTGTTATAAGTGAGCCTGGTAAAGGCACTTCATTCACTTTTACTATTTCATTTATGCTGCCTCAAAATGAGTTAAATGTACCGCCTGCTATAAGCAATGCGCCAATGCTTAACCTATATGGAATGAACGTATTGGTAGTTGACGATAATAAAATGAACTTGCTTATTGCTTCAAGATTCTTAAAAAAATGGCAGGCAAATGTTGAGGAAGCGCTAAACGGACAAATAGCAGTTGATATGGTTAATAATAAAGCTTATGACCTAATAATAATGGACCTGCAAATGCCGGTAATGGATGGCTTTGAAGCAACACGGATCATAAAAAACAGTAATGCCGCTATACCAATTATAGCACTTACCGCTGATGCAATGCCCGAAACTTATGCTAAAGCATTGGCTGCAGGCATGAGCGATTATTTGACCAAACCATTTGTACCGGCTATATTCTTTGAAAAAGTTGCCCGGTATTACAAGCAGGTTATTTGAGGGTGAAGATTGGTTATTAAAGATTGGGCCTGTCTTTTTTATAATTTCGACGCACTTAACATAATGTATCTTCAATCTTCAATCTTCAATCTTCAATCTTCAATTAGATCGTATCGCTTCAACAGGATCAAGTTTTGATGCAAACCACGCCGGCACAATACCAGATACTATACCAATACCAACAGATGTACCCAAGCCTATAATTATGTTTTTCATGTAAAGCACAACACCAATATCTGCCACCCATTTCACTAAAAATGTGCCGCCATATACCATTAATAATCCTATCAGCCCACCCATGAGGCAAAGAATAATAGCCTCTATTAAAAATTGCAATAAGATAAAGTAGTTTTTGGCCCCCAACGATTTTTGAATACCTATAATATTGGTACGCTCTTTTACAGAAACAAACATAATATTAGCTATGCCGAACCCGCCTACCAGTATAGAGAATAAACCAATTATAAAACCGGCAATATTAATTACTTTAAATACAATATCTAATTGATCAGAAAGCATGGTGCTTTCATTTAAGGCAAAGTTATCCTCCTGGTTTGATCTTAAACTGCGAATAGAACGCATTAAGCCTTTAATTTCGCCTTTTACTTCCACTATTGGGATGCCGTCTTTACCCCTTACAATAATCGAAGGGCGATATTTTTCATTTTGAACATCAATTATATTATGGGCAAAGTTTAGCGGCAGTAAAACTTCTTTATCAGCAGATATACCCAGCATGTCTTTACCTTCTTTGGCAAACACCCCTATAATGGTTACAAACCTGCCCATTACTTTAATTTGCTTGCCAACAGCAGTGCCTCCCGGAAATAAATTTTCGGCAATATCATTTCCTATTATAGTAACTGGCGCACCCGTTTTTGATTCCATTTCGGTAAAATACCGGCCATCCTGAAAATCAAAGTTCCAGGTTTTATTATGGTCTTGGGTAACCGCGTCAATTTGTGCACCATCAACCGTATTACTTCCGTATTTTATAGTACGGTTATCAATACCAATTTCGTAAGAGATAGCTTCGGCTGTTTGGCTGCGTCTTTGTAATTCATCAAAATCCTTTAGTTTTGATACCGGGCGCTGCATAAATTTCCACCAGGGATATTCGCCGTCTGATACCCATGGCCATTTTTCAACGTAAACACTATTACTGCCTAATTTATTTACACTTGTTTGCAGGTTATCGCGCAGCGTATCAACCGCCGAAAAAACAGCAATTATGGTAAATATACCGATGGTAACCCCTAATAACGATAGCAATGTACGCAGCCTGTTTTGCCTAAGGGCATCATAAGCAAACAGAAAGCTTTCTCTGAAAAGTTTTAAAAATATCATAGGCTGTGATTACACAGATTTTTAAATTGAGATTGCAAACTCAATTTAAAAATCTGTGTTATGTCTTAGATGTTTATATTGGCATTAAGTTACATTAATTAGTTAATAAGCTTAAAATAAAAACAGTTAACTTAAATCAAATGTATAATAAGTGCATCAAATCAACTAATCAGTGTAATCCATAATATAATCGGTGCAATCAAGAATAATTATTTGTACATTTGCGCCCTGAAAATTCATATATATAAGCATGAAATTATCTCAATTTAAATTCAATTTACCCGAATCATTAATTGCACACACACCCGCCGCTACCCGCGACGAATCGCGTTTAATGGTATTACACCGTGATTCTGGCAAGATTGAGCATAAAGTTTTTAAAGACGTTCTGGATTATTTTGACGACCAGGATGTTATGATACTTAACAATACCAAGGTATTCCCTGCCCGCATGTACGGCAATAAAGAAAAAACAGGAGCTACTATTGAAGTATTTTTGTTAAGAGAGCTAAATAAAGAGCTCCGTTTATGGGATGTTTTAGTTGATCCGGCACGTAAAATACGTGTGGGTAACAAATTATATTTTGGTGATGATGATTTGTTAATTGCCGAAGTTGTTGATAATACCACATCGCGCGGTCGTACTATTAGGTTTTTGTTTGATGGTACGGAAGAAGAGTTTCGCCGTAACGTAGAAATATTAGGCGAAACACCGCTGCCTAAATACATAAAACGTAAAGCTACTGCCGAAGATAAAGAACGCTATCAAACCATTTTTGCCAAGCACGAAGGCGCTGTTGCGGCCCCTACCGCAGGCTTACACTTTAGCCGCGAGTTAATGAAACGCCTTGAACTTAAAGGTGTTGAATTTGCCGAAGTTACCCTGCATGTTGGTTTAGGAACTTTCCGCCAGGTTGAGGTTGAGGACCTGACCAAGCATAAAATGGACTCTGAGCAAATTATCATTGAGCAAAGGCAAGCCGATATAGTAAACCGTGGTATTGAACGTAAAAAACGTATTTGCGCCGTTGGCACCACCAGTATGCGCGCTATTGAGTCGGCCGTATCTGCAAGCAAAACTTTAAAACCGGTAAATGACTGGACCAGCAAATTTATATTTCCGCCATACGAGTTTAGTATAGCAAATTCAATGATCACCAATTTCCACACACCAGAATCAACGTTGTTAATGATGGTATCTGCATTTGGCGGTTATGAACATGTTATGAATGCTTACGAAGTGGCGATAAAAGAAAAGTATCGCTTTTATAGTTATGGCGATGCAATGCTGATTATATAATTAAGATTTGAGATATTATATATGGGATTTGAGACAAACTCAAATCCCATTTTTTTTATAATTTAGCCACCCATGAGCAATCCCGATCTCAAATCTCAAATCTTAAATTCCAAATCTAACTACGCCATTATAGTAGCCGGTGGTTCGGGTAGCAGGATGCTGTCGGTAGTGCCGAAGCAATTCTTATCACTTAATGGTATTCCGGTTTTGATGCATACCATGTTTGCCTTTTACCAAAGCCAATCACAGCCGCAGCTTATCCTGGTACTTCCTGCTGATTTCCATGACTATTGGAACCAACTTTGTAAAACCCATAATTTCACCGTCCCGCACCAGTTAGTAAATGGTGGCGAAACACGTTTTCATTCTGTTAAAAATGGGTTGAAACTGGTACCAGACAACCAGCAGGCGCTTATAGCAGTGCATGACGCGGTTAGACCGCTTACTAATCGCGAGATAATTGACGAGTCATATCAAAGTGCAGCTAAACACGGCAATGCCATTGCGGCCGTTAAAAGCCGAGATTCAGTAAGGCAATTAAAAGGCGGCATTTCTACCCATTTAAACCGCGACGAAATTTACCTGGTACAAACACCCCAAACTTTTCAATCGGCCCAACTTAAAAAAGCATATCAGCAACCCTATCATGCTAAATTCACTGATGACGCAAGTGTGGTTGAAGAAATGGGCGTTAAAATAAATTTAATTAACGGCAGTTATCAAAACATTAAAATAACTTTTCCTGAAGATATTGCTATTGCAGAGTTATTGTTGAAAAACAAATAGACTTCGAAAATCTTAGCCGTTATCTTTTGGTGTATCGTAATAAACTAATTTACCACTTTTATCGCTTACAGCCGCCCACGTTTCTATATCAAATTCTATTAATGCCACGGCACCGGGAGGCACGCTATATATTTCACCTGTTAAATGGTAAAGAACTTGCCCTATGCCGGGATTATGGCCCACTAGTCCAATAAAATTATGTGTATCAATTAATTGGCTAATTATATCAACAAGCTCATCCTGCCCGGCCTCATAAATACTGCTGACCTCTTCGGCCGCCGGTATAGCTAAATGTTGCGAGAAAACATTGGCCGTACTCATTGTACGCAAAGATGGGCTTGATACCAATAGCTGCGGAATATATGCATGTTGCTTTAACCGCCCGGCCATTATTGCGGCATCTTGTAAACCCGACGGTTTTAATGGCCGCTCAAAGTCTGTAAAGCCGGTTTCGTGGGTGGCTTTAGCATGCCTTATTAACAATAGTTTTTTCATAGTAAATTTGTTACTTAAACAGGTAGCCCAAACCAATGGAAAACTCCCTGTTCTTAACAACACTAGTACCCGAATCTTGTTGGGTGGTTGATGCAATATTATTTATCCCCAATGAATAAGCCAGGTTAAATGTTAGTTTATTGCGAAATTCAAACCCTGTTGAAAAACC